>NZ_CP004078.1:1937272-2256363 GCF_000612505.1 Paenibacillus sabinae T27
CGTCAAGCATCTGGTCGAGCTGCACCGGGGAGCGATTTCCGTAGAAAGCGACCTTGGCATCGGAACGACGTTTACTCTGGAGCTGCCGCTTTTGCAGGACAATGCCATTTAAATTAAAATGAGTTTTACACCAGGTTAACATTCCGATGATATGATAGGCTTGTCACAAATTTGGAGGACGGGGGAACCTATGGCACAACGATTACTAGTCATCGAAGACGAACCTACACTGGCCCGGCTGCTGTCGTATAATTTGGTGCAGGAAGGCTACGAGGTCGCGCATGAGGATCATGGAACGACGGGGTATGACCGTGCGGTCAAGGAGCATTTTGATCTGATTGTGCTGGATCTCATGCTGCCGGGGATGAACGGAATTGACATTTTGGACAAACTGCGCGGCCAGGGGATCCGAACGCCCATCATCGTCCTTACGGCCAAGAATACCGAAGATGATGTGGTCCGGGGGCTGAAATCGGGAGCCGATGATTACATGACGAAGCCTTTCGGTGTATCCGAACTGCTCGCACGGGTCAGCGCCGTACTTCGGCGCGTATCCGGCGTTACCGAAGAAGCTCCGGTTACCACGGGAACAACAGGTTCCACCATTATTTTGGGACAGCTGGAAATTTACCCTGAGCGGTACGAGGTTACGTTGGGCGGCCAGAGCATCAATCTGCGCCCCAAAGAATTCGAAGTCCTGCTGTATCTGGCCCGGAAGCCGGGCGTGGTGCTGACAAGGGACGATTTGATGAACGCCGTGTGGGGATTCGATTACATCGGCGGCCAGCGTACGGTGGATGTGCATGTCAGTTCGCTGCGCAAGAAGCTGGAGCTGGACCCCGAATCGGTCCATATCGACTCCATCCGCGGTGTCGGCTACAAGCTGGTTGTCAACAAGCAGAGAACTCCGGTCGTTTAACTAGGCCCGGGGTTCTTTTTTTCTAGGACTTCCTTCACATTTCTTTAACGGAAAGTAAATATTGCCATGACAATCGGCTGATACGCTATGAGCATTAAGGTCATGCGGGAGGAATGGGCGTGCAGTTACTCATATCGGTTGAGGAGAACGAGAACAGACTGGGTGGAACGAAGGGGACCGGAGCAGCAGGCCGGACGGGTACAGACAAGCCTGTGCTAACACAGCAGGAAATGGGACCAAATGATCAGATATCCCGGTATAAAAGCGAAGCTGGGCAGACGGAAGCTGTGTCATCCCTTGAACAGGACCATCCGTCAGGCCGCCCTTTAAACATATCGCTTATGGACTACTGTCTCTCCGTTCCGGAAATCGATCAAGAGCTCGGCTGCTTTGAGGCGCTTGCGGTATTTCGCGACTATCCGAATGCTCCGTGCATTGTCGTAACGGATGGGGAGGGGCGCCCTGTCGGCTTGTTGATGCGAGACGCTTTTCATCGCCATCTGTCGGGAAGGTTCTCCGCGGAATTATTCTATGCTCATCCGGCGTCCCGTTTTGCGGATAAGGAAGCTCTTATGGTTGACAGCAAGGTATCGCCTACCGAGCTGATAGGCCAGGCTTTACGGCGAACGGAAGAGCGGTTTTACGACTGCGTCCTGGTAACGGAGGAAGGAAGACTTAAAGGCGCTCTGACCGTAAGGGATTTAATGGCACTCTCCGGCCGGCTGCAGGATCGGGCGGAGCAGGAGCGCCGCCTGGCCGTGGAAGGCAGCAGTGTTCATGTTGGCGAAATGGAGTCGGCCCTGAAATTAGCGGCATCCGCTGCAGAGGCGGCCCGGGCAGAATGCAGCCGGATGGAGCACTGGATCACGGCCGGCTCCGGGAAGCTGGACCATGTACATAACTCGTATCTGCGTGTCGAGGATCGAATGAATGAACAGCGAAGCCAGGTACAAGAGCTGCTTAATAATGTGTCGGGGATCGCTTCTCTGACGGCAGAGATCAGCGGGATTGCCGAGACCAGCGAGCTGCTTGCGCTGAACGCCTCCATTGAGGCGGCTCATGCCGGGGCGCATGGGCGGGGATTTCAGGTCGTGGCGGGGGAAGTGCGCTCGCTCGCCCATCATACCCGCAGTTTGACGGTCAGCATTTCTTCGCTGCTTGGCAAGATTGGCGAGCTGGCCGCCCGCACGGCGGAGCTTACCGGAGCCGCAGCGGGCGATATCGGCGGCAGTGCGGAGGAAGTGACGGCCGCGAAGGAACTCTTCTCAAACTTGAAATCCGCAGTTTCTACCGTGGAGCAAGCAGATGAGACGGCGTGCCGGTTGGCGCGGGAGAGTGCGGACCGGGCTTTGGAGGTCAAAGGGAGATTGCTTGCGATGAATGATTTTACAGAGCGTTAACAATTCTCTGGACTGGCATTTACAAACAGAGCATATAATAGCTCCGAAGAGTGATGAGAAGGAGACAGACACCTATAATGAAGTCCACAGTTGACATAGAAAAGCAAACCATCATTGATATAGAAAAGCTGGATCTCTACTACGAATCCTTTCATGCGCTCAAGGGCATGGATTTGCAGATACCCGAGAAGGCCGTTACCGCGTTCATCGGGCCGTCCGGCTGCGGGAAATCAACGCTGCTCCGCACCTTGAACCGGATGAACGACATGATTCCGGGAACCCGGATCGAAGGCAAGGTCCTGATCGGGGGCACGGACATTTACGGAGGCGGCATCGAGGTGGAAACCCTGCGCAAGCGGGTAGGCATGGTTTTTCAGCAGCCGAATCCTTTTCCGAAATCGATTTACGATAATGTTGCTTACGGCCCCCGTCTGCACGGCAGCCCTCCTAAGGCTCAGCTTGACGAACTGGTGGAGCAAAGTCTCCGGCAGGCGGCCTTGTGGGACGAAGTCAAAGACTTTTTGAAGAAATCCGCACTGAGCCTGTCCGGCGGACAGCAGCAGCGGTTATGTATTGCCAGAGCGCTTGCCGTACAGCCTGACATCCTGCTGATGGATGAAGCGACCTCGGCGCTTGACCCCGTTTCAACGCAGAAGATCGAAGAGCTGGTTCAGGAGCTGCGGGACCGGTATACTATCGTCATGGTCACGCATAATATGCATCAGGCGGCGAGAGTATCGAACCAGACTGTATTCTTCCTGAACGGCGTGATTGTCGAATCAGCTGACACGGAACAGTTATTCTCGAATCCGAAAGATTCGCGCACCGAAGATTATATTTCCGGCAGATTCGGCTAAATGCGGCTTCCCGTAAGGGAATGCGGTTCTTAGTCTGACGGAAGACCTATAGATTCGAGGAGGAGCCATTACTTTATGATCCGAAGATTGGAATTTGATAAAAACCTTGAGGAGCTCCGGAGCCTTTTGCGTGAAATGGGCGAGCATGTTATCGACGCGCTGGAAGGCGCCGTGCTTTCTCTTCAGCATCAGGATACAACCCGGGCGCAGGAAATCGTCGCAGCTGACGTTCATCTCAATGCGATGGAAGAGAAGATTATGGATATCGGTTCGCGTCTCATCATAACGCAGCAGCCGGTAGCCAAGGATTTGCGAAGAATTATCGTAGCCTTCAAAATATCGAGCGATCTTGAGCGGATGGGAGATCTTGCGCTGGACGTAGCGAAGGTAACCCTGCGCATTCAGGGCCAGGAGCTGATCAAGCCGCTGGTAGATATTCCGCGTATGGCGGAAATTGTCAAGCTCATGACGACGGAAGCGATTACAGCTTATCTGGACGAGAACACCGATCTGGCGCATAAAATGGCGCTGGATGACGATCAGGTCGATCATCTGTACAGCGCGATGATCAATGAGCTGTACTCCTACATGATCAAGAAGCCTGATGCCGTATCCCAGGCGATGCTGCTGACGCTGGTCGGACGGTACATCGAGCGTATCGCTGATCATGCAACCAATATTGGCGAAAGCGTCGTTTATCTGGTAACGGGCAAGCGTCCGGATTTGAACCGGTAGAATCGGCCCGTAAGCGGCGCCGGAAACACGGAACCTATATAAAAGAAGAAAGCGCACCGCTGCCGTCAGGCGGCCGGGCGCTTTCTTCTTTTATATCCCCTTGAAGCCGACGCGGCACTTTGTGGGGCTATGACCATGTGGTAAGATGTTAAGGATAAGCTATTGAAGACGAGGTGCATAATGGACAAGCTGATTCTAATAGATGGAAATAATGTAATTTACCGCGCATTCTTCGCCATGCCTCCGCTGACCAATACGGCGGGCCAGCAGACAAATGCCGTATACGGCTTTACGACGATGCTGCTGCGCCTCATCGAGGAACACAAGCCGAGTCATCTGATCGTCGCTTTCGACGCGGGGAAGATCACCTTCCGGCATGAGGGCTACCAGGAGTACAAAGGGGGACGACAGAAGACTCCGCCGGAGCTGTCGGAGCAGTTCCCCCTGCTGAAGGACCTGCTGCGCGATCTTGGCGTTTCGCAGTTTGAGATCGAGAACTATGAGGCGGATGACATCATTGGCAGCATCTCCCGTCAGGCAGATGAGGCGGGGCGTCAGGTGATGATCGTATCGGGGGATAAGGATATGCTGCAGCTGGCGTCGGAGCATACGACCATCGCGCTGATCCGTAAAGGGGTTACCGATATTGAGCTGTACGGTCCGGAGCAAATCCGTGAAAAATATGATTTGACGCCGCAGCAGATCATCGACCTTAAGGGCCTGATGGGCGATGCGAGTGACAACATTCCCGGCGTGCCGGGTGTCGGTGAGAAGACCGCGCTCAAGCTCCTGCACCAGTTCGGCTCGGTGGAAGGCGTGCTTGCGGGAACAGGCGAGCTGAAAGGCAAAATGAAGGAAAAGCTGGAGGCGCATGCGGAAGACGCCATAATGAGCAAAAAGCTGGCAACCATATTCCGCGAGGTGCCGCTGACGCATTCCTGGGAAGACATGGCCTTTCACGGCCTGAAGAGCGACAGTGCCGGTCCCGCGCTGGCGAAGCTGGAATTCAAGTCGCTGCTGGAGCGGCTGTCTTTGAGCGGGAGCGCTCCTGTGAACGAAGAGACCGCTCCCAAAGCCGTCGACCTGGACATCGTCATTGCAGGCGAAGCGGAGCTTGAAGCGCTTGCGGCCGCGCTCAAGGATGTCAAGGCGCTGCATATCGAGACGAACGGCGAGAACCCGCACCGGGCAGAAGTGATCGGTCTCTCGGTGTCGACGCCGGAGCGGCATTATTTTGTGCCGTTCGAGCTGCTTAAGAGCGAAGCGGCGGCGGCATTGCGCGATTGGCTTGCCGACGAGCAGGCGCCGAAGAACGGCTATGATCTGCACCGTGCCGATTTGGCGCTGCACTGGCAGGGCATTCTTTTTGCCGGAGCGGCGCATGATGTGCAGCTCGCCGCTTACCTGCTCGACCCAACCGAGGCGAACCAGAACCTCAGCGACCTTGTTGCCAAATACGGCCTGCCGCGCCTTGCGCCGGACGAGGAGGTATTTGGCAAGGGAGCGAAATACAAGGTGCCGGAGCTGGACATTCTGAGCGCGCATGTCGCTGCCAAGAGCGCGGCTGTGCTTGGACTTGTGCCGAAGCAGGAGAAGGATTTGGCCGATACAGCCATGCCTAAGCTGTTCCACGATCTCGAAATGCCGCTGTCGCGCATTCTGGCGGACATGGAGAAGCAGGGGATTTCCGTCAACACAGACGGACTTAAGGAGCTGGGACGGGAGTTCGAAGGCACGATCTCCGGTCTTGTTGAGCAAATCTATGAAATCGCCGGCACGGAATTCAATTTGAATTCGACGAAGCAGCTCGGGGAGATTTTGTTCGACAAGCTGGGTCTGCCTGTCATCAAGAAGACGAAGACCGGTTACTCCACAGATGCCGAAGTGCTGGAGAAGCTGGAGCCTTACCATGAAATCGTGCGGAATATTTTGCAGTACCGCACGCTTGCCAAGCTGCAGTCCACCTACGTGGAGGGGCTGCTCAAGGAAATTGCCCCGTCCACGGGCAAGGTCCATACCTTCTACCGCCAGACGATCGCGGCGACCGGACGGCTGAGCAGCCAGTTCCCCAACCTGCAGAACATTCCGATCCGGCTGGAGGAAGGCCGCAAAATCCGTAAAGTTTTCGTGCCCTCCGAGCCGGGCTGGTCGATTCTCGCGGCTGACTATTCGCAGATTGAGCTGCGGGTGCTTGCGCATATTTCGGACGACGCAAGGCTGAAGGAAGCCTTTTTGCATGACATGGATATTCATACCAAGACGGCTATGGACGTATTCGGCGTGCCTGCCGATGCGGTAGACGCCAACATGCGCCGCTCCGCCAAGGCGGTTAATTTCGGGATTGTGTACGGCATCAGCGATTACGGGCTTTCCCAGAACCTGAATATCACCCGGAAGGAAGCCGCAAGATTCATCGAGCAATATTTCGAGGTATTCCAGGGCGTGCGCCGCTACATGGACGAGATTGTCCGGGAAGCGCGCAAATCGGGCTATGTCACCACGCTGCTGGAACGCCGCCGCTACCTGCCCGAGATCAATGCGAGCAACTTCAACCTGCGTTCCTTCGCAGAACGGACAGCGATGAACACACCGATTCAAGGGACCGCTGCCGATATCATCAAGCTGGCGATGATCCATATGGACCAGGCCTTGTTCAAGCAGAGGCTGAAGAGCCGCATGCTGCTGCAGGTACATGACGAATTGGTATTCGAGGTGCCGGAGGAAGAGCTGGAGACGATGAAGAAGCTTGTGCCCGAGGTCATGGAAGGCGCGCTGCAGCTGTCCGTTCCGCTCAAGGCAGAGGTCAGTTACGGGGCAGACTGGTATGAAGCGAAATAAAGGTCCCGCGTCCCCTGCTTATCCGGTATAATGGAGTAGAGGTGAGGACATCATGCCGGAATTACCGGAAGTAGAGACCGTCAAGAGAACACTGAACACCTTGGTGCAAGGAAAAAAGATACACAAAGTCACCGTTCGTCTGCCCCGCATTATCCGGCGGCCGGACGATATTCGAATATTTGAGACGTTACTGGAAGGCCATACGATCGAACGTGTGGAGCGCCGCGGCAAATTTTTGCGCTTTCTGCTGGACGGTCTGGTGCTCGTCTCCCATCTGCGGATGGAAGGGCGGTACGGATTGTTTGCGGCGGGAGAGCCTTTAGATAAGCATACGCATGTTATTTTTTACTTTGACGATGGAACCGAGCTTCGCTATACGGATGTAAGGCAGTTCGGCACGATGGATCTTTTTCTGCCCGGAGAGGATCTTGAGCTCCCCCCGCTGAACAAGCTGGGACTGGAGCCGCTGAGTCCGGAATTTACAATCGAAGCGTTTAAGGATCTGGCTGCCGGGAAAAATACAAAAATCAAGCCCCTGCTGCTCAATCAGGCATATGTGGTCGGCATCGGCAATATTTATGTGGATGAGTCCCTGCATCTGGCCGGCATTCATCCGAAGAGAAGCGCCAAATCCCTCTCCGCAGAGG
Source organism: Paenibacillus sabinae T27 (assembly GCF_000612505.1). Taxonomy (NCBI): domain Bacteria; kingdom Bacillati; phylum Bacillota; class Bacilli; order Caryophanales; family Paenibacillaceae; genus Paenibacillus; species Paenibacillus sabinae. Next base: position 1,944,669 of record NZ_CP004078.1, read on the forward strand.
AACTCAGTCGTCTTCATCAGGCGATTGTCTCTACGCTGTCGGAAGCGGTGAATGCCGGCGGCTCCTCCGTGAAGTCGTACGTGAACGGGCAGGGCGAGAGCGGCTCGTACCAGCATCAGTTGCGGATATACGGGCGCAAAGACGCCATCTGCTACACCTGCGGTTCGAAGGTGGAGAAAAGCGTAGTAGGGGGACGGGGCACCCATTTTTGCCCAAGCTGCCAGCCGCCGCTTTTAACTTGAACCTGATGTTAATACCGGATTGATTTGCGCCGGTTTTCTTCAGATTTCACGATTTTTCATGAAGGTTGACACTCATAGCCCATCCCGCCCATATACTGGGTGAAGAATGCTACAATTGCGAACGGCCGCTTCCCGGTGGTTACGGAGGCGCAGGTTCTTCAACGGGAGGGATTGCGGGTGATCAGCCCCATTTTTTCGCTGCTGCTGCTGGCTTTTGCCCTGAGTCTGGACGGTTTCGGTGTCGGCATTACATACGGATTGCGCAAATTGAAAATACCTCTGCTTTCCGTTCTCATCATCTCGTTCTGTTCCGGTGTTGTGATGTGTGTGTCGATGCAGGTTGGCTCGCTGCTGGCCAAAATCGTTTCACCGCATCTCGCTTCCCTGTTCGGGGCGGTTATCATACTTCTGATGGGCTGCTGGTCTTTGGTGCAGCTGATGATGCAGAAGGAGGGGAAGCCGGATGATGAGGCCGCCCTCGGAACCGTCGCCAAAGACAGCGAGGAGCTTCCGGCTTTGGCGGATGGAGCAGCGAAAGCAGAGCCTGACAGCTCGGCAGTATTTTCCTGGGAGCTTCGAAGACTGGGAATTGTCATTCAAATATTGCGTACGCCGTCTTCAGCCGACATGGACCAATCGGGCAGCATCTCCTCTACAGAGGCGCTCGTTCTGGGCATTGCGCTTTCGCTCGACGCTTTCGGGGCGGGCCTCGGGGCCGCGCTCCTCGGATTTAATCCGCTCTGGACGTCGCTTGTGATCGCCCTGTTCAGCGGCAGCATTCTGGTTCTGGGGCTGAACACGGGACTGCGTTTTGCCGGAAGCGTCTGGATGAAGCGCGCCTCGGTGCTGCCGGCTCTGCTCTTGATTGCCATAGGAATATTGAAGCTGTTATGAGGTGAAAACATGATTATGGGCTTAACCGGAGGAATTGCCTCCGGAAAAAGCACCGTGTCCGCCATTCTCGCCGAGAAGGGGGCAAAGGTCGTCGACGCCGACGCCATTGCCCGGGAGGTCATGCTCCCCGGACACGAGGTGCTGGCCGCCGTTGTGAAGTATTTTGGCGAGGGGATATTGCTCTCTGACGGAACGCTAAACCGCACCAAGCTGGGGGAAATTGTATTTAATGATCCTGAAGCCCTCAAGGCTCTGAATGGAATGACACATCCGGCCATCCGCCGGATAACCCGCGAACGGATGCAGGCCTTCGACCGGGAAGCGCCGGAACGTCTGGTTATTGCCGATATTCCGCTGCTCTACGAGTCGGGACAGGAGGATATGTTTGAACGGATTTTGGTCGTTTATGTGCCGCGCGATATACAGCTTGAGCGCTTGATAAAACGAAACGGACTGACGCGGGAGCAGGCGGAAGCCCGTCTGGATTCGCAAATGGATATCGAGCTGAAGCGCGCCAAAGCGGATTTTGTCATCAATAACAGCGGGGATGTGGCCGACACTGAGCGGCAGATCGCCGTTTTGTGGGACAGGCTGGGTCTGCCATGCTAAATTGGCTTCGTAAAAAAAGAGTTCTGCTGCTGCTGTTCCTCGGCTTTACGGCAATCCTGTTTCTCAGCACCAATTGGATGTCCTGGTTCTACCCGATCTATTATAAGGAAGAAATCCGCAGGCACAGCTCCACATATGAGGTTGATCCTTATCTCATTGCGGCCATCATTCGGGTAGAGACGAACTACAAGACCGGACGCGAGTCGAAAAAGGGAGCCATCGGGCTGATGCAGCTTATGCCGGATACCGCCAAATGGGCCCTCGAACAGGCCAAGCTCCCTGATGTCTCGATGAGCAGGCTGAAGAATGAGCCTTCTGCCAATATCGAGCTGGGCGCCTGGTATTTGCATACCTTATCCGATGAGTTTGACGGCAACCGTACAGCGGTCATTGCGGCCTATAATGCAGGTCCCGGCAAGGTGCAACGTTGGCTTAAGGAAGGCTCTTGGAACGGAAGCGAAGAGGACATCAAGAGCATTCCGTTCGGTGAAACCCGCCACTATGTGCAGCGCGTGATTTACTATTACAATCAGTATACGGAGATTTACGGAAATATCTTTTAGTGTTGGCCGTTCACGAGAAAAGAAGTGCCGACAGCCGCTTCGGACCGTTCAGCACTTCTTCGGCAAGCTTATTTGGGCAGATTATTGGAATTGACCTGCCAGTTGTTGTTCAGCCAGGGTTACAAGACGTTTCGTAATGTAACCCCCGATCGAACCGTTCTCATAAGAAGTTTTATTGCCTTGATATCCATCCGGAGAAAGAGTGATACCAAGTTCTTGAGCAACTTCATATTTCAGTTGCTCCAAAGCTGCATTCGCTCTTGGTACGACAAGGTTATTGGTGCTGGATTGACCATTGCTTGCTTGTGCCATTTCTGTTCACCTCCTATCGGTTGGTAACTGTATTATGTGCCGGACATGCAACATTCATAACTCATAATTAAAGGTGTTTTCTGGAAAAGTAAAACCTATAATCTTTGCAAAGGAAGTGATCGGATCATGAAATGCCCATACTGCGACCATACCAACACCAAAGTGCTCGATTCACGTCCAGCCAATGAAAATAAATCGATCCGCCGCAGGCGGGAGTGCGAGAGGTGCAGCCGGCGCTTCACCACGTTCGAGATGGTGGAAGAGACTCCACTGATCGTTATCAAAAAGGACGGCAGCCGCGAAGAGTTCAGCCGCGACAAAATACTCCGGGGCCTCATCCGCGCCTGCGAAAAACGCCCCGTATCCGTCGAGCGGCTCGAGATGATCGTCTCCGAGGTCGAGAAATCGCTGCGCGGCATCGCGGTAGCCGAGGTCGATAGCCAGCAGATCGGCGAGCTTGTCATGGAGCAGCTCTACCCGGTGGACGAGGTGGCTTATGTCCGCTTCGCATCCGTATATCGCCAGTTTAAAGACATCAGTATGTTCATGAAGGAATTAAAGGCCCTCTTGTCCAAAAATCCTTCAGAGACGGACGGACTGTAAGCCCAGGCTTTACAGTTTGTCCACTCTCCATTCTCCTTACTCCACCGGATGACAATCCGGTGCATGTCCCGCAAAATATTTTTTAAAATAACTGTTGACACATAGCCCGTAATTTTATATGATATAGAAGTCGGCTGCGAGACATGATGCTGCAGAAGACACCAAGAAGCCGATGCATACATATCGGATTTAGATAACATGGGGCCTTAGCTCAGCTGGGAGAGCGCATCGCTGGCAGCGATGAGGTCAGGGGTTCGATCCCCCTAGGCTCCACCAAAAATATTATATGGACTCTTAGCTCAGTTGGTAGAGCAGTTGACTCTTAATCAATTGGTCCAGGGTTCGAGTCCCTGAGAGTCCATACAAGAAAGAACGGCAGCGATGCCGTTCTTTTGTTTTGGTTTCAATTTTTGTATTCTGTTAGGATCTTTGACTGTACAACTTTAACGCGTGCCAAGCGACCGACATCAGCCATGTACAATATGCTACCATTAGAAGCCGATTGGGCCATCCGATTAGCACGTTCGGACCGAACTTACCTCCGCTTTGCGGGAGTGTGACGGCTAAAGTCAATAGCATCAACAGAAGACATATCCAAATTAGGTTGGACGTCCATAGAAGCAATCGCCGGGACGGGGACCAAGATTGCTCGGGAATCAAACTCCGGCTAATGAGTATAGCAGCAATTGTAAGGCCGGGGTTGCCGATCATAGACGCTAAACCATGAAGATTGCCATGTGTTGTCAAGGCATCCTTGCTTGCCGTTATGGGATCAATGGTAAAAAAGGCTGCAGTGGCAATAGCGGCTGCACTAATCAACAGTAAAGTCTGCCCGATATAACCGCCGGTAGTCCGTATTTGCGGGCGGATCGCAACGAATAAGGCGACACAGCTAACCGATAAGGAAAGAAACGCGATATCCATGACCCAGCCGTTACGCCCAATCGCATATTCGCTAACCATTCGCCACGAAGGATCAAACTCCGGTTTCAAGAAGTGCAGAGCGGCAAGTAATATCAGGGACAAAACGGCTGCCGCCCATGAAAATCGCGCAGCGGTTTGTGAGATCGGCGTACCAGGCTTAGTTGTAACAGCTTGCATATATAAGCCTCCTTATTTTGAAAAAAGAATGGTTCACAAGGAACTGGACGCTTGTTCCAAGAGCTTCGTCAATAGTTCGTAGTCAACCGTCTGACCATCACGGATTTTGATCGTCTTTCTTTCAGAAGGGCCTTCAAACAAACCATCCGGCAATATGAGACCAGCGGCGTTAAAGATTGTAAAACTTACGGTTTCCTTTGCTGTCGTGATCACAGCAGCATATTTGCCATTTTTCAAAAAATGAGGTTTGCGGTATTGAATCCGTTCCTCTACACCCGGAATCGATACGTGTACGATCTGTCGAAGCTGGTTGCACACATTGGCCTGCCACGATTGATTTACATTGTTAATAAAGTCGGTCACTTCCTGGTTCATAGAATCTCCTCTTTCGTTGATATTTTGATTTACTTGTTATCCAGTAGACGAAGGGTTAGAAGCACGATCCACAGGCACCCTGCAGCCATAGAAATCCGTTCAAAGAGACCGCTTGGCGCACTCGGCATCACATTGGAGAAGTCCAAGGCAACAAAAACGCTGCATAGAACAAAAGATGCGAATACGGCGACTGCCGAGAGAATGGAATAAATTCTCCATCTTTTCCAATCAGGGCTTTCCTTGAATTTACTTGACATGGCAAGGCAAACGGCAATTAATGAACCAAATACCATCGTTCCTCCGATATCGTGGATTTGGCCTGATACGCTGCGGCTTGCCGGTATACCGGGAGGCCAGTCCAGCCCTGGGTCTATGGGGAATAAGGCAGCGATCAGCAACCCTAATCCGAACGTTCCCATAAAAATGGAGCCCCACACCGCGCCCTTGCCTGAGTGAATGGTTAATCTAAGCACGATGGCAAAAACGATAATCAACGTTCCGGAGAGAAGCAGATTCCATGTCCCAAGCCAGCCTCGCTCGCCCAGACTCTGATGACTGATCCAATGGCGAACAGGGTTGAATTCTGGTCTTGTCAATGCGTCAACTGTAGCTACAACATTAAGGGAAATCGGAGCAATAATTCCCAACTTCAACAATCTTTTGTTCCATACTGTAGACATCTGTTCACATCTCCATTAAAATTTTCTGTTAGATTGAAATGTGTTATAATCGTACCATATATCTTATCTTACTAAACTAAGATAAATAAATCATATTCGGAGCTGGTATTTATGTCAAGCAAACTTTCTGCCCTCTCTCCAATTCAACGAGAGCTTCTTGCCGCATTACGCCAAAACAGCACAAATACCATATTGTTTGACACATCCATTGCGGAATCGTACGGTCTTAACGCTACAGATCATAAATGTTTGGATCACATCATACGAAACGGCCCCCTAACGGCAGGACAAATTACAGATTATACCGGGTTGACGACAGGTGCAGTGACCGGAATAATCAATCGGCTGGAGAAAGCTGGATATGTAAAGCGGGAGAAGGACCCGGAGGATAAAAGAAAAGTTCTTGTTCACAAAGTTCCATCAAAATTACAACATATCGACGCCAAATTTGAAGCTGCCTTGAACGATACGATTCAAATTTTATGTAAATATTCAGATGAAGAATTATCCGTCATCTTGGATTTTGTCAATCGGTGCAACACGATGATACAAACCCATATGGCAAAGTAATTAATATTTTTCGGATGGCAGAAATAGATCGCTACCTTTATCTTTATCGAGGGCGGTCTATTTTTTTTGAGGTAAGACAGCAGTTCATCGGCTTAAATTAAGAAAATGAAAAACCGCTTGATAAACTAATGTAATTAGTTTAAAATAAAACTAATATCATTAGTTTGTTAATTAACTTAAGGGAGGAATTATTCATGAATCTTAACGTATCCATTCGTGAATTCGGAAGCTTTGCTTCCATCGTATAGGGACTGCTTCTGTTTGCCGCGCATTTACTCGAAGAGATTTCATCGAGCGTCACCTTAATTGTGATTGCCAAGAACCTCGTATTGGTTGCACATTTGATGATGGTATTTGCCCTGATATCCATTTACGAAAACCATACGAGAACAAGACGATTCGGTATGCTCAGTCTACTATTCTCAACATTTGGCACGATGTTCGTGTCGGTGATTGTTCTCGTTGAGATAGTAGGCGTTTCGAGCACAGCAGCCGCAGCGGTACTTAAGGCTCCTGAGATACAGTGGATTGTAACCTCTGGTCCGCTTCTGTTTGTCTTCGGTATGTTGATTCTTGGCGTCCAGTTAATAAAATCGGGAACTCACGCCAAGCAAGCTGGTATATTTCTGATTCTTGGAACGATTGTTTTTGCTGCAGCGGGTTACACGAGTAGCGCGGCCTCAATATTCGTTATTGCGGGTTCCGCTTTAACTTCTGCCGGGTTTATCCTGTTGGGGAATCTTTTAAGACAAGCGAAACCTGCTTCAGCGTTTGCATAACATCACCCTCGGCGTGACATGCAAAGGGATGTGACCTATTGTTGCTTATTTTCGAACGATTGAATCGTTATCTTCCAGAAAAGGCCATTTCGGGTATTGAATCGGACCGATACGGCAATATCATCGATTATCGCGTCGTATTGCAGGAACCGCGACACCTAAAGTAGATCGAATTCGCCTCCAATGATGCGATTAAGGGCTTGACCCCACAAGGCGCCCCACAATGACTGAAGACCTTCTGAATGCAGAGGTCTTTTTATTTTATACAAAGACTTTTGACCACGTTAAAGGAGTATGAAATATCAGAGTTTTAAATTAAAGGATAACACTGAAAACTAAATTTAATACTGTAGCTAAAAGTGTAAATATACCTTGATTGATGTATGTAAAATAACCAATTCATTTTGTAAACTTATCTGGACTGAGCGATTGCTTGCTCTACAGCGGATTGATGAATCCGCACAAATGACAGGAGGTGATTGATATTGAGTCCTTATTTGACATCAGCAACGCAAAGGGCCGCGAGCGGAGTTTCTTCTGCTCGTCTTCCGTGGGCCGGATTATTAGCCCTTGCCATGGCAGGGTTTATCTGTATCCTCACAGAGACGCTTCCAGCCGGTTTGCTTCCCCAGATCGGCGGGGGACTTGGAGTCTCGGAGGCGGCTGCCGGCCAGCTTGTCACTTCGTATGCAATCGGCTCCCTGCTCGCCGCAATTCCCTTAACAACCGCAACACGAGGTTGGAGGAGGCGGCCGCTTCTCTTGCTGTGTATTATCGGTTTTCTCGTGTTCAACAGCGTTACTGCACTATCCTCTATCTATATGCTGACTCTGGTTGCCCGTTTCTTGGCTGGAGTTTCTGCAGGTGTCTTGTGGGGAATGACAGCAGGCTATGCCCGGCGTATGGTGCCCGATATCCTCAAAGGTAAGGCCATGGCGGTGGCGATGGTCGGCACACCTCTCGCTCTAGCGCTTGGTGTTCCAGCCGGAACATTCCTCGGCGTTCTTATTGGCTGGCGCTCTGTTTTTGCCATCATGTCGCTGCTGGCGGCGCTACTCATTGCTTGGGTGCTCTGGAAGATGCCGGACTTCTCTGGTCAGGCCGCTGATAAGAGACTCCCCCTTCGCCAAGTCATCATCTTGCCGGGGGTGCGGCCCGTATTGATTGTAGTACTGGCATGGGTGTTGTCTCATAACATTTTGTACACGTATATTGCGCCTTACCTTGCCCAGGCCGGACTTGCCCGGCGTGTTGACTTGATGCTGCTTAATTTCGGTGTTACGTCGGTTGCCGGAATCTGGATAATCGGACTGTTGATTGATCGTATGCAGCGTTTATTGGTATTGATCAGCCTTGCGGGTTTCGCATTAGCATCCCTTCTTCTTGGCACAAGCAGTCAGCCCGTTGTGATTTATTTAGCGGTATCGGTCTGGGGACTTACGTTTGGCGGAGCGGCTACACTGCTGCAGACGGCAATAGCTGACGCAGCTGGCGAGAATGCGGATACGGCTCAATCGATGCTGGTGACAGTATGGAATCTGGCCATCGGCGGTGGCGGGATAATCGGCGCTATTTTACTCGAAACCCTAGGCGTTCGATCCTTTCCGTGGGCCTTGTTTCTGCTGCTGCTCCTCGCACTGCTTGTTGTCTGGCGGGCACAAGAATACGGATTTCCTTACACTTCTTCGAGAGAAGGAATGAGAAATTTATAATCGATCGGTGAAGACATGACAATCAGGATCGTATAGGTTCCATACTTGTCGCACTGATTGCCAAACTCTTCGAGAGCGCGTGTAGAGTCGGTCTGTACTTTTAATAAATAATTGTGTTCTCCGCTGATGCGGTGGCACTCGGCAACATGGGGAGATGTACGGACGAAATCAAGAAAGGCATAGCAGTCTCTAGTCCGAAATAACATATAGGCTGCTGTGTTTTTTCCAATATTTTCAGGATTGATGATTGTGCGATACTCTTCGATCACGCCTTTTTCTTCCATTCGTCTGACCCGTTCCGTTACGGCAGGCTGGGACAAACCCACGCTTTTACCCAGCTCTGTCATTGAAATTCTTGCCTGATTTTGAAGATGGAAGAGGATTTGCTTGTCCACATGATCCATTATGAATATCCTCCTTTAAAATTAAGGTCATTTAAAGAAAATTTCTTTTATTGCTCTGTGTAATTATCATAATGGATTGATTCTGATATGTAAAATGAGTGATTTAATTAATTTATGAAAGTTAGAAAGGATGGCTGCAAATGAGCAAATACGAACTAAATAAGAGAGATACAGAAGCGCTGCAGGCACATATAGATGAAGTCATTGATCGTACACTTGCCGAAAAAAGGCTGGTTGGCGCTGTTGTCCAAGTTACGCTTAACGGAATGGAGTGTTATAACCGTGCTGCCGGATATGCAGATCGTGAACACAACCGGTTCATGCAAAATAATACTCTATTCCGGCTTGCTTCCGTATCCAAACCGATCGTTTCCACGGCTGCCCTGGTGCTTGTATCGCAAGGCCGTCTGGGGTTGGATGACCGCGTGGACAGATGGCTGCCCGAGTTTCGCCCCCGTTTGCAAAATGGCGAATTTGCTGCCATCACCATTCGGCATTTGTTGACTCACACGGCAGGGTTGACCTACCGTTTCTTCCAGAAGGAACATGATTCATATGAGAACGCCGGAGTATCGGACGGTATGGATCAGGCTGGCATTTCATTGGAAGAAAATTTGCGGCGCATTGCTTCCGTACCGCTGCTCTATAAGCCTGGTACCCAGTGGAAATATTCCATTGCAACAGATGTGCTCGGTGCGGTCATTGCCAGATCCGCCGATGCCCCGCTGGGCGAAGCCGTTCGCTCTCTTGTGACTGAACCCCTTGGCATGATGGATACCGGGTTTATTGCCGTTGATCCCCTAAGGCTGTCCGCTGCCTATGCCAACGATTTTTCTGAGCCGCGCCGGCTGCTTGATTCTGACCACATTCCATTCATAGAAGGTACTTCGGGGTTCAGGCTTGCTCCCGGCCGAGCGCTTGATCAAACGGCGTATCCTTCAGGCGGAGCTGGCATGGTTGGCAGCGCGGGCGACTTTATGCGGCTGTTGGAAACGCTGCGAAAAGGCGGAGCGCCTTTATTGCCGGAGAAGCTGGTTCGGGAAATGACCACCAACCAGATTGGCAATCTTCCAATGGCCTACTGGCCAGGGCGCGGGTTCGGGTTAGGTATTACCGTGTTAAAAGATCCGGTGGCCGCTCAAACATCCGAATCGCCGGGAACTTGGCGCATGGGCGGAACTTACGGGCATTCCTGGTTCGTTGATCCCGTCAAGCAAATAAGCGTCGTGGCGTTTACCAATACCGCGCTGGAAGGCATGTCGGGCCAGTTCACGATAGATCTTTGTGAAGCGGTTTATGAAGGTCTTGGGAAGTCATAAAACGGGGGTTTGAAAGTGAAGCGAAGGGGAAGTGTTATAATCAGCGTGTAAAACCGTAATTTTGCAGGTCGCCAATTGTTTTTTTTGATGTTATCTATGTTTACATATAGTACAGCAGGGTATGAGAGTCAAATGTGACCATGAATCTAATGTGGGAAATAAATTAGGCCCTTGGCATGACGCCAGGGCTTTTGTCAAATCTTCATTGTCTTTTCTTTACCCACAAGAAGGCCAATTGTTCAAGTGCTCCTCTTGTGGGTAAAGTTTAAAACATAGGCAAGCGGCGGATTAATGCTCGATCAGGTTTCCGACGGGGACCGTTTGCTCGTTTTCCGGCTGATTCAAAGGATAGATTCTGGCCATGCCGGTGTTTCCATCCACATGCTGGATATAGATGGGCGTCCCTTCAAAGGTTACATTTTCCATAATCGGCGAAGCCGCAATCTCTTGAGCTCTTTGCGTATTCATGGTTATACCCTCCTTCAATTTTCGGATAACAAGGAGTAGTGTCACATAAGATGAAGGGATTTATGCACCAAGCTCCAGTTTGCAGATTTTTCCGTTAGAGATATTGAGATGAGTCTGCTATTCTATAGGACGGAACTTGAAATAGTAGGAGGACATCCCAGATGAGACCAAAGTTGAACCGAATGTTTTTTTTCCTCTTAGTACCATTTTTATTGGTTGCCGCGAGCTTTCCCGCGTCCGCCCATGCAGAAGAGTCTGCTCTTCTAGATAAGTATTATCCTTCCGACATTGAAGACCACTGGGCTTATGACGCGCTGGATAATTTCGTCAATGCCAACTGGCTGAGCGGCTATGCCGATGCCGATGGCACGATCTACATAAAGCCGAATCATAATATCACCCGCGCCGAGTTCGTAACGATTCTTGTGAATGCGGCCGGTCTGACCAGCAGTCAGCAAGGTAAAACCTTCACGGACGTGAAGGCTGGAAAATGGTACGCCGATCCGATCCGGATCGCCAGCTCGCTCGGTGTCGTCGGCGGCATCAGTCCTACGGAATTCGGTCCCGACCGGCCGATCACCCGGGGAGAGATTGCGGTTATGGTGGTTAACGCTTTTTCATCTACCGTTAAGTTCGACGGACAACCCAAAACCTTTACGGATGTTCCACAATATTACGCGAAGACAGCCATTCAAAAAGCCAGTCAGGCCGGCATCGTGACCGGAATGACCGAGACCGAATTCAAGCCGTTTAGCCGCGCTACCCGCGCTCAAGCGGTTGTCATGCTGGAACGCTCGCTGAAGCTGCAGCAGGGGAACCTGCCGGCCGCACAGGATTTGATTGATCTTGCCGCCAAAGCGGACAAGGAAGAAACGCAGCTTATGATAAACAAGAAGTATGATGATCTTGAGCGGATTTTTCTGAAGTATTACACAGGCTACCAGTTCGCTTACAACATGTCTTCCCTGACCGAGATCAATCAAATGGCCGCCGTGGGCGGAACGATCGACATTGAAGTCGTAAAAGCTCCAACCTTCGTCGTTACCGAGCGTTCGGACCGTCTTGCGGTATTGGATTCGGTATATGGAGAGATCAAAATGAAAATATCGAACGGCGAAAATACCTATGAAGACACGATCAAGACAGACGGCCAATATATGCTGAAGAAAATGGCGGACAACAGCTGGAAAATCTACGCCATTCTCACGGGCGAATAACTGGCAAGAACCGGGGGTTCCATCGGAATCTCCGGTTTTGTTTTTTCAGCTTGTGAAAAAAGTACATATATTAAATGAAAAATGAATAGTAAAATACAAGTATACTGAGTCAGGCAGGAGCGAAATATACTTGGACAAACAAAATAGCAAATATCGGTGGATTGTTTTTACAGCAGTATTGTTTACCTATTTCCTGATTGTAAGTCAAAGGACGGCGCCGGGATTAATTACCGATCAATTGATGAAAGATTTCAATGTATCGGCATCTACCATCGGGCTTTTGACCAGCATCCAATTTTTGGCCTATGCCAGCCTGCAAATTCCGATTGGGATTTTATCCGATCGTTACGGCCCTAACCTGTTCCTCATTGCAGGAGCGCTGCTGAATGGTCTGGGCACTTTAATTTACAGCGCTGCGCCGAACGAGTTCGTTCTGTTAGTTTCCCGGGCGCTGGTAGGCATGGGGGACGCGACGATTTGGGTCAATTTGGTTCTAATCCTGGGTCAATGGTTTAGAGTCAAAGAGTTTGTGGGATTGCTTGGCTTCGCAGGCATGGCGGGCAGTCTGGGCTTCTTGCTGGCAACTTATCCTTTTTCGGCCTGGATTGCCTGGTCGGGCTGGAGGCCGCCATTTTTTACAGTCGGAATTTTACTCTGTCTTTGCGGGATTCTTCTTTATGTCGTACTTGTCAAGCGGCCCAACCAGCTTTTCAAGGGCCATCCTGAGGCGGTTCTTCAGTCGGAACAAGAGCGGGTAAGAACATTCTTGATGTTAAAAAGGATATTTTCGGATCGGCAAGCCTGGGCCACCTTTTTCTGCCATTTCGGGCTTGTCGGCACGTATGTCGGGTTTATCGGCTCGTGGGCGGTTCCTTACGGGATGCAGATGTACGGGATGTCGCGTTCGGAAGTAAGCCAGCTCATGATGATCGGACTTGTCGGGGCGATTGTTGGTGCTTCCCTGACCACCTGGATTGCCAACCGGCTGGAATCGATAAAGCGCCCCTATATGGTTGTTCATCTGGTCGTTCTCGTCAGCTGGATAGCGTTTCTGGTATTTGGCGGGAAACCGCCTTTCTTCATGCTTGCGGTTCTGTTCTTCATCATTGGCTATGGAAATGGGGCGAGCGCATTAACGTTTGCGGCTGTTCGTCAATCTTTTGCCATGCGAGAGGTTGGCGTCGTTTCGGGCTTTGCGAATACCGGAGGCTTTATCAGCGCGATCTTGCTCCCGAGCATCTACGGGAAGGTGCTGGATCATTTTCAACCGGTATCCAGCGGAGCGGGGTATACTTACGGGTTTATCATCCCGGTTGTGTTCGCCGCACTTGGGGTAATGGGCGGTTTTCTGCTAAGAGAACAGCGCAAGGAATCCTCAAAGGCAAGCGGGATGTCGGTTTGATCCAAAGATGGAGTAAGGCATGAATCTTCAGATTCAGGTGACGGCAGGCGTGTCAAAGGGGGAAGCGGTTTGCATACCGGAACGCAAGTCATCCAGACTGACAGAATTATACTAAGGCCATTTGTCATGCAGGATGCGGCGAGCATGCTTGGAAACTGGATTGGCGATGAAGAAGTTCAGGCAAACTACGGTGAACCCGTGTACGAAACGATCGAGTCCGTAAATGAGCTGCTGCACAAATGGATGATGTCTTATGCAAGACAGGATTTTTACAGGTGGGCCGTTGTGCTTAAAGAGAAGAATGAGTGCATTGGACTAATTGCCTTTTGTCATGTGGATGGCGCTCACCATGTTGCGGATATCGAATACTGCATTGGAAGGTCGTACCAAGGTCAGGGCTTTGCCACGGAGGCGCTGGCTTCGGTGATCCAATTTGTATTTGAACGAACCGGGTTGAATCGAGTTCAGGCCTTTCATCGGGGAAGAAACGTATCTTCCGGAAGAGTATTGCAGAAAGCTCGAATGAAATATGAAGGGATTCTAAGAAAAAGCTACTACTACAGCGAGACAGGCGAGTATGATGATAAAGTTTATTACGGTGTGATCCGAAGCGACATCGTATGATTATGCAGAGCCCAGCTTTTTTGAAAGTTGGAGGCTCTTGACGTCTATGGCGCGGCATGGCATTGGATAACGTTTGTTTGTAAACGGCATGGGCAGATTTCCTATTAAGATCCGTCCCGATGATATTTGTATCATCGGGACTTTTCTTTATTTAGCCAAGGAAGTTATGGAAGTTATGGATATGTCTCCAATAGGATAGGAGATGCAGCATCCAATCCGACAAATTTTTACGGGCTTAAACATGTGAGTAAACATGACATCGCAGGTGTACTAACGCTCAAAATCTCAATTTTTATGAATTAATGTGACATAATCTAACATAAAACCTTGACTATCGACAACTTTAGACTCTATACTTTATCAAATAATGAAGAAATGGTGACAATTTCGTCGAATTGGATCCATTTTTTTAAATGAGGAGTGGGTGACTAAGAAGACTGGGCAAATTACCTTGACAAGAAGGGAGATTATCTGACGTGAAGAATGAGGATAAGAATGACCGAGCGTACCATTATATTCGAAATGAGATTATTCAGGGGAAACTAAAACCTCTGGATACAGTGGATCAAACCTTGATCGCGAAGCAGCTGGAATGCAGTCGTTTGCCAGTTCGTCAAGCATTGCTCAGGCTTTCCTTGGAGGGGTTGGTCACGTATGTGTCCAATAAAGGCGCGAAGGTAACGCCGCTTAGTATGGAGGATCTGGTAGAAATCTATAGCGCACGTATTTCTCTGGAGTCGATGCTTGCCAAAGTAGGCGCAAGAAAGTGCGAGTTGGGCCAGATTCTGGAGTTGAAAAGGCTGCTCGATGCAAAAAAAGTTGCTGTAGAAAAACAAGACTCGGTGCAATTTCTTCAGTTGGATGAACGTTTCCACGACGTACTTTACCGCGCTTCAGGTTACCTCTATATCTGTTCCTTGACGGATCAGCTCAGGCAGAGAGCGTTGCGTTATCTGCATGTTTATGCGTCTTCGAGAGACCACCTTCAATCTTCATTGGACGAGCACACCCAAATTGTTGAGGCTATTCAAGCGAAAAAATACGAACTTGTCGGAGAATTGATCAAGGCTCATATCGAGAAAGGTATGGAAGTATTGGCAAAAGAGATTTCAAATACCGATCATCTCAGAGAGGCGGAATAAGAATGCGTAAACTATCCATGGTGATTATAGTCTTGGCAATTTGTACGGCTTTTGCTACTGCGTGCGGTAATAACGATAACTCCAGTTCTTCCAGCTCTCCTTCGGCTTCAAACGCTGCTCCATCGACTTCCTCTGATCCTGGTTCCAACACGGAAGCGTCCTCGTCTCCAGCTGTCACCTCGAAATTATTGGAAGAAGTTATTAAGAACAAAAAAATCGAAATCGGAACTTCCAATGACGCACCTTGGTCTACGGTAACGGCGGAAGGAAAAGCGGAAGGGATCGTTCCTGATATTATTCGCGGCTTCTTGGATTATATGAATGTCGATGCGGAGATTAGATCCACTGCAATGCCATTCGGCAGCATTATCCCATCCATTCAAAGCGGCCGGATTCAAATCGTGGGCGATGCAATGTATAAAACGGCTGAACGCCAAGAACAAATCGACTTTACGGACATCCTGTTCTACAATCCAGAAGCACTTGTTGTGAAGAAAGGAAATCCGCAAAATATCAAATCGCTGGAAGACTTAGGCGGTAAAGCGGCAGGGACGTATGAAGGCACGACATGGATTGATACGCTCAATAATATCAAGGGAGCAGACGGCTCCAAGGTTAAGGTGAACGTCTATCCTACGATTCAGGATGTCATGGCGGATGTGGAAAGCGGACGTTTGGCGGCCGCTCTGGTCGATTCCTCCGTATCAAGTTATGCGATCAGCCAAAACCCGAATCTGAATCTTGAATTGGTTCCCGAGTACTCTCCGGACAAGACAGCGGTAGCGAACGGGCTTGGTATAGCTAAAGGAGATCCCGAATTCATTACCTTGTTTAACCAATATTACGCACAGGCTTTGAGCAGCGGTGAGGTTAAAGCGATATTTGAGAAATGGGGATTAACACCTGCTGATTATTGGATTAATAAGTAAGGATAGTCGAATCATCAGATAACAATCCCCCCTCTGCGAGCAAAGGTTTCACGACCAATCTTGGCAATAGGGGGGAAAAGGGAAGGAGTGAGGTGGGGTGCAAAATGAATTAATAGCGAATTTAATTGACTGGGCGCCCAAGCTGGGCAGTGGACTTTGGAAGACGATCTTGCTGACGTTAGTGAGTTTCCCTATCGCACTTGTTATAGGTTTGCTTCTTGCGATGCCGCGGATCGGGAAGCGCCGTATTCGCATCTTATCCATTCCGGCCGGAATTATTGTCGAAGTGATCCGAGGCACGCCGCTTATTCTCCAATTATTTTATATCTACTTTGTTCTTCCTTATATGGGCATACGCTTTGATCCGTTTCAAGCGGGCATTCTCGGACTGGCTTTGAATTATGGCGCGTACTTAAGTGAAGTTTACCGTTCCGGCATTGAAGCAATCCCTCGTACGCAGTGGGAAGCTGCCAAAGCTTTGAATATGAGTTGGGCGAAGACGATGCGTCTGGTTATTTTGCCGCAAACCCTGCGTGTCATTATGCCGTCACTTGGGAATTATTTGGTCTCTCTATTTAAGGATAGTGCGCTGGCGTCGACGATCTCTGTGACGGAATTGATGTTTGCCGGAAGATTGCTGTCTTCGGACACCTTCCAATATATAACGATCTATACTGCTGTTTTTATCATTTACTTCATTATCAGTTATCCTGCAATGATCGGTGTTCGTATGCTTGAGAAAAAACTGGCTCGCTAAACGAACCTATGGAGAGGGGCGATTGTGATGGCAACGAAGCATAAGCCGGGTAAAGAAACGGTAATCGCGCTGGATAACATTCATAAGTGTTTCGGCTCTGTAGAGGTACTGCGGGGTGTTTCGCTTGAAGTAAAAGCGGGAGAGGTTGTGTCGATCATCGGTCCGAGTGGATCGGGTAAGACAACCCTTCTGCGGACAATAAACGGGATTGAGACCATTAATCAAGGGACAATTAACGTTAAGGGCATAACGCTGACTAGCGATGCAAGTTCACAGGCGCTGAATGAGATTCACAGTAAAGTGGGCATGGTTTTTCAATCCTATAATTTATTTCCTCATCTCACGATTCTACGCAACATTACACTGGCGCCGATTCACGTGAATCGGGTGAATAAGAAGGATGCGGAAGCCGAAGCGCTTCGCTTGCTTGAAGTTGTTGGGTTGCGGGAGAAGGCGAATAACTATCCGAGCCAATTATCCGGAGGCCAACAGCAGCGCGTTGCGATTGCCAGGGCGCTGGCCATGCATCCGGATATTATGCTATTTGACGAGGTGACTTCTGCGCTGGATCCTGAGCTTGTGGGGGAAGTGCTGCTTGTCATGCGTAAGCTTGCGGAGGGTGGAATGACCATGATCTTGGTGACGCACGAAATGAAATTTGCGGAAGAAGTGGCAGATCGCGTCATCGTAATGGACAAGGGTGTCATTGTCGAACAGGGGCCTGCGAAAGAAGTGTTCGCTCATCCGAAGACAGAAAGAACGGCCAAGTTTCTGCGCCGTGCTCTCCAGCAGGACTGGTTGGAAGATGTTCAGGAAATACAAGTGGCTGAAAGATCTTAAAATAACGTTCTATTATCGTCTCGCGCTAAGGGGGGAGGTTCAAAGAATGAAGGCTTACATCGATATTTGTTCCGATCTGGGAGAGGGCTATGGAAACTACAAGGTCGCTGATGATCAGGCGTTATTGGAAGTGGTCAGTTCGGCTAATATCGCTTGCGGGTTCCATGCCGGGGATCCGCGTACGATGAATGCGGCGGTAGCGCAAGCGGTGAAGATGGGAGTTGGCATCGGTGCCCATCCTGGTTTTCCGGACCTGGTGGGATTCGGAAGAAGGGACATGGAATTAACCCCGTTAGAAATCATAACGGATACACTTTATCAGATAGGTGCTTTAAGTGCTTTTGCCAAGGCACACGGGGGCAGCTTGCAGCATGTATTTCCTCACGGCGTATTGGGAAACCGGGTGAATTACGATCGGAAATACGCTGAGGCGTTCGTTGAAGCGATCGTTAAGTATGATCCTTCCTTGATCGTGATGACCGATCCGGGGGAGCTTGCGAATATTGCCGAGCAGCGCGGGCTCAAAATTGCCTACTCAATCTATGCCGATCGCGCGTATAACGTAGACGGATCCCTTGTCTCCCGGAGTATTGAAGGAGCTGTCATTCATGAACCTGAAGTCGTTGTGGAAAGATGCCTGCGGATGGTGCTTGAACGAAAAGTGACCGCAATTACGGGGAAGGAAATTGAAGTTCACGGCCATACGTTGGTCGTTCACGGGGATACAGCGGGCTCGCTTGAGCTGGCGCTTAAAATTAAAGAGACTTTAAAGAATCACGGAATCGGCGTTATGCCCCTTGGGAAGTGGTTGTAGATTTGTGGAGACCCTTCAGATGATAGGCTGAGGTTCTATGGAATCGGGAGGTCCGCCTAAATGACTGATAATGTACTGGTGGTGGACCGTAAGCCTTCCGTTAAGGAGTATTTGAGCTTGCGCAAAGCAGTAGAGTTTCAACTAATGCCGGAGGATTCGGTTGCGCGAGGCCTGGATAACTCTCTGTTTGCCGTTTGCGCCGTATCCTCGGGTCGTATTGTGGGGATGGCAAGAGTGATCGCGATGGCGGCACTTGCTTCTATGTTCAAGATGTTCTCGTTCTCCCTGAATTTCAAGGGAGGGGAATGGGGCTCGAATTATGGAACGCATCATGGATTATATCGGCAAGAATGCCTGCCAAAGCGCCGTTGTCGGGCTGATGTCAACAAAAGGGTTAGAGCATTTCTATGAAAGATACGGCTTCTGGAAAAGGCCGACGGAACAATTCGGAAACGGGATGATCCAATTCTGGGGCGAAACCATGCACCCGGTGAAAGATTTGAAGGGCTAGTCCGGAGGTGAAGGCTTTGGCTTCTCAGCTTGTTTCTCACAAGAACTTGAAATATGTTCCGCTAGGAGATCAGACGCTGGTGGTGCAATTCGAGAATAAGATCTCGATTGAGGTTAACCGAGGCGTTCAAGCTTTTGCAAACTTGATCAAGAGCCGGAAGATTTCGGGAATCGTTCAGTTGATAATTACCTTTAACAGCTTGGCCATTTGTTACGATCCGGTCAGGATCAGCTTCTATAAATTGGCGGATACAATCCGGGGGTTGGAAGACCAGATCTCCGAAGATCACGCCATTCCAAGCAAAACGATCCATGTTCCCGTCGTATTCGGCGGAGAATACAGTCCCGACTTGGACGAGGTGTCCGCCAGAACCGGATTAAGTCCGGAACAAGTGATCCAAACCTTATATTCCAAACCCTATTACGTGTACATGGTTGGATTTGTAGACGGGACGCCCTATTGCGGCGATATTGACGAGAGACTGGTGCTTCCCAGACGCTCCAATCCCCGGGTCAAGGTCAGAAAGGGGGCGGTAGCCATTGCAATGAACCAAACCTCTCTCTACACCATCGAGTCTCCGGGAGGGTGGCACTTGCTGGGTTGGACTCCGATGGAAGTCTTTAATCCCTATCAGGAAAGGCCATGCGCACTTGTTGCGGGGGATTACCTGCAATATGTGCCTATTTCAGCCGATGAATCGGAACGGTGGGATGATCAAAGACAGAGAGAGTGGGATCGGGAATGGAATTCGTAAAAGTAGTTAAACCCGGTTTCTTCACAACCGTCCAGGATTTGGGGCGTCTCCAATACCAGAATCTTGGCATATCCACCTCTGGAGCCATGGACGGTTTGTCTTTGCGTCTGGCCAATTTATTGGTGGGGAATGATGAAGAAGACGCAGCCTTAGAGGCAACATTAATCGGCCCCAAATTAAGATTTGCTGCAGACGGGGTGATTGCAATTACAGGCGGAGATTTGTCTCCAGCGCTGAACGGCATCCCGGTACCGATGTGGAAATCTATTCGTATTCGCCAGGATGACGAGCTGAGCTTTGGCAATTGTGTTACTGGCTGCAGAGCATACATCTCAATTGCGGGCGGAATTGAAGTACCTCCCATTATGGGAAGCCGTTCGACATATTTTCGAGGCCATTATGGAGGGCATGAGGGCAGGGCATTGAAGATTGGCGATGAAATTCCGATAGGCAACTGCCGCTTTAATCTCTATGATATCGAGGGAAGAAGATTACAGCCAGGCGCCATTCCCGACTATCGAACGGATCGGCCTATACGTTTTATTCCGGGACCGCAAGCAGATGCGTTTACCCAAGAATCGTTCGAATGGTTTACTTCCAGGCCCTATGACGTTACCAACGAATCGGATCGAATGGGGTATCGATTGCAGGGACAACAATTAGAGCATGTGAATGGAGCGGATATCATTTCCGATTTTATCACAGTCGGTTCCATCCAAGTTCCCGCAATTGGACAACCAATTATTCTGATGGCGGATTGCCAGACGACAGGTGGTTATACCAAGATCGGAGTTGTGATCAGCGTTGATCTTCCCTATGTCGCCCAGAAAAAGCCCCGGGATCAAATTCGATTTGAAGCTGTGGATGTAACATATGCGCAAGAGCTGTATGCGAAGCGGGAAAAAATGATTTCAGGCCTTAAGCTGCTTAATCGAATGCTGCTTGTGTAGGGTTATTTGTGTTCCTTTTTTGGGTTACTATTTATGTCTCTCCTATTCGGGGAGATTTTTTTATTGATTGACGGTAAAGATGGGAACCGGCGTGAGCCAAAGTATCGATTGATCATCCGGCTCAGGCTGCAGTTTTCTTTTCTACATAATATCTACATAACTTTGAGCTACTATTGAAGTAATAATTGGTTTGGTTAGGAGGTGTCTTAATGATAGGCTTAGCTTTAGCTCAATGCATTCATGCATGCGGTGCAACGGGTACCGAACTGGCTGATTGTATTTTAATGATGTTAGGGGCAAAATAATTTAATGCACCATAAAGGCAAAAGCACTCGCATGACTATCCAGTCAGGGGTGCTTTTGCCTTTTTTCTTCAAGTGAGCTGATTGGAATGTTCCATGGATCGATGACAATCCATAGAAGGTCTCCTCAAGCAGCGGTCGAAGCTCGCGGATCGACGGGGCTGGTTATCAGATATCATCTTCGCCAGGCTCGTGCTGAGGACTCCGGAGAAAAAGACGCTGGCCGTCGGACTATATGATATTGTCACGGACCGGACGAAGCTTCAATTTACGATGTTCGCGGCCGGTTGTGTGTTGATTGCCGTACCGATTACGGTGCTGTTCCTTCTGCTGCAGCGGTACCTGGTTGCCGGATTGACGTCGGGAGCAGAAAAAGGCTAGCGGGAGGCGGCCTGACGATTTCTTGTTCGGTTAAAGTCATATCGAGTATAATTATTATGGATGCTAACAAGCAGCGAATAAGCCGAGCGGTCCGGGTAGTTAGGCCTCCGGGAAAGAAAGAAACGGAGGGTTATCGTATTGGCGACAATTCAGGATATAGCAGATTATGTGGGGCTTTCCATTGCAACCGTATCAAGGGCGCTTAACAAACCGGCGATGGTCAATGCGGAGACCCGCGAGCGTGTCATGCAGGCGGCGAAGAAGCTTAATTACTTCGATCCGGCCAAGACCAGACAAGCGAATCTGAAGAACAAAAAGATTTCCCTGGGCGTCATTATTCCGTATATTACCTCGTTTTTCTTCGGGGAATTATTCAGCGGGATAAGCCGTATCGCACAGGAGAATCATATTGATTTGATTTTGTACGAACTGAAGAGCAGCAAAATGAACGAGGAGGGTCTTGCCGAGGCTTTTTCCTTTGTGCAGCGGCACTTGGTTGACGGGATTATCCTTACGAGTTTCCATCTGCCGGCCAAGTATGACGAGCTGATCGATACGCTTCAGATTCCGGTCGTTCTGCTGCTTGATTCTCATGAGAGTGGAAAGCTCCCGACTTACAAGGTGGATGATATCCGGGCATCATTCGAAGCCGTTTCTTACCTCGTTTCGCGCGGACACCGGAACATTGGCATGATTTCCGCCCTGCTGACGGATCAGCATGACCGGGGCGAGCAGCTAAGGCTGAAGGGTTATAAACAGGCCGTTGACTTCTACGGTCTGCCGTTCTCGGAAGCGTTGGTCGCTTACGGAGATATGCGTTTTGGATATACAGCGATGAAGGAGCTTCTTGCCAAGCGGGAGGAGACCGGACTGACGGCTGTATTTGCCGCTTCGGATGAAATGGCGATCGGAGCGATGCGCTGCATCTTCGATTCGGGGCTTAGAGTGCCGCAGGATATCTCGGTTATCGGCTTTGACAATTTGTCGGTAAGCCGGATTACGATGCCGAAGCTGACAACCATTGAACAGCCCTTTGGCGAGATTGGTGCAGAAGGCGTCAAGCACATGATCCGATGGTTTACCGAGGGAGGTCAGATTCCTGAGAAGGGGCATTTTTATTTGCCTTATAAAATCATCGAAAGAGAGTCGGTAGCCGAAATCCGGCCCGGAGAAGCGAGAACATGATCATGGCTTAGATATTATGGGGAGGAATAGATCGCATCCATTGGACGGGGGCGGTCTATTCCTTTTTAAAGACAGTGGAAAGTTTGATGAAAGGGAGTAGTGGATATGGCCGATTTTGAGTGGTACCGAAGCTTTTGCACGATATATAAGCATAACTCCGTATCTGAAGCCGCCAAGGCGCGGATTATGACACAGCCGGCGATGAGCCAGCATTTAGCTTCCTTGGAAGCTGAGGTCGGGGAAGATTTATTCATCCGGACTTCAAGAAAAATGATTCCGACGGAACGGGGAAAAGAGCTATATTCCCAGCTGGCTCCGCTGATCGAGGCTTTGGAGGAGACCACGATGAATTTCAAATCGGCTTCTCTGCCCACGCATTCCGTCATAAAGTTAGGGGCTGCGCACGAATTTTACACTGAAAAAATACTCCCCAACCTGCATACATACAAGATGAGCACCATATCAAATTTTGGAACGGCCGACCAGTTGGTGGAGCTGTTGAAAGAGGATAAGCTGGACCTCGTCATTACATCAAAAAAATATCAGACACCGGGCATCGAGTACCTGAAATTCATGGATGAAGAATTCGTCATTGTCACTCCCGGGGATTATGAAATGCCGGATACGGATAACCCGGAGTCAATGGAACAATGGCTTTCAGCTCAGAAGTGGATCAGCTACGGGCCGGATCTGCCGATCATCCGGAGAATTTGGAGGGAGCATTTCAAGAAGCGTCCGCAAATCCGGCCCGCCCATATCATTCCTGATCTGCGTCTAATCCTGAAAGCCATTGAACAAGGCGCAGGTTTAAGTGTGATCCCGACCTATATTTTGAATAACTCGGCAAGTGTTGCGGCAAAAGCGGTTTATGAGGATTTAAAAGTCAATAACGAGCTGTACTTCGCCTATAAATTGAAGCATAAGCATTTGCCTCAAATCCAGGAGATGATAGCGGCAATACGCGATAATATATAAATATATTTATGGATAATCCGAAATTTCATAATTTGTTTTATAGCAAGATCAGGACTAGAATAAAGCCAGCACCAAAATTAAAATACTGGAGGCAATACCAATGGCAAAAAAAGTTCTGATTGTTGTAACGAATCACTCGGAAATTCATGAAGGCAAGTCGACCGGGATTTGGCTTTCTGAATTCGCTGAAGCCTATATTGAATTTACCAAGAAGGGCTACGAGCTTACCATCGCAAGTCCGCTTGGAGGCAAGGCCCCGGTCGATCCCGGCAGCGTAGATGCCAACACCCCGCAAGAAATCCTGGATACGCAAAAATATTTGGAAAACACAGCCAAGCTGGATGAATTTTCCGTAGAAGGCTTCGATGCGATTTTCCTGCCGGGCGGCCACGGAACGATGTACGATCTTCCAGCTAACGAAGCTCTTCAGAAGCTGCTGCGCGATTTCTATGAAGGGGGCAAGATTGTGGCTGCAGTATGCCACGGACCGGCCGGACTGGTTGGCGCTACCTTGTCGAACGGCGAGCCGCTTGTTGCCGGCAAACGCGTCAGCGCGTTTACAGACCGGGAAGAAGCGCAAACGACGCTGGATCAGTATCTTCCTTTCCTGCTGGAAAGCAAGATTCGCGATCTGGGAGCCATCTATGTTGCCGCTCCGAACTGGACTTCCCATTACGAGGTGGACGGCAACCTGATTACGGGCCAAAATCCACAGTCGACGCTGGCTGTAACCAAAGCCGTTATTGAACAGCTGGGTTAATCTGCTGAACCGGTCATCATTCAAGGAAATCTGTATAATACACGGCCGATGAAAATGCAAGAGATTGCATAAAGAAATCTACCGTATAAAAAAATCCGCTCCCGCGGGATATATCCTGGGGAAGCGGATTTTTTTCTTGTTAATCAGTGGATAGCGGCAGTTTAAACGTAAAAGTGGTCTTTTGAGTGATAACGTTCTTTTACCGGATTGTACTTGTCGGGTGACGGCAGCGTTGCGGCGTACCTGGGCATATTCGATACGACGGTCAGAATGGACTGCGAGGTAGAGTGGGGCTGAGGTATTCCTGCAAATCTGCAGGTTTTTCAGGCGATTTTTGGACAGGAAGAAGTAAAGCCTACGATGGTGCACCTTTTAGAGCATGCGCGCCCCTAGGCGGGGAGATCGGAGGAGATATGCCTGCACTTTTGCAGGTATTGGGTCAGGGAGGAGGATTTCCACAGAAAAAGATGTACAAACGCAGGAATGTCCGCCATGATATCAGACGGCGATAATGAGTTAGTCTTTGCAGGCAATCAACTCATGGACAGCATCTACCTGAACGCCATCCAAGGGCGGACAAAGGTCCGAACCATAACCTTAAATTCCAAGGGTAATTTTTATTTTGGAGAAGGCCAGCCCTTGTACGAAGCGTGTATCCCAACGACCTCTCTTGTGCCAGGACCCGATTACCTTTGTGCGGTAGGAGACAACGGACATATTGAGAAAATAGATCTAGACCTTATGTACGAGCAGATTGAAACTTTTACAGAGGTAGTAACCGCCATTGACCATGCAAAAACGGAGGACTAGGAACAGTAGAGCCGTCAAGTTTCGTGATAGGCCCGAGCACCCTCGCTATATTGGTATAACCTATAACGATTATTCCTCTTATATATTAGACCAATAGATGTTCTAGCCGTATGATGTATCTATTAAGCTTGAGGAGGAATGATACGGTGTCGATTTATGATTTTCAAGTCAACTCAATTAACGGTAAGCTGGTCGAATTGTCAGCCTATCGCGGAAAAGTTCTCCTTATTGTCAATACTGCAAGCAGATGCAGCTATTCTCGTCAATTCGCCGGTCTACAGAAGCTTTACGAAAGTCACCGCGAGCAGGGACTCGAAATACTCGGTTTTCCTTGCAACCAATTCAACGAGAAAGAGCAGGGGAGCAACTCTGAAGTGCAACAATTTTGCGAGAGCAACTTTGGGGTGACGTTCCCGTTGTTTGAGAAAATAGAGGTTAGAGGGCTATCTGCTCATCCTATATTTCAATATCTGACACAGCAAGCACCATTTTACGGTTTCGATACCCAGACTTCGGACGGCCAATGGATGCAGAATTTTCTGCAGGAAAAGCATCCGGAAATATACGCCGGCGACGGGATCAAGTGGAACTTCTCGAAATTTTTGATCGATCGTAATGGATATGTGAAAGCTAGATTCGAAACGACGACGGAACCGGTTGACTTAGAGCCAGTTATCGAATCACTGCTATAAAATAAAGGAAATCAAAGTAATTCTGATTCATATGTCAATTGGAGAATGGGTTTGATCTATTGCTCCGATATTCCTGCTTGCACTTTACGTTACGTCATGTTTTATAGTGAAGTTACCGGAACACAGCAAGTGCAAACGAAGGAGTTGATTATGAAAAGATATTGGAAGGTCGGGAACCTTGCCAAGCTGACGGGACTCACCGTGCGAACCTTGCGATTTTACGATCAAATTGGCTTGTTCTCGCCATCAGGCCAGACGGAATCCGGCCACAGGCTGTACAATGAATCCGACCTGTCGCGTCTGCAGCAGATTTTATCGCTTAAGGAGCTGGGCTTATCACTGGAGGAGGTCAAGTCCGTCTTGGCCGGCGAGCAGTATAACCCGCTTGAGATCGTCACCCTGCAGATAGCCCGGATCAAGGAGCAGATCAAGCTGCAGCATAAGCTTCTCGAGCAGCTCGAGCATGTATCCAAGTTGATGCAGGGGAAGGCGCCATTAACCGTTGAAGATTTCACAAGCCTCCTGCAAGCGATGAAAATGCGTCATGAGAAGCTGGTCGCAGAGCGGCGGATGAACTGGGAACACCGTCTGGATTTGCTGGACGACTTTCTTGCCAAGGAAAATAAAGTCACGAAACCCAAGGAGGATCAATCATGACCGAACGATTCGTCAAGCATGCCACCTTCGTTGTCGAGCGGACCTATGCCGCTTCGCCTGCGCGGGTCTATAACGCTTGGGCGGACCCGACTGCCAAATCTAAGTGGTTCTCGAAGCCCGATATCTTCGAATTCCGGGTCGGGGGACGCGAATACAGCAGTGGAGGGCCTCCCGAGGGACCGGTCTTTACCTTCGACGCCTGCTACCAGGAGATCGTTCCGGAAGAGCGCATTGTCTACACCTACACCTTGGATTCGGGCGGCAAGCGCATCTCCGTTTCGATCACAACGGTCGAATTTATTCCGGCCGGGGACGGCACGAAGCTGGTTTTAACCGAGCAAGATGCGTTCTTTGACGGGTACGATACGCAGGAAATACGTGAGCATGGCACGAACGCGATGCTGGATGCATTGGGCAAGACACTCTAAAGGGAGGCATAGCCATGAAAGCAAGCATAGGTGAGAATGAAATTATATCCTCACGTGAGTTCGATGCGCCACAGGAGCTGGTATATAAAGCCTGGACAACCCCCGATCTGTTAGCCCGCTGGTGGGGACCGAAGGGCTTCACCAATACGTTTCACGAGTTTGACTTCAGGCCGGGAGGCGAGTGGCGGTTCGTCATGCACGGGCCGACTGGCGCGGACTATCCCAATCATAGTGTCTTCATCGAGATCGTGCCGCTGGAGCGGATTGTATTCAATCATTTGTCCGGCCCGGAATTTCAGGTGACGGCCACCTTTGAGGATCTGGATGACCGTACAAGAGTCACATTCCGCCAGCTGTTTAAGCATACTGCGGAGTTCGAGCAAGCCAAGACGTACTGCGTAGAAGGCAATGAGCAGAACTTCGACCGGCTGAGCGAGCTGCTGTCCGGTTTGACCGCCTAGCCCTGAATAGATTTTGCCATGAGCAGCCTAGCTCATCCCGGTAGGCTGCTTTTCTATCTCGTGTGTCAGATGGAAATCGAATTTACTACATACTGCAGCAAATTAGCTTAACATTACAGATTTAGAAAAGGACGAGATGAAGAATGCCTCTTTATCTGATTCGCCATGGCGAGACCGATTGGAATAAGCAGGGGAGAATACAAGGGATACAGGATATCGGTCTGAATGAACGCGGGATCGGCCAGATTCAGGAAGCTTCCAGACGGCTCAGAGAACGGATGAATGTTCATGCCGTTATTTCAAGCCCTTTGCGAAGAGCCCGTGAGTCAGCCCATATTCTGGCATCTGTCTATGGACTCTCTATCAAGGTTGACAGCCGGTTCGCGGAACGCAGCTTCGGTGAGCTGGAAGGCAAGGCGCTGGAGGAAATCAGGACTGTATTCCAAATAGCCAATCCTGAGCTGATCCATTCTCCGATCTATGGGGTTGAAGCTGTGGAATCGATGCAAAGGCGGGTTTGCGAAGGAATTGGCAGCCTTGAGGTTCCGGAGGAAAGAAATGTACTGCTTGTAACCCATGGCAGCATTATTCGGATGATTACCGGACAAACAGAAATCGTAGACAATGGTACTATAGTCGAACTCACGGATAATCTGGAAAGCAGACTTATAGACTTCTTTTTAAATCTCAAGTTATAATAGCCGTACTATAATCATATCTTGTCAACAACATCATATGGAGAAAAAGGTGGAACGCCGAGGCGTTTCTTAAAAGGGAAGAACGGTGAAAATCCGTCGCGGTCCCGCCACTGTAAATGGAGAGCGAGCTTTGAGCCACTGTGTCAAACGGGAAGGCTTAAGCAACTTGGTCATCATGATCTCGTATTTGCGTCTGATCCATAAGTCAGGAGACCTGCCTTTTTCAACAGCACGACTGACCTACGAGGATAGGGAGGGGGAGCACGCTTGTATTAGCGATTAACGGCACTTCTGCGCTCTTTTTGTGTAGGAAGTGCTTTTTTATTTCTCAAATTCTTGTTACATAGGTCTCTATAAAAGAGAGGATTGTGATTTTCTTGGGAAAATTATTGCAGGTGCTAAATGAGATTGAACGGCTCAATATTGTATCAATGCATCAAATGAGAAAGCGCGTCAACAACCTGACCAAACCTTTGGGGAGTCTCGGCCGCCTGGAGGAGATCGCTATAAGGCTTGCCGGTATTACGGGCAGTGTGCAGCCCAGTGTGGGAAACAAAGCGATTATCGTGATGTGCGGCGATCACGGGGTCGTTCAGGAAGGCGTCAGCGCCTATCCGCAGGAAGTTACGGGGCTGATGATGGCAAATTTTATTCGCCAAAGCGCCGCCGTTAATGTGCTCGCGCACCAAGCGGGGGCGGAGGTTCACGTTGTCGATATCGGGACGGTGCTGACAGACCTGCCGGAAGGTGTAATTCAGCGGAAAGTCCGCCCGGGAACGGCCAATATGGCCAAAGGACCGGCAATGACCAAGGAAGAAGCGGTTGCTGCAATCCATGTCGGGATTGATATGGCTTCTGAGCTTGCTGATAAAGGAATCGAAGTGATCGGTTTAGGGGAAATGGGCATCGGCAACACGACTCCAAGCAGCGCCATGACGGCAGTATTTACGAACCATCCGGTGGAACGGATCACCGGAAGAGGGACCGGCATTAACGATGAAGCATTGGCCGCCAAAGCAAAGGTGATCGAACGGGCGATAGAGGTCAATCGGCCAAATCCCGGTGACGCCGTCGATGTGCTCGCCAAAGTAGGGGGGCTCGAAATCGCCGGGCTGGCAGGCGTGATATTGGGAGCGGCGGCCCGCAAGGTTCCGGTGGTCATTGACGGGGTGATTACAGGCGCCGCGGCGCTTGCTGCCTTCCGGATCGAACCCCGCTGCCGGGATTATTTATTCGCTTCCCATTTATCCGTTGAACCGGCGCACCGTATCGTGCTGGATGAGCTTGGGCTGAAGCCTTTGCTGCATCTGGACATGCGCCTTGGAGAAGGGACAGGAGCAGCGCTGGCCCTGCCTGTAATCGAATCGGCCCTCCAATTGGTTTCGAAGATGGCCACATTTGAAGATCTCGGTATCCCGAGTCCGGCCCCCGAAGAAGATGAATTCGGCCTCGCGGTTCAATGATCCGGGTCCGGATGCAGCAGGGTTAAACCGATCCGGGGAAGGTGAGTCGATGAAACTGGCTTCCTCTAAGGAAAGCTTGGCGTTACGGGAAAGGTTAGTTGTTTCATATAGAGGAGGCAGCACGAATGGAAAAGAAGAGAGGCAAACTGCTGGTGATCGGGTTTGGTCCGGGCGCTTTTGAACATATTACGGATCGTGCCCGCAGGGCAATCGAGGAAAGCGAAGTCATTATTGGCTACAACACTTATGTAGATTTGATCCGGGGCCTTCTGACCACACAGGAGATCGTAAGAACCGGCATGACGGAAGAAGTAAGCCGCGCTCAGGAAGCAGTACGGCAGGCTTATATGGGAAGGACGGTTGCGGTTATTTCCAGCGGCGACGCCGGTGTATACGGAATGGCCGGGCTCATCTATGAAGTGCTGATGGAAAAGAAATGGAATGCCGAGGAGGGAGTTGAAGTAGAGGTTATTCCCGGAATATCCTCGATCAACTCCTGTGCAGCGCTCCTTGGGGCGCCAATTATGCATGACGCCTGTACGATCAGCCTAAGCGATCATTTAACCCCCTGGGACACCATCGCCAAACGCGTGGAAGCGGCGGCCGCGGCGGACTTTGTAATCGCTCTGTATAATCCGAGAAGCGGAAAGCGCACCCGGCAGATCGCTGAGACTCAGCGGATTTTGCTGGGGCACCGTTCTCCGGACACGCCGGTGGGCCTGGTGAAGAGCGCTTACCGGGACCGGCAGCAGGTCGTGCTTACCACACTCGCAGACATGCTGGAGCATGAAATAGGGATGCTTACGACAGTTATTATCGGTAATTCCTCGACGGTGGTATATGACGGCCTAATGATTACGCCAAGAGGCTACCAGCGGAAATATACGCTGAACTCGGAAGAGCAGAGACTAAGACCCAGCGAGCGTCTGCAAGTGGCAGCGGAGCCGTGGTCTCTGAGTGCGAAGGAACAGGCCGGAGCGAGCGGGGAAGCCAAGTCTGCCGAGCGTGATTTCCCGGGACCAGTCTCTTTAAGCAGCGTGAGTTCGTCCAGCCCGCTGGAAGCAGCGATGGAGGCGCTGCAAATTCTCGAGGCCAAAGGCATCGTCACCGGGGGGTACGCGGGTTCCGTCCCGTCTGCCACCTCGAACCCGTCCGCCCCATCTGCCGCCGGAAATCCGAACGCCCTTTTTGAGGTGGGAGTGGCGCCGGGCATCGCGAACAAGAAGTTCACCACGCGTCAAATGGCGCTGCTTGCGGAAATCGCAGGTGAACAGGGGGAAATGGAGTATACCCCGCATCACCAAATCATTCTTCGTATCCCCGGGGGTGATCCAGAAAGGATCGTCGCGGAACTGAAATCGGCGAAGCTGCTCGTCTTCCCGGTTGGCGATGTTGCGCAGATTAAAGCCTGCGACTTCTGCAATTTGGAGAAAGACGGGTCCATCCCCGTCGCGGAAGAACTGAACCGCGTCATCGGCGGTTTGAAGACGCCCAAGGAATTGAAAATCGGCTTTAACGGCTGCGGTATGGCCTGCTACGGGGCTGTGCTGGAGGATATCGGCATTGTATACCGCAAAGGGGCATATGACCTGTTCCTTGGCGGCAAGACGATCGGACGGAACGCCCATCCGGCGCAGCCAGCAGCCGAAGGAATTGAGGCGGACCAAATTGTAGATACGGTGGAACGGATTTTCCGGGAATATACCGATAAGGCTTTTCCGGGGGAAAGATTTCATAAGTTTTTTAAACGTGTAGGGACGGTTGCTGGGTTCAGACATCAGGAACAAAGTGCAGTTACTTTGGCAGATGCGGTCTGCGGCGATTAACGATCATGAGGAGGAAGAAGATGGACGCGATATTATTGGTGGGGCATGGAAGCCGTGACCCCGAAGGGAACGAGGAGCTGCTGCAGTTTGCCGATAAGGTTCGCCAGGCAGCGCCCCAGTATAAGATAGAGACCTGCTTTTTGGAGTTTGTGCAGCCGGATATTGCCCGGGGAATAGCCAATTGCGTTGAGCAGGGAGCCGCTCGGGTTGTCGTGATTCCGATCATGCTGTTCGCGGCGGGCCATGCCAAAATTCATATCCCTTTTGAGATCGATCGGGCCAAGAAGCTGTATCCGGCCGTGGAATTTGTCTATGGGCGTCCGATTGGTGTGCATCAAAAGGTGATGGAGATCCTCACTTCCCGTATGGCGTCAGCCGGATTTAAGACCGGCATCCCGGTGCTGCCTATAGAACAAGGGCTGCGTGAACCGGATACGGCTGTTCTGCTGATTGGCCGGGGGAGCAGCGACGGCGATGCCAACGGCGATTTTTTTAAGATGACCCGCCTTCTGTGGGAGCAGCTTCCGGTCAAATGGGTGGAAAACTGCTTTATTGGCGTTACGGAGCCTACTTTTGAGGATGGCCTGGAAAGAGTCTTACGGCTTGGCGCGAAAAAAATCTTCGTCCTTCCTTACTTCCTGTTTACAGGAATTTTGATTAAGCGCATTGAGGAAATGACAGCGGAATTTGCCGCACTGCACCCGGATATCACAGTTGAGCTTGCAGGGTATTTCGGTTTCCATCCGAAACTGGTTGAGGCGCTGCTCGACCGGGTTGCCGAAGCGGTAGAAGGGCAAGCCTATATGAACTGTGATATGTGCCAATACCGGTTGGCGGCTGGTCATGAGCATCATCACCATCATCACGACCACGATCACGGGCACGATCATCACCACGGGCATGGGCACAATCACGACCATGGGCATGATCACGACCACCATCACCACGACCAAGATCATCATCATGTGGGAACGTAGCCGCGCTGAATGACATCAAGAGTATGTTGAGGAGGAAGCGATTTGATTTTTGCCCTGTGCGGTACAAGCGATGCGAGAGAGCTCGCTGCTTTGATACAACAGAACGGATTTGAAATATTGACATCGGTGGTTACCGATAATGCGGCGAAAAGTTTGCAGGAAGCCAATCTGCCCGTGCGAGTCGGACGTCTGGCCAAGGATGAGATTGTGACGCTGATACGCCGGGAAGAAGTCAAGGCCATTGTTGACGCGAGCCATCCGTTCGCCGAAGAAGCGCACAGGAACGCCATGGAATCTGCGAAAGAGGCGGGTATTCCTTATATTCGTTTTGAACGGGCATCTTTAGTTTACGGTGACGATCCGAAGCTTACGGTTGTGTCGTCCTATGAAGAAGCGGCGTTGGAAGCAAAGAAACGCAAGGGCTCCGTTATGCTGACCACCGGCGGCAAGACACTGCATATTTTTGCAAAGCATCTGCTGGGAGATCCAGAAATCCGTCTAGTGGCCCGCATGCTGCCCCGGCGCGATAATATGGAGAAATGCGAAGAGCTCGGCGTGGAGCAGAAGAACATCATTGCCCTGCAAGGGCCGTTCACCCGGGAGCTGAATGAAGCTCTGTACCGGCAGTACGGTACGACGGTGATGGTCACCAAAGAGAGCGGCAAAACCGGGGCTGTCGACGAGAAGATTGAAGCCGCGCTGAAGCTGGGCATACAGGTAATATTAATTTCCCGGCCGGAAATTGATTTTGGGGCTGTGTTTACGGATTTCCAGGACGTCATTGAGGAGTTAAATGAAGTTGCCTGCTATATAAAATGAACTTGAAAAAATGACATCAGGGTAAGGAGTAACGAAGGGGAAGTTTGGAACTGCACCCAAATGGGAAAATCTCAATTTCATTTTATATCATCCGAATAGAAGGGAGAAATGTTATGGATTTTAAGACGGAATTTAAACCGCTAACGGTGCAGCCTCAGGAAATTGAGAGCAAGAGCTTCGAGATCATCACGGAGGAGCTGGGCGAACATCCCTTTACACCCGAGCAGTACCCGGTCGTTCAGCGAATCATCCATGCCTCGGCGGACTTCGAGCTTGGCAGGAATGTAGTGTTTCATCCGGGAGCGATTGAAGCGGGAATAGCGGCCATCAGCAGCGGCAAAAAGATCGTTGCCGATGTGCAAATGGTCCAAGTTGGGATCAGCAAGCCGCGTATAGAGCGGTTCGGCGGAAGCGTCAACGTCTACATTTCGGACCCCGATGTGATGGAGGAAGCGAAGCGGCTGAACACAACCCGCGCGATCATCTCCATGCGCAAAGCGGTGCGTGAAGCGGAGGGCGGAATTTACGCCATCGGCAACGCCCCTACCGCCCTTCTTGAATTGATCCGCATGGTCAAGGAAGGCGAAGCCAAGCCGGGCCTGATTATCGGCATGCCGGTGGGCTTCGTGTCTGCCGCGGAATCAAAGGATGAGCTCCGCAAGCTCGATATTCCTTTTATCACCAATCTTGGACGCAAGGGCGGCAGTACGGTTGTGGTGGCGGCTGTTAATGCCCTTGCCATTATGGCGGAGAAAAAAGCGTAAATCAGGGAAGGGATCTCATGAGCGATTTTGTGGAACCGGAGAACAATCCGAAAGAGATGCGGCACGGATATACAACCGGCGCCTGTGCGGCTGCGGCGGCGAAAGCCGCAGTCATGATGCTGGCTACCCATAGCCGGGTTAATGAATCCACCATCTGGCTGCCCGCCGGATTTTTCCATACGTTTACCATTGTAGATGGTGAATTCACTGCTGATATGGCCCAGTGCGCTACGACCAAGGACGCGGGCGATGACCCGGACGCCACCCATAAGGCGAGGATTGTCGCTATGGCGGCATGGACGGACGGCAGCGGCATCGAACTGGACGGCGGCACCGGGGTGGGGCGTGTCACCAAGCCGGGGCTTCCCATTCCGGTAGGCGAAGCGGCCATCAATCCGGTTCCCCGCCGAATGATCCGGAAGGAAGTTCAGGAAGTCCTGGACGAGTACGGCATAGACCGGGGCGTTAAAGTGGTCATTTCTGTACCCGGCGGAGAAGAAATCGCCAAGAAGACCTTGAACGGCCGTCTGGGCATTATCGGCGGGATATCGATTTTGGGTACTCGGGGGACAGTGGTGCCATTTTCCACGTCGGCGTATAAGGCGAGCATTATTCAAGCCATGCAGGTGGCAAGAGCTTCGGGCTGCACTCAGGTTGTTCTGACCACAGGCGGCAGCAGCGAGAAATATGCAATGAAGCTAAACCCGGAGCTGAGTGAAGAGGCTTTTATCCAGATGGGTGACTTCGTCGGCTTCTCCCTACAGCATGCCAAGCGCCTCGGAATGAGCACCATCAGCCTTGTCGGCATGATCGGCAAATTCTCGAAAGTGGCCCAGGGCGTGATGATGGTTCACTCTAAAAGCGCCGCCGTCGACTTCGGTTTTTTGGCTAAGGCCGCAGTCGAGACGGGCGCGTCACCCGAACTTCAGGAGGCGATTCTGGAGTGCAACACGGCGACTCAAGCCGCCGAACTCGTAATTGAAGCCGGTCTGCCCGGTTTTTTTGATAAATTATGCGAATACGCCTGCCGTCACTGTCTTGAGCATATCGGGGGAGGAGTAACGGTGGAGGTCGTGCTGGTCACGATGAAAGGCGAGATATTAGGGAGGGAGGAACGGAGTGGATAGGCGCATCAAGATTATCGGTATCGGAGACGAAGGCCCTGCGGGGCTATCCGCGGCTTCCCTCGAACGGATTCATCGGGCGGACGTGCTTGCCGGAGGCGAGAGACATTTGTCTTTTTTCCCTGATCACCAGGGAGAAAGCTTCATATTTAAAGGAGGGCTGGGAAGCACTGTCGAACGGCTGGCTGAACTAAGGGCGGACAAAGATGTCGTTGTGCTGGCTTCCGGTGATCCGCTGTTTTACGGTATCGCGAGTTTCATGGTGAAGAAGCTGGGCGGGGATGCGGTGGAGATCCATCCTCATGTAAGCTCGGTGCAATTGGCCTTTGCAAGAATGGGTGAAAGCTGGCAGGATGCCGCAGTGGAAAGCGTCCATGGGCGAACGATGAAAGGGTTGGCGCAGAGAATCAACGGTAAAGAGAAGATTGCCCTGCTGACCGATCACGAGAACAGTCCGTCTGCGATTGCCCGTTATCTGATCGATTTTGGGGTCAATGAATATGACGCTTTTGTTGCGGAAAATCTGGGTGGCGTCAATGAGAGATGCGGATTCTGGACGCTGGACGAGATGTCCCGGACGGAGTTTTCACCCCTGAATGTTGTCATTTTGCGCCGAAAACCTGGGGTTATGGCACCTCAGTTTGGCTTTGGCATAGAGGACAATGAGTTTCATCAGCGTAAGCCTGAAAAAGGATTGATTACCAAAAAGGAAGTCCGGGTGCTCAGCCTGGCTGAGCTAAGGCTTAAGAAAGATAGTGTCGTTTGGGATATTGGAGCCGGCTCCGGATCGGTCGCTGTTGAGTGTACGCTGTCTGCTCCGTACGGGCAGGTGTTTGCTATCGAGAAAAACGCCGGAGATATCGAGAACATTGAGCTGAACCGGAAGAAATTCCGCGCGGATTTTACGGTGATTCATGACAAAGCCCCGAATGGCCTTGATCAGCTTCCCGATCCGGATGCGGTGTTTATTGGCGGCAGCGGAGGGGAACTGCGGGAGTTGATCCGGATCTGCTGCTCCCGGCTGAACGCGGAAGGGCGTATAGTCGTGAACGCGGCTACGATTGAGACATTGTCCGAATCCCGGCAGGCGCTTGCCGATCACGGCTTTGATTCCCGGATTATGCTGGTGCAGATTTCGCGCAGCAAGCCGATTTTGAATATGACCCGCTTCGAAGGACTCAATCCCATTTATGTGATCACCGGTATTGCGAAGCCCGAAAGTGAAAGAGGGGGAACCGAACAACCATGACAACGACAGCAGTAAAAACAGGAACCTTATACGGGGTTGGTGTAGGCCCGGGAGACCCGGAGTTAATTACGGTCAAGGCGTTCCGCCTGATGAAAGAATGTCCGGTTATTGCTTATCCCAAGAAGCGGATGGGAGGCAAATCCTACGCCCTTGAAATCGTGGAATTATATATTAATACGGCGGAAAAAGAAATGCTGGGTCTCGTATTCCCGATGACCAAGGATCAGGAAACCCTTGATAGGGAGTGGAGCCGGACGGTTGCCCAGTGCTGGGAGCACCTGAAGGAAGGGCGCGATATCGCTTTTGTGACGGAAGGCGATCCCAATTTGTACAGCACTTTTATTCATATGGCCCGCCTGGTGCAGGAGCTCTATCCAGAAGTCCCTGTTGTTTCTGTCCCGGGCATTTCCTCCGTCCTGGGGGCTGCCGCCCGCCTCGGACTCCCTCTGGCCGACGGTGACGAACAGGTAGCGATTGTACCGGCCCGTAATGACCGTCAAGCAATGAAGAAAGCCCTTGAAGACCATGACG
The DNA here is from genome assembly GCF_000612505.1 of Paenibacillus sabinae T27. Classification (NCBI taxonomy): domain Bacteria; kingdom Bacillati; phylum Bacillota; class Bacilli; order Caryophanales; family Paenibacillaceae; genus Paenibacillus; species Paenibacillus sabinae. The sequence continues at coordinate 1,981,342 of NZ_CP004078.1, forward strand.
CGGTTGTGTTCATCAAGGTAGCCAAAGTGCTGGATTTGATTATCGATCTGTTGGAGGAGATGGAGCTTGTGGACAAAGCTTCGGTGGTCATGAAAGTAACCTCTTCGGATGAGCTGATCTGGCAGAATGTGCGGGAATTAAAGGGGCAGGAGCTTGAATATTTAACGTTAATGGCGGTGAAAAAATAGTGAAGCTCGAACCGAGAGTGTATATTGTCGGCGCCGGTCCGGGTGATCCGGATCTGATTACAGTGAAAGGCTTGAACATCCTGATGAACGCCGATCTCGTCCTGTATACCGATTCGCTCGTGAACGAAGAGCTTGTCGCCCGTGCGGGCAGTCATGCCAAGGTGCTGCAGAGCTCCGGGATGGATCTGGAGCAGATGGTCGATGTGATGGCAGAGGCCGTTCTGGCCGGAAAAAGCGTGGCCCGCGTGCATACGGGCGACCCAGCCGTATACGGCGCGATCCTGGAGCAGATGGTTCTGCTGAAGCAGCGCGGCATCCCCTACGAGATCGTGCCGGGCGTCAGCTCCGTTTTTGCTGCGGCAGCCGTCCTGGGCGCCGAATTGACGGTGCCGGATTTGACCCAGACGGTCATTCTAACCCGGGCCGAAGGGCGAACGCCCGTTCCGGAGCGGGAGAAGCTTCGCGACCTCGCTTCCCATCATTGTACGGTTGCCCTGTTTTTAAGCGCTACGCTCGCGAAGAAGGTGGTCAAAGAATTTGTGGAGGCAGGCTGGTCGAAGGACACGCCGGTCGCCGTCGTGCAGCGGGCCACATGGCCGGACCAGAAAATTGTGCGCACGACGCTCCGAAATCTCGACAGCGATTTGCGGCAGGCCGGAATTCGCATGCATGCCATGATTCTGGCGGGTTGGGCGCTTGACCCGGGAATGGTTGACCGGGATGATCACCGTTCCAAACTATATGACAAGTCGTTTACCCACGGTTACCGGAAAGGGCTGGCAGCCAATGACTAAGCCTTACGCCGCCGTCGCGATCACCAAGCATGGGGTGGAAATGGCCCGGTCCTTGGCCGGCGATTTCCCGGGAACCGACCTCTATTATATGAGCAAATTCGCCCGGGGCGACGAGACGGAGCTCGGGTACAGGCTGTTCGAAGGCTCTGTCAAGCTGATCCTGCCGGACCTGTTCAAAGCCTACAAAGGACTTATTATCTTCATTTCTCTTGGAGCCGTCGTCCGCATGATCGCCCCGATTCTGGAAGACAAGAAAAAAGACCCTGCAGTCATCGTGATCGATGATCGCGGCCAGCATGTGATCAGCGTACTTTCAGGGCATTTGGGCGGAGCCAATGCGCTGACGCTGGAGGTAGCGAAAGCACTCGGCGCCCGCCCTGTCATCACGACCGCGTCCGATGTACAGGGGACGATTCCGGTGGATTTGTTCGGACGCGGCTTCGGCTGGGAGATTGAAAGCTTCGACAAGGCGACACCCGTCAGCGCATCGGTGGTCAATGAGGGGCGGATCGCCGTTGTGCAGGAAGCGGGCGAGACGCAGTGGTGGACCTATGACAAGCCGCTGCCGCCGCATATTGCCGTTTACGGTCACGCCTCAGAGGCGATGCGTGCGGCGTTTGACGCGGCGCTGGTCGTTACGGACCGGCTGCTGGAGTCTGGGGAAGAAGCCGCGCTGCTGAGCAACGGGGTGCTGTACAGGCCCAAGACGCTTGTCCTCGGCATCGGGTGCAACCGGGGGACATCGGCGGAAGAGATCGAGCATACGATCAAAAGCACACTGTCCGAGCTCCGTCTGTCCGTCAAAAGCGTCCGCAATGCGGCCACCATTGTCCTGAAGAAGGATGAAGAGGGGCTTCTCGAAGTCTGCCGGAAGTATAAGTGGAAGCTTGAGCTGTATACGCCGGACGAGCTGAATGAAGTTCCTCTTCGAAATCCGTCCGAAACGGTATTTAAATATACGGGCGCATACGGGGTTAGCGAGCCTGCGGCGCTTCGCTCATCCGGAGCGGCGGATTGGCTGCTGGAGAAAAGGAAGAGCGGCAACGTCACCCTTTCCATCGCCCGCGTTCCATTCCCGTCTGGCGGGCAGGTGAGGATATGAGCGAGAACAGAAACCGGATCGTCATTACAGGGACGGGCAGCGGCGCCGGTAAAACAACGGTGACGATAGGGTTAATGGCCGCGCTGAAGCGCCGGGGTCTTCGGGTTCAGGGCTTCAAATGCGGCCCCGATTACATCGATCCGACCTATCATACTGCCGTAACGGGCAGGCCGTCGCGTAATCTGGACACCTGGATGCTGCCCTATGATATCATGCGTGAAATTTTTCTCAGAGCTTCCGAAGGAGCGGATCTGTCTATCATTGAGGGCGTCATGGGGCTGTACGATGGGAAGGACCCGTTGTCCAATACCGGTTCGACAGCGGAAATTTCCGCCCTGCTGGAGAGTCCGGTCATTCTCGTTGTGAACGCGCAGAGCATGGCTCGCAGCGCGGCCGCTGTCGTACTGGGGTACCAGAAGCTGGATGAAAGCATCCGCATAGCCGGTGTTATCGTCAACAAGTGCGGAAGCCGGGGACATTACCAGCTCGTAAAAGCCGCGATTGAACAGGAATGCGGCATTCCCGTTGTCGGCTGGCTGGGGCGGGACGACGGGCTGGATATTCCCGAGCGCCATCTCGGTCTCGTTCCGGCCATTGAACGGGGAGAACTGGACGGTTTGTTTGAACGGGCGGCCGATCTGGTCGAGGGCGGAGTGGATATTGAGTCGGTGCTGACACTCGCGGGTACGGCTCAACCGCTTGCATGGCCGGAGGAACGGCTGTTCAGCGGCGGGCCGTGCCCGAACCCTGGACCGGTGATTGCCGTTGCCCGGGACGCGGCATTCAACTTCTACTACCGTGAGAACCTGGAACTGCTTGAGCAATATGGCGCCACGCTGGTGTATTTCAGCCCTCTGGCGGGCGATACCGTGCCGGGCGATGCGGACGGTGTATATCTCGGCGGCGGATTCCCCGAGGAGTTTGCTGCTAAGCTAGCGGCGGATGAGCGGGTAAAGCGGGATTTGCAAGCCCGCGTCCGGGAAGGGCTCCCGGTCTTCGCCGAATGCGGAGGGTACATGTACCTTACCCGTTCGATTACGGACCGCGCGAGAGTTGCCCATGCAATGGTCGGGCTTATCCCAGCGGACGTTGCCATGCAGGATAAGCTTGCTGCTCTGGGCTACCGTGAGGCCACGGCGCTTCGGGACTGTCTGCTTATGGAAGCGGGCGAGGTCATCCGGGGCCATGAGTTCCATTATTCCAAACTAACGGCGGACCGGGAGAATTACCCTTTTGTTTATGAAACGAAAGGTCTGCGCGGAACGGGACTGGAAGGCTACCATTCGGAAAATGTGATGGCAGGCTACACGCATCTTCATTTTGCATCCAATCCGAAAGCCGCGGAGCGCTTCATACAGCGCTGCTTACAATACAGCCGGAAAAGAGGCGAAGCCAGTGGAACAGTCTGACCGGAGATCGAACCGCAAGGGCTATACCCTTGTCTATACAGGCGACGGCAAAGGCAAAACGACAGCCGCGCTGGGACTCGCGGTACGGGCTTCGGGGCGCGGCTACAAAGTGCTGATTCTGCAATTTATCAAATCGCCCCAGAGGACCTACGGAGAACATATCGCTCTTCGCAAACTGGGGGTGGAGATCCGGCAGCTTGGCGTGGGATTCACCTGGACGAAGACGCCGGAGGAGCACCGCACCGCTCTGCGGGAGGCCTGGTCTTCGGCCAGAGATGAAGTGCTTGGCGGCGATTGGGACGTTGTGGTTCTGGACGAGATCAACAATGCGCTCGCGATCGAGAAATTCCCGATTGAAGACGTCCTTCCCCTTAGAGAAGTGCTCGATTTAATCAGGCAAAAGCCGAAGCATTTGCATCTGGTTCTGACCGGGCGTCAGGCGAAACCGGAAATTCTGGAACTGGCGGACCTGGTGTCCGAGGTTCAGGCCGTTAAGCATTATTACAATGATGGAGTACCCGCGGTTCTCGGGATTGAATATTGACCTTGGACGCGGCAGGGAGGAAATGATGGTTGAAGCGGAGTCCTATGAAAAAAAGCTGATTCTTGCCACCGGCGGGGCGCGAAGCGGCAAGAGCCGTTTTGCCGAACAGTATACCGGAGAACTGGGACTGCTCCGGGGGCAGGAAGTTGTGTATATAGCCACATCCCAGTTATATGATGACGAAATGAAAAGGCGGGCGGCATTACACCGGGACCGGCGGCCCGCGGAATGGCGGACGGTCGAAGAGCCGTACGAGCTGGAATCCGTCATCCGGCGGCTGTCGGAAGAACCGGTATCCGTTGTCCTGATCGATTGCATTACCTTATGGATTTCGAACCTGCTGTTACAGCCAGAAGAAGAGGGACAAGAGCGCTGGATGAAGCCGGAGCACAGCGAAGCTATTCTTGGGCGGACCCGGGAGCTTTCCCGCCTGCTGAAACGTGCTCCGTTCCATGCGATTCTGGTCACCAATGAAGTGGGCGACTCACTCGTTCCCGAATATCCGCTCGGCAGAGTGTACCGCGACCTTGCCGGGCAGGTGAATCAGACGCTTGCGGAACAGGCGGATGAAGTCTTTCTGGTTGTTTGCGGAATTCCTTTGAATTTGCGGGAAGCGGCCTGGCGGTTCGGCGGAAAGGGGCAGTAATTGTTGCAAGGAATTATGTTTGTGATTACAGCGATTGTCATTGATCTGCTGGTCGGCGACCCGCGAGGCATTCCGCATCCGGTGATCGGGATCGGGAAGATCATATCCGGCACGGAATCGGCCCTGCGGAAATGGGGAACTGGGCGGGCGGCGGAGAGAGCGCTTGGCGTGCTCCTTGTCCTGGTCGTACTATCCGCCGTTTACGCCGCCGCTTTCCTGATTCTATGGCTTGCCGGCCTCATCCACCCTGTTATCCGATCTTTAGCGGAGGTCTGGCTGATTTCAACCACGATTGCCATCAAAGGCTTGGGTGACGCGGCCATGCAGGTATTCCGCCCTTTGGTTAATGGAGATTTGGACAGCGCCAGAACCTATGTCGGCTACATTGTGGGCAGGGAAACGCATGCTTTATCGGAACGGGAAGTCACGAGAGCCACCGTAGAGACGGTTGCCGAGAATATTGTCGATGCTGTGGTTGCTCCCTTATTTTACGCGCTGCTCGGCGGGGCTCCCCTGGCTTTACTGTATCGTGCGGTGAATACCCTCGATTCGATGGTTGGCTATAAGAACGATAAATTCCGGTATTTCGGCTGGGCCTCCGCCCGGCTTGACGATGTGCTGAACTATATCCCTGCCAGAATAACGGGGCTGCTGCTCTGGGCTTCGGCGCTCATGACGAAAGGGCTGAATGCCGGAAGGGCCTGGCAGGCCATGCGGCGCGATGCCACGAAGCATCCGAGCCCGAACAGCGGTATCCCCGAGGCCGCGGTTGCCGGAGCGCTGGGGATTCAGCTCGGCGGGTTCAACAGCTATGGCGGCATTGTATCGGAGAGAGCCAGAATGGGAACCGCCACCCGGGAGTTGGCAGCAGAAGATATCCGGCAGACGATAAAGATTCTATGGCTGACCGCGGCACTCATCATGCTCTTACTGCTGCTCGTGGCGGGAAGCCTTTTTATTGGAGAGATAAAATGAGACAATGGCTGGTTTCTTTGATCGTGGCGTTCCAGTTTCTTACCCGGCTTCCGATTCCCGTTCAAGTGGAATATGACAAGCGCTATGTGAGCCGGAGCGTAATATTTTATCCAGTTGTAGGGTTTGTCATCGGCTCTATTCTTTATCTGGCTTTGGTGGTGCTGTCATCCGGCTCGGCTCCTCTCGATGCGGCTGTACTGCTGCTCATTTGGACCCTTATAACCGGAGGCCTGCATCTGGACGGATTGATGGATACAGCGGACGGACTCGGAAGCCATCGGCCGCGTGAGCAGATGCTGGCGATCATGAAGGACAGCCGTGTTGGAGCCATGGGCGTGTTGGCGGCGTTCTTCGTGCTGTTACTGAAGTGGGCTTCCCTGTGGACTCTGCTTGACAGAATGCATCAGGGTTCGATATCCGGGAACATGCTGCTCTGTGTGCTGCTAACCGTTCCGGCTGTGAGCCGGGGGGCCATGGTGGCTGCCATTGTCCGGCGCCCTTATATTGGAGGAGAGCAAGGCATGGGAGGGCTGTTCCGGGAGGCCCGTGCCGGTTATCTTGCAGGAGCGATGTTGCTGCTGCTGTTCCCGGTTATTCTCCGGCCTTCCTACGGCTGGTTCTGGCTTTCAGGCATTCAGGCCGCCGCCGCCTGGCTGCTGGTCCGTCATTTTGTCCGGCGGCTTGGAGGGTTGACTGGGGATACATATGGGGCTTTAAACGAGCTGGTAGAGACCGTAGGTCTCCTGGCTGCGGTATATATCTCGTTCTAGAACAGGAGGAAAAAGCATGCTGGAACGAAACGGCCATGGAGGGGACTTGACTACGGCGGTTGAACTGTTCGGAGTACCGGCCCGGGATTTGCTTGATTTCAGCGCGAATATTAATCCCTTGGGGCCGCCGCCGGGGTTAAAGGATGTCCTTCATGAACAATGGGCGGGGCTGGTTCACTATCCCGACCCTGAATCCCGAGAGCTGCGAACAGCCATTTCGCAAAAATACAATATTGAGCCTGCGTCCATTCTCGTTGGCAACGGGGCTGCCGAAATCATTGATTTGATCGTTCGAGGGTTTAAGCCGGGGAAAGTGGCGGTGGTAGATCCGGCGTTCCTGGAATATGCCGAAGCCGCGTTAAAAGCCGGCGCCGAAGTTCTATCCGTTCCCGCATCTGCGGACGATGGCTTCGCCATTCCCGAGGAAGCGCTGCTCGCCGCTTGCGAAGAAGCCGACCTGTTGTTTATTGGCCAGCCTAACAATCCTACGGGACAGTGGTTGAACAAGGAAGCAGTGGTTCGTCTTGCAGACACAGCCATAGCGCATAATACCATCCTCGTTCTCGACGAGGCGTTCATTGACTTTTTCGAGGACGAGAAAGAGCTGTCTTTCATTCGCGAGGCGTCTGCCTCAAGGCATGTGATTGTTATCCGGTCTATGACCAAATTTTACGGCATCCCCGGATTGCGCCTTGGTTATGCCGCCTCCCATCCGGACAATATCTCGTTCATTCGGAAGCTGCAGGTGCCTTGGAGCGTAAATCATTTGGCGCAAAAAGCCGGGGTCTACGCATTAAGCCAGAGCGAATACGAAACGCGCACAAGGCAGCTCGTAGCCGTTGAGCGGGCTTGGCTTGAAGAGGAATTAAAGCGAATCGGCTGCCTGCCGTATCCGGGAAAAGCTAATTTTATGCTGGTCCGCACCGCTGCGTCCGGTCCGGATGCTTCGGAGCTGCAGCTCACGCTGGGGAAGCAGGGCATTCTAATTCGCCTCTGCACAGGCTTTGCCGGTCTGGATACGCGGTACTTCCGGATTGCGGTTAGAACATGCATGGAGAATGAACGCTTGATTGCCGCGCTGCGCGGCGCGCTCTGCAATCGGCAGGAAGCGGAGGGGATAGATTGAACGTCCCGCTAACCAAAATTATCTTAGCCAGACATGGAGCTACGGATTGGAATACGCAGCGGCGTTATCTTGGGCATACGGATCAGCCGTTGAATGAGCGGGGCAGGAAACAAGCGAAGGAACTCGGCAGTGCCTTGACGCATTTTCATTTGGATGCCATTTATTGCAGCGATCTGCGAAGAGCCCGCGAGACAGCCTGTGAAGTACAGCGGGCGGTATTTGACGCTGGCCTAAGCCGGCCTCCGCTGATCGCGGATGCAAGGCTGAGAGAAACGGATTTCGGCTGGATCGAAGGATTAACTTATGAAGAAGCAATGGCCCGCTTTCCCGAAGAAATGACCCGGTGGTACGAACAGATCGAGACGCGGACCCCGCCCGGCGGGAAAGAATCGCTATCCGATGTCCGCAGCCGGGTGTGCGATTTTATGAAGGAAGTGAGCGGGCAGGATTACAGCAGGATTCTAATTGTTACCCATGGCGGAGTCATCAATTCATGGCTCGCGCATATCGGGAAGAAGCCATTCTGGGAGAATCCCCTTAAGCATGGGGAATGGACTGAATGCGAGGGTCAAGAGGTGAGGGAAACTGAGTAAAGCGAAAACGATTATGTTCCAGGGAACGGCGTCCGACGTAGGAAAAAGCATCATCACCACGGCAATCTGCCGAATTTTGGTTCAGGACGGGTTTAAGACGGCGCCTTACAAGTCGCAAAATATGGCGCTGAACTCCTATGTTACCTTGTGCGGCAAAGAGATCGGCCGGGCGCAGGGCGTTCAGGCGGAAGCCTGCGGGATTACAGCTACAACGGACATGAACCCCATTCTAATCAAACCGACAAGGGATATGACCGCCCAGGTTGTCGTCCACGGCAGGCCGCATGCGGAAATGAGCGCCCGGCGCTACCGTGAAGAGTACCTTCCCATAGCGGGTAGCATTGTGCGGGACGCCCTTGATCGCTTGAAGTCCGAGTATGAGGTAATCGTCATCGAAGGGGCGGGGAGCCCGGCGGAAATCAATTTGAAGGACCGGGATATTGTCAATATGCGGCTCGCGGAGTGGGCGGATGCTCCGGTTGTTCTCGTCGCGGATATCGATCGCGGCGGTGTGTTCGCCTCTATCGTCGGAACGCTGGAGCTGCTTGAAGAGCATGAACGGAGCCGGGTAAAAGGCTTCATTATCAATAAATTCCGGGGGGATATCGCGATCCTGCAGCCCGGGTTGGACTGGCTGGAGCAGCGTACGGGAATACCCGTCCTTGGCGTGGTCCCCCACCTGAACGGGATCGATATCGAGGCCGAGGATTCGGTGGCCCTGGATCACCAGGCGGATAACCTGAATCCGGATGCCGACATCGATGTCGCTGTCATCCGGTTGCCCCGGATTTCCAACTTTACGGATACCGACCCGCTCGGGGCTGAACCGGATGTGCAGGTGCGTTATGTACAGAGTCCGGAGGAACTGGGCAATCCCGATGTCATTTTGCTGCCCGGAACGAAGAACACCCTGGCAGACCTGGGATTTCTGAGGGAATTGGGATTGGCGGAAGCCATTAGCAAAAAGGTCGGACTCGGTACCCGCCTAGTGGGCATTTGCGGCGGATACCAGATGCTAGGTGCGAGACTGAGCGACCCGCATCAAGTGGAGTCGGAGGAAGGTGAAGTGGCTGGGCTTGGATATTTGCCGGCGGAAACGGTCTTTCATCCCGATAAACGAACGGAGCGAGTCCGGGGAATTGTAGCTTGCAAGCATCCGGAATGGCTGGAGCTGCAAGGTATTTCCGTTGAGGGTTACGAAATCCATATGGGCAGGACGGAGAAGCTGAAGCCCATAGAAGGGCTGTTTCAGATCGGCGGTCATGAAGACGGCATGCTGTCGGCTGACGGGAGGATATGGGGCACTTATCTGCACGGGATATTCGAAAACGATGAATTCCGGCGTAAATGGCTCAACCTGATCCGGCAGGAAAAAGGACTTGCCTCTCTTGAAACGGACATTCATTTCCAAAGCCGCAAAACAGCCGCGTTCGACCGATTGGCCGAACATGCCAGAGCGCATCTCGATATCGGCAAGATTTACCGGATTGCCGGATTAAAATGAGAAGGAGCCCGAGCAATCGTGAGAGCGGAAATGGTTCGGGTTCTTTTACTTTTGGTCAAAAACAAACCTTCCAGACAATGGATATTGCGCTAGCGACGAACTGATGTGATCATTATGCTTCAATATTTTTCTAGGAGAAGCTATTATTAGTTTTATTTATCTATGGAGGTACAACGGATGAGAAGCTATTTTGTTAATAATGGATCAGTAGCTTTGCATGTGCTGGAGAATGGAGTTGCTTCTCCTGATGTGCCATCACTTCTGATTATTGGCGGATTATGGGAACCTTCGGAGAGAGCGATCCCCCTTCTGTCTGGGATTTCGAGTCATGTTGTCGCGTTTAGTTTTCGTGGTCGAGGTTTAAGTTCGACGCCCCAATCAGGCTATGATCTTACGGATCATCTTACTGATATTGAAGCGATTGTTAAACATTGTGAACTTCAGAAATACTGCATACTAGGATTTTCTAGAGGAGCATCTTACGCCCTAGGGTGGAGTATACAGAATCAACATAATATGCAGGGTCTTATACTTGTGGACCAACCACCTATACATAGAAGCCTTACAGCAGAAACTGTACAAATGTGGCGTGAACTTGTTTACTTACAGGTTCCTATTTTAAACTTCATGCGCTCGAAAGCGCTTGAGGGGCTGGGAAATGATGCGAAGGAAGTAGACTTTTCTCCGCAATTATCGCAAATACAGTTACCCGTAAGTCTTTTTGTCGGTAAAAATAAGGAATCTGTTATTCCATCGAATATTTTTGATGAAACCTTGCATTTGTATACTCAATCCTTTCCTTCTTGCCAAGTTGTTGACTTTCTGCAGTCTGGACACATGATTCCTGATGAGGAAGAAGATAAGTATATTGCTGAAGTGAACTTATTTATTAAGAAAATCTCAAAATAACTGTAACCTGACTATAAAAGGGGCAACAAGAGTCAATGTTATCGAAAGAAGAAATAAAGGCTTATCTAACAAGATTAGGGATTAACGAAATTCAGCCGCCTACCAAATCCTTTTTAATCGAACTGCATAAAGCTCATGTGAAAAGTATCCCATGGGAAACTGTCGATATTTTTGCCGGAAGACCGGTTTCCATTGATGTTAGAGAATCCGTACAACTTATGATCAACCGCCGAAGCGGTTATTGTTTTCACCTTAATGGAGCGTTTAGCACACTCCTCCGTTCCTTGGGCTATAACGTTTCCTGGCATAGGGCCGGCGTCCAGCCTTCGGGACAAGAACCTCGGGTAGACTCTTTTCACCTTGGATTAACTGTTAATATGGCGAAAGATGAGCAAGAGGAGGAGAGATGGATCATCGATGTTGGCCTGGGCGATATGCCATATGAACCGCTGCCGCTTCATGCAGGAGTCTATGGGCAGGGCCCTTTTACATATAGGGTTAAGGAGTCTGCTGTAGTTAAGAACGGTTGGAGATTGGAACATGATCCTCTGTCCTCGTTTCCCGGAGTGGATTATGCGCCTGAGGTTGTGCTTGATATGGAAGAGTTTAAGCTGAAACACGATTATTACAGCCGAGCAGCGGATTCGCCATGGTTGAATCTGTTTCTTATCAGGCACAGGCACGGTGAGGGAAGCAATGAACTTAGAGGTTGTATCTGGAGTAAGCGGGAGAACAGGAATGTTGAGACGACCGAAATACTTACAAAATCCCATTGGCTTGAAGTACTAGGGGAGATTTTTGGTGAACACCTGGTTAACTATTCCAGCCAAGAGCGGGATAATTTATGGAAGAAGGTACTGAAAAATCATGAAGAATGGAACAAATCGAAGGGGAACTAAGACGGCTGCATGGTTTATTTGATTGCTCTTTAAGACATGATGTATTATGGAAATAACAAATTTAAAATAAAGGAGCTTGCTCAATGGCTGTTAACGCTTATCTGAATTTTAATGGCAATTGCCGAGAGGCTGTAGAATTCTACGCCAAGGTGTTCGGGACGGAGAAACCTAACCTGATGACGTTTGGGGAAGCGCCTCCCAACCCGGAATACCCGCTCCCGGACGAAGCGAAAAAACTGATCATGCATGCCCAGCTTGACATTTTTGGCAGTCATGTGATGTTTTCCGATGTGTTCCCCGGCATGCCTTTTACAGTAGGCAGTAATATCAGCCTTGCGCTTGTGTCTAACGACATCGAAGCCTTGAAATCCGCTTTTGCAGGGCTTAAAGAAGGCGGACAAGTAGGCATGGAGCTGCAAGAAACCTTTTGGAGCAAGTGTTACGGAAGTTTGTCGGACAAGTTCGGCGTGACATGGCAGTTCAACCATGGTGAAGTATAGCAGATAGAGTTACAGTTGGGGAGTCCGTCGCTTCCATGACAAAAGAAAGGCCGCGTCCATGTGACCGCGGCTTTTCTTGTTAATTCAGCGTTCTTGCCGGCAGAAACAGCGCCGGATTGATCTCTACGCCTTGATGTTCATAATAGCCCTGGCCTCCGCCCGTTCTGATCCATTTCAAACTGTCAAAAGAAACCAGAACCGTCTTCGTTCGTCTGCCCTTCATGCGGCTTCTTTTTTTGGAGACGGGTTTTGCCTGAGGAACCCTCTTTACTGTTCGTCTCATGGTGGTTTTTGAAGCTGTACCATACATCCGTTTCCGGTATCTCTTCATACTCTTCGTTTTGCGTTTTCTGATTTTTCTTTTTGCTGCAGCCGGGAGCGCCGGAGCAGAAGCTGGAGCTAGAGCTAGAGCTGGAAGCGCCGGAGCAAGACGAAGCTGAAAAGAATTCACTTGAAAAGGATTTACTTGAACCGGATGCATTTCAATCCGGGGCGCTTCAGCCGGCATCCATTTCGGAACGCTGTTTTCCGCCGTTTTTCCAGATTGACGTTTTCCCCAAGGCGTCAGGTCAAGGTAATACTGGTACAGCTTCCAACCTGAGGAATCCTCCTTCCAGCATTTATCCTCACCGGCAAAATGGACGATTTTATTATTAAAATCATAATCCGTGATGGTCGCGCTGAACCAATTAAACCGCTGGTCGAGCGGCAGGTAATTCCCCCCGAACACGGCATTCAAGGCATCCTGATCGGGCATAGCCGTATCGGGATGTTTTTGCAAAAAATTCAGCGTTTCTTCGTACCAATTCTCATGGCTGCGAATACGATTTAAATCAAATACAATAACCCCTGAGTTAAAATAATGATCCGGATTCAGTCCCTTCGAGCTGATAATCTGGGGGATCCCCATGATGCCCTGATCCTTGGCGGCGGCCAACTCATAATTTCCCAAATCGGATTGCCACAATTCTTCGATGTCCAGATTCACCAATACATCGCAGTCCAGATAAATCATTTTGTCTACAGGTATGATAGCGGGGAGAAGCAGGCGGTACATGCAGGCCTCCGTCCAGATGCCAATCGAAGCGATTCCCTTCATTACCTGAAGCATGTCCTCGGGTAAAGTGATGTGATAAAACTGGATCATTCCGTTATAGTCGGTAGTCAAATCCAGCAGCCGCTGCTTGTTATCTTCGGTTAAAGTCTCATCATGCAAAATATGAACATTAACGGGGACGCTCGTATTGTGGAATACGGACGCCAGAACGACTCCGGCATGCTCGGCGTACTTCCCATCCTTGTCTTGAAAAGCCAGGACCAGTTCGATCATCGGATTATCCTCCATTACGTTATTTGTGGGAATGTACCATAATATACGTTTGCGGAGTACCGGGGGATTAGGGCATTTTCACCAAGCAATTCACCCAATTTATCTGCAGGTGCCCGATCCTCTAAACGAAATCTGCATAAAAAAACTGCACAGCCGCTATCACTGTGCAGTTTCATTCTATATTAAAGAGTCTGCTGGTGCTGTGGTTTCAAAAGTGGGTTTTGGTGGTTTCCGTATAGCTGTTTAATTACGTCTTCGATTTTGGGCTCCTGGACGGTCAGATTATGGATATCGATCAGGTCGGTGAGCTGCTTGATCATGGGGGCGACCTGCTTGTCGTCTTCAATCCGAAAGAACAGCTGGCTGTCTTCCCTCCGTTCGACAGGCGGCCCATTCCAGGCGGCTTCGTCCCAATTCGGCGCATCTACGACAAGATAGCGAAAGCCTCCGAACTCAGCGGTCATGACCTCCGTGCTGCCGTCGAACAGGATTTGTCCTTTGTCGATGAAGATGACTCTATGGCATAATTTTTCGATATCGTCCATGTTATGCGTCGTTAAGATGATGGTGATTTCTTTCTCTTTGTTGATCTTTTGCAGAAAGGATTGGATTTTCTCCTTGGCCATGATGTCAAGTCCGATTGTCGGTTCGTCGAGAAAAAGAATTTCCGGCTCATGCAGCAGGGCAGCCGCAATGTCCCCGCGCATTCGCTGCCCGAGGCTGAGCTGGCGTACCGGCGTGGAAAGGAAAGACGACATGTCGAGAATATCGGTCAACATCTCCAGATTGCGGCGGAAGCGATCCTCGGGAACATCGTATATTTTGCCAAGGAGCTTAAAGGATTCGATTAGCGGCAAATCCCACCAGAGCTGGGTCCGCTGTCCGAACACGACGCCGATATTCCCCGCGTGCTGCTTGCGGTTCTTATGCGGTTCCAGGCCTTTGACATGAACGGTTCCAGAAGTGGGTACAAGCACGCCGGACAGCATTTTGATGGTGGTCGATTTTCCGGCTCCGTTCGGGCCGATATAGCCGACGATATCCCCTTTGCGTACGGTGAATGATACACGGTCAACTACATTTTTGGTCTCCTTTTTCATGGAGAAGACGGATTTGAGCAGCTTGAATGAGCCTTCCGGCTTTTTCCTGGAATGAAATTGTCTCACTAAATGGTCCGCTACGATAATGTCCAATTAAGATCCCGCTCCTTTATAGGCGTTTAAGCTTTTTGTCCATACGAAGTAAGTGACCAAGACCAGGACCAGCGCCACCAGCGGCGTAAAGTAAATTAACAGGGGAGAGAATGCGCCGTCCGGCCGGTTTCCCAGTAAAAAGGAAGAAGGATAGTAGCTGATGAACGCGACAGGCAGAATGAAAGTCAGCAGAACCTGCAAGCTGCGGTTATAAATGGACAGCGGATAACGCGTGAACTGCGCAAGCAGCTGATCCAGAATATGGCGCATCGCCCCGCCCTGCAGCGTCCAGAACACCATGCAGCCGATCAGCATCTGCAGTGACCATTCGATGGCTGCGCCGCTGATGACGATTACCAGCAGATAGGCAATCTTCCCAAGCGTCCAGTCCGGAATATGAGCCATGGATATGGCGAGCCCGATAAGGCCTGCCAGCATATCGCCGAATCCGTAGATTTGAATGTTGAAGGCGGCGAAGGAGAACAGCGGGTTAAGCGGCCTGACGAGAAAACGGTCGAATTCACCGTTCCGGATCAGCGAATCGAGAAACCAGCATTGCACAAAAAAAGCGATGAAAATGCCGTGGGTCGTCCGCCAGAGCGAAGTCATGAAAATGAGTTCATATGTACTCCAGCCGTTAATGATCGGGACCTTCTGAGTGATGACCCAGGACACCAGAATGAAGGACAGCCCGAGAAACGTAATGCTCAGCACACCGATGGCGAAATTCAGCGGATAGGCCATGTGCGAGCGCAAATTTGCCGATTGCATGGCAAGATACAGCTTGATATGTCTGCCGATCAATGGGACACACTCCTCACTTGTGTTTTAACCTCCCGAAATGACCAGCTTCCGCTGGACCCCCGCAAGAATCAGCCTGCTCAGCAGCAGCAGGGCCAGACACCACGCCGCCTGAAAGGCAAGCTGCTCCCAGACGGCGGTTCCCGTTATTTTTCCGATAAATAAGGACAAAGGAATATTGAAGATTCCCTGAAAAGGAAGCCAGGAGAGGAACCGGGCGACCGCGTCCGGGAAGAACCAGAGCGGAACCATCGCACCGGAACAAATGTCGGTGATAACGGTCTTAAACATATCGATTCCCCACGTCTCCGTAAACAGGACAGCCGTCATGCCGACGATAAAATTGATCAAGAAGGACAGCAGAAAAGCAAGCAGAACGCTTGCCGCGAAAGCGGCGGCCTGCAGGCCGACCGGATAATCGACGGGGAAAAACAAAAGAATCGCAATCAACTGCGGAATAACGGCATAAATCAAATTGAACACGAAGACGCCGACCGCTTTGGAGAAGTGCATCCATTCATAGTCCCACGGCTTCTGCATATCGAACACGATGGAGCCGTCTCTGACTTTGTCGCTGATTTCATAAGAGATGGAAGGGGGGAGGAGGGCGAACAGGATGACGGATAGCATTGCGTAGGTCTGCATTCCCTGCGAAGTCACTCCCGTGGACAGGACGAGGCCTTGCCCGTTCTCGTAAATGGCCTTCCACGCTTCCCTGAAAGCGATTACCAAAATAAAAGAGTTCACTACGCGAAGCAGCAAATCGAACTTATAGACCTGCGTGTTTTTCAGCGTGGTTATCGTATAAGCGGCATATTTCCCCACAGCACCACTCTCCCCCAAAATGGATGATTCAACCAGTAAATGCATTTCGATATTTTAGCATTGATCAGTCGCCGAGGCTTTCAAATTTTTCGGAAAAAGCTTTATAACATTCTCGGCCCGGCACCTTCTGAAGGATACCCTGCATATCCTAATCCAACGGCATAACTTTTAGGCTGCATTAAGAAGGACGATAGGAGTCCAAGCAAAAGAAAAGAGGGGAATGATGAACAGCTACCGCTGTGAGTGGAGAGGTCCTGTTAAGAAAAAGAGCGGGCTGGGTATCGCCAGCCGTGCCTATGTACGGGGGCTGCGCAGACAAGGTGTGGAAGTGCAGGTTGGCGCCGGAGCGTTAAAGCGCCCGGGAGCCCGGCGTTCAGCTGTCAAGAAAGTGCTGATCTGCCATCACCCGCCGCACCATGTCCATATCAAACAAGAGAGAAAGCATTACGACTATGTCATCCTCAACACCGTCTGGGAGACAACGCGGATTCCAAACAGCTGGAAGCCTCACATGAATAAATTTGATGCGGTCTTTGTGCCCACGCGTCATAACAAGGAAGCCCTCCTAAAGAGCGGAGTTAAGGTTCCAATCTTCATCGTGCCTCATGGCGTGGATACGAAGGGATACCGTCCGGGGAATCCCAAGCTGAACATCCCGGAGAGCAAAGGGAGATTCGTATTTGTATCCGTCTTTGGATTTCAGCACCGCAAGAATCCGGAAGGGCTGCTTCGGGCGTATTGGGAGGAGTTCTCCGCCAGAGATTCCGTGCTGCTTGTTATCAAGACCAACGGCTACAGTTCCCATGAGAATGAGGCCTGGATCAAGCAGCGAATTGCCGGCTATAAGAAAAAGCTCGGTTATGGCAAAAGCACCGCTCCCGTCAAGATCATCGGCAGACAGCTCACTCCCGGACAGATGAAAGGAATGTTTACGCTGGGAAATGCTTTTGTTCTTCCAACCAGAGGAGAAGGCGTAGGTCTGCCGTTTCTTGAAGCAATGGCCAGCGGTATTCCGGTTATTGCTACTGGATGGGGAGGCCAAATGGATTTCTTGAACAGCCAAAATTCATTTCTGGTGGAGTACATGCTTCAGAACCCGGCGGTTAGCATGAGAAGCAGACACGCCATATCGCGCAAATTTCATGAACTGTTCGCGCAGCAGGGGCAGCTATGGGCGGAGCCCCGGCTGCAAAGCCTCAAAAAGCAGATGAGAACCGCCTATCAGAATCCCCGTCTTTGCAAGAAAAAAGGGCAGCAGGGACGCAAGGCTGCGCTCGGGCTTTCCTGGGACCGGTCGGGCCGGGTGATGAAGCAGGCCATCGAGCAGGTAATCGGAAGAAAGAAATAGGAAGTGCTGTGCGGGCCGCCGGCAAACACAAGGGATTAACGTGTGTCCGGCGGCTTTAAGCTTTGTATTTCCCTGTGCTATACTGGAGTTTGCAATGGAAAATTTATGATAAAAGAAGGCGAGGGAACTTATGAACTACAGAACGCTTGGAAGAACGGGTCTGAAAGTATCTGAAGTCGGTTTTGGAGCCTGGGGAATTGGCAAGACGTCATGGATCGGCGCGGATGATCAAGAATCGCTGGGTGCGCTGAACCGGTCGGTTGAGCTTGGTTTGAATTTTATCGATACGGCGCTCGGATACGGGGACGGTCACAGCGAGCAGCTGGTCGGACAAGTCGTCCGGGAGCATGCGGGGAACATCTATGTAGCGACCAAGATCCCGCCGAAGAACAGACAGTGGCCCGCGCGCAGCGGTGTGCCGGCTGAGGAGACGTTCACAAAGGAGCATGTGATTTCCAGCACGGAGCAGAGCCTGCGCAACCTGGGGCTGGAGACAATTGATGTTCAGCAGTTCCACGTCTGGTCGGATGAGTGGGTTGGCACCGGGGACTGGCTCGAAGGCGTGCAGAAGCTGAAAGAACAGGGAAAGATCCGCTTCTTCGGCGTTTCCATCAATGACTATCAGCCAAGCAATGCGATCAAGCTGATTGAAAGCGGTCTCGTTGATACGGTGCAGGTGATTTATAATATTTTTGAACAAAGTCCGGAGGACGAGCTGCTGCCGGCCTGCGAGAAGCATAATATCGGGGTGATCGTCCGGGTTGCGCTGGATGAAGGCGGGTTAACCGGAAAAATCACTCCGGAAACGACCTTCGAGCAAGGCGATTTCCGCAATCATTATTTCAAGGGTGACCGCAAGCGAGAGGTGTATGAGCGGGTACAGAGCATTGCCGCCGACCTCAATATCCCCGTGGACGGCATCGCCGAGACGGCGCTGCGCTATGTGCTCAGCAGCCCGGCTGTTTCGACGGTTATTCCGGGCATGCGCTCCGTTACCAATGTGGAACGGAATATGAAGATCGGGGACGGTTTGGGGCTTCCCCAGGACCAGCTCGCCAAGCTGAAAGCGCACCGGTGGGTCCGCAATTTCTATAACTGATTCGGTATGATGAAGCCGCTTTGGACACTTTCGGGTGTCCGGCGGCTTTATTTTGCGCCTTTCGCATCGTCCGGATTTAAGGTAGAATGATTGAAACTGGTTTCAATACTTTGCCAAAGAGAGGTGAATATAGCGGATGACAACTATAATCGATGTGGCCCGTCTGGCGGGAGTGTCCAAGACAACCGTTTCCCGGGTGATCAATAATTATCCCCATATTTCCCCGGACAAGAAGGAACAGGTCCTGAAGGCCATGGAGCAGCTTGGCTTTACGCCCAATCCTTCAGCGAGAAGACTTAGAGGCCAGATCGCCACAACCATCGCGGTCGTCGTGCCGAAGATTGTGAATCCGTTTTTTTCCTACCTGGTGGACGCCATTGAACAGGTCGGTTACCGGAAAGGCTACCAGACCCTAATCTGCCAGACGAACGAGGATAAAGAGAAGGAATTATCCTATTTGAATCTGCTGAAGACCAAGCAGGCGGACGGAATCATTATGGCGTCGATAGAGAACGATTGGGAGGACATCAAGCCTTATACAGAGTACGGACCGATTGTGCTGTGCAACGAATATATCAACAGAGCGGATGTCCCCATGATCAGAGTGGATCAGTATCAAGGCACTTACATCGGCGTTAAGCATCTGATTGAACGGGGCCACCGCAAGATCGCTTATTGCACCGGGGGGCTATTTACCGATTTCGGAAAAGACAGGGATCGGAATTTGGGATATCAAAAAGCGCTGGCGGAAGCTGGCATCCCGGTGAATCCGAACTGGATTCTGGTCGATAAGCATACGATCGAGGACGGCAAACAAACGATGCAGCAGCTTCTTGAGATGAAGGACCGTCCGACGGCTGTATTTACCGGGAGCGATGAAATTGCCGGAGGGCTGATGTTGGCCGCGAAAAAGGCCGGCTTGTCCATTCCCCGGGATTTGGCGGTTATCGGTTTTGATGATCAGCCCATAGCGGAAGTGCTTGATCCGGGACTCACTACCATCAGGCAGCCCATTGAGCAAATGGGGAAGAAAGCGGGGGAGGTTTTACTGGACATCCTGAATCAGACCGGACCCGGGGCGGCGGTGTATGAGCTTCCCGTCGAATTGATCGTCCGTCAATCCACTTGATAGGAAAGGGTGGATGCTGCGGATTGTCTTTCGTAAAATTGGGAACGTTACCAATAAATGCGGGTTGAAATGGTTCGCCGAGGGCCTGTGAACAGCCGTTTTCATAGCGATTGGCCTTTTTATCTGATGAATGCATAATAAATAGTTGTTGAAACCGTTACCAAAGGATGATATAGTATATCCATAATCACTTCAGAGAATTGGTAAGCGGGATTTGATCTGTGCAATTGGGAACGTTACCAACTGTTCTGCAAGGGATTGTACCATTTACATTAATGGAGGGGTTTCATTTGAAAAAGACATTGGCTTTATTCCTCGTTCTTCTTATGGCTGTAGCCTTGACGGCTTGCGGCGGCTCCAATGATTCGGGTTCACCTAGTGCGGGCAGTCCGGAAGCGGGCTCCAAAGACGGGAAAGTCAGCATCATCATCACGAACGGAAAAGGCGAGATCGCATCTCAGTGGCAGCAGGCGGCCAAAGATTTTATGGCGGCAAATCCGAACATAGAGGTGGAAGCGGTTTCGGGAGCAGTGGGCGAGACGGTCAATTTGCTCGATAAACTGACGGCTTCCGGCAAAACCGTAACCTTGGCGATGATGGCCCCTGATGCGATCGTGAACAAATACAAGGATTTCGGCATCGATCTTTCCGGTGAGAAATGGAATGCAGACACGGTGTACGGCGTGAAAGACGCGAACGGCAAAGTCGCAGGCTTCCCGTTCTCGATTGAAGGCTTTGGGCTGGTCTACAACAAAAGCGTTGTGGAAAAAGCCGTTGGGGGCGCATTTGATCCTTATTCCATCAACACTCTCGATAAATTGAAAGCGCTTCTGGACAAAATCCAGGCTTCCGGCGTCAAATATCCGGTCGCTTACCAGACGGAGAACTGGTCGGTGGCGAACCATTACAGTACGCAGTTTCTCAATCAGGCTGAAGATCCGGCTACGATTGTGGAACAATTGAAGGCCGGCACCTTCGACCTGGCGAGCAACCCGGTGTGGAATGGTTACTACGATACGCTGGATTTGCTGACTTCCCCGCAGTACAACAAATACGGCGAACGTCCGCTCGGCAAATATTACGACGATGCGCATATTAGCGTAGGCAAAGGCGAGTCGGCGATCTTGTTTAACGGGAACTGGGCCTTCGATTCCTTGAAGGCGGTTTCAGGTGAGTCCTTCGGCTTTATTCCGGTACCGGTTGACAACAATCCGGACAATCCGCTGAACAATAAAATCGCTGCCGGGCCGACCAATATTCTGGTCATCAACAAAGCGGCTACGCCCGCCCAGCAGGAAGCGGCGAAGAAGTTCCTGAACTGGATCGTGTACGACCAGAAAGGGCAGGATTTCCTGGTTAATCAAGCCCAGGTGGTCTCCGCATTCAAAAACAATCCGAATAAAGTGACGAACCCGCTCGGAAGCGCAATCGCGGATGCGATTCAATCAAGCAAGACGCTGCCTTTCAGCTCCAACTATGTAAAGGTTGAGGATTGGGGCAGCATCCTGGCGCCGGATGTCCAGAAATACATTGCGAAGAAAGAATCCCGCACCGATCTGGCCAAAGCCATCGAAACCTATTACAAAAACCAGAAATAATCCTTCCATCGTTAAACAATGGGAAAAGGGCGGGGCGGCCCGTTCTTTTCCTCAACTTCAATCGCTTAGGGGTGAGCCATACCTATGATAACGGAAAAAAGCCGGCTGAAGTCGCTGGGCCACCAGCTGTTTTTTACCGGTCCCACGATCCTGTTCTTTGCTCTGGCTGTACTGATTCCTTTCGCCTATGGGCTGTACCTGACGCTGACGGACATGACCTCTCCCATTAATCCGATCAAGTTCTCGGGCTTCGGCAACTATAAAACGGCATTTATGGATACCGCGTTCTGGGACTCCTTGTGGCTAACGGTCGAATTTGTTGTCGCAACGGTCCTGATCATTAATATCCTTGGCTTTATTCTGGCTTTTCTGGTGACCTCCGGCGTTAAGATGCAAAATTTCTTCCGGACGGCACTGTTCACGCCCAATCTGATCGGCGGATTGATCCTCGGCTATATTTGGCAGTTTATTTTCGTCCAGACGCTTCCGTCTATTGGCGACAAGCTTGGAATCGAGTGGCTGCGGCTGGGCTGGCTGGGTGACGAGCATCTGGCTTTCTGGGCCATCGTTATCGTGACGATCTGGCAATCGGCCGGTTATATGATGATTATTTTCGTCGCCGGATTGATCAATGTGCCGAAAGACGTCATGGAAGCGTCCACGATCGACGGGGCAAACGCCTGGCAGCGCTTGAGAAACGTTACTTTGCCGCTGATGGTTCCGTCCTTTGTCGTTACGGTTTTTTTAACCTTGAAAAATGCCTTTATGGTTTATGATGTGAACTACTCCCTGACCGAGGGCGGGCCATACGGCAGTACGACGATGGTATCGATGCATGTCGTTCAAAAGGCTTTTGTCGAAAATATTTACGGTGTCGGTCAAGCCGAGGCGATTGTGCTGTTCGTCATTGTTGCGGTTATTACGGGACTGCAAGTCTATTTCAGCAAGAAAATGGAGGTTGCCGCCTGATGGAAGCCCGAAAGAAAGCCGTGTCGTTCCTGACTTATCTGCTGCTGGCCGTATCTTTCGTTCTCTTTGTCTTTCCGTTCTTTCTTATGCTGGTCAACTCCTTCAAGAGCAACGGAGAAATCCTTGAAAGTCCGTTTTCCCTGCCGACCAGCCTGAATTTCGGGCATTTTGCCGAAGTTGTCGATAAGATGAATTTCTTTGTCTCGTTCCGGAATACGGTTATCGTTACATTCTTAAGCGTTCTGTTCATTGGCATATTCGCGGCCATGACCGCCTATTACATGGTTAGACGTCCGACCAAATTCAATAACGGGCTGTTTGCCCTGATGGTCGCTTCGATGATTATTCCTTTTCAATCCATCATGATTCCATTGATTTATATTTACGGGGCCAAGCTTCACTGGATCGACGCCGCGCCGATTCCGCTGCTCATTATTCTTTATATCGGCTTCGGGAGCGCCCTTTCCGTCTTCATGTACCACGGGTTCGTCAAATCGATCCCTTATGAGCTGGAAGAAGCTTCATTGCTGGACGGATGCACTCGGGCGCAGACATTTTTCAAAATAGTGCTGCCGATGCTCGTTCCCACCTCCGTGACAATCGCTATCCTTAATGTACTCTGGATCTGGAACGACTACCTGCTGCCGTCTCTGGTGCTTACGAAAGAACAGGACTTCACCATGCCGATCAAAATGAAGGTCTTCAACGGCACGTACATGAACAACTGGGAGCTGCTGATTCCCGCCCTGCTGCTGACCATTCTGCCGATTCTCGTCGCCTATCTGTTCGGACAGCGCTATATTATCCGGGGCGTGAGCCAGGGAGCGATCAAATAAAGTACAGATAAAAATATGCGAAACCTGGAGGAAGTGTGGAGCTATGGAAAACAGAGACCGCAACTGGTGGAAGGAAAGTGTCGTTTATCAAATTTATCCCCGGAGCTTTCAGGATTCTAACGGGGACGGAGTAGGCGATCTTCGCGGCATCATCAGCCGGCTCGGCTACTTGAGCGATTTGGATATTGACGTCATTTGGATCTGCCCGGTTTATGACTCGCCCAACGACGATAACGGGTACGACATCCGGGATTTTTATAAAATGCAGGCTGAATATGGAACGATGGAGGATATGCTGGAACTGATCACCAAGGCGGAAGCCCTCGGCATCCGTATCATCATGGATCTGGTGGCGAACCATACCTCGGATGAACATGCGTGGTTCGTGGAATCGCGCAGCTCCAAGGATAATCCGAAACGCGACTGGTATATATGGAGACCGGGCTCGGGAGGGGAGGAGCCGACCAATTGGGAATCCAATTTCGGAGGTTCCGCCTGGGAGTATGACGAGCAGACGCAGGAATATTATCTACACTGTTTCTCCAGAAAGCAGCCGGATCTGAACTGGGAGAATCCCGAGGTTCGCCGGAATATTTTCTCCATGATGGAATGGTGGATCGACAAGGGAATTGCCGGATTCCGCATAGATGCGATTACGTTTATTAAAAAGGATCAGCGGTTTCCGAATCTGAAGACGGAAGACAAACGCCGTTACGCTCCGCTCGCTGAAGCTTGCCTGAATCAACCCGGCATCCTGGATTTTCTGCGCGAAATGAAACAGGAGGTACTGGAGCCGCGCAATGTAATGACCGTCGCGGAGGCGCCCGGCGTTCCGATTGAACAGATTCATGATTATGTGGATGAGCAGAGCGGCGTATTTAATATGATTTTTCAATTTGATCATGTGGATCTGGATGTCAAACCGGCGGCCAAAGGAATCTACCATCCCTGGAAGCTGACGGAGTTCAAGCACGCCCTGTCCAAATGGCAGACGGAAACGGAGGGTAAGGGATGGATGGCGCTGTTCATGGAGAATCATGACCATGTCCGTTCGGTTTCCAAATTCGGCAGCGACGGGCGCTACCGCGAGGAATCGGCCAAGATGCTGGCCGCCTACTATTTTCTGATGCGGGGAACTCCTTTTATCTACCAGGGGCAGGAGATTGGGATGACCAATTATTCCTTTGATTCGATAGAGGAGTACCGGGATATTGAAAGCATTAACTTTCACGCTTACGAAAAGGCACTTGGGCGGCCTGAAACGGACATCCTGAACCATCTGGCGAAGAGAAGCCGGGATCAGGGGCGCATGCCGATGCAGTGGAGTTCGGGGCCGCAGGCCGGATTTACATCCGGGGAGCCGTGGCTGTCTTTGAATCCGAACTATACGTCGATCAATGTGGACCAGTCGCTGCGTGACGAGCAATCGATTCTGCATTTCTACCGGAAGCTGATCCGGCTGCGCCGCGAGAATAAAGCGCTGATTTACGGCGGCTATCGGGAGATTTATAAGGATTCCGAGGAGATCGGCGGCTATGTCCGGAGCTTGGGTAATGAGGAGTGGACGGTATTATGCAATTTTTCGGACAAGAGCCTTGCGTTTGCCGAACCAGCCATCGGCCGGGTTATTTTGTCCAATCTGAAAGAACATCAGGAATGCGTGCTGAAGCCCTATGAGGCTTTGATATGCAAGGCGGAACGGGGCTAAGGCGGAGTTACTCTTTTCATACGGAATCGATTATAATATTTCATAGTGCGACCGTATAAAGAGTGTCTGGAGGCCCATTCATGAATTCGAAGAACAGCGTCATTGCAAAATTGAATCTAAACAAATATCCCTCAAAGCTGATCCTGAACAAACCGGAAGACATTGATGATTTCAATGAGCTTGATTATGATTCGGCTTTCTCCAAAGAGAAGTATGATCTGATTTTTATTTTTGTGTTTAATCTTGAGCAATTTGGCCATCACCTGCAGAGCGTTATTGAGCAGCAGGCGTTGAATGATGACGGATATTTGTACTTCGCCTATCCCAAAAAGAATAATCCGCAGTATGAGGAATTCATTGAGCGGGATAGCATTATAGCTGAACTCCCCGTGGACGAGGACGGGGTTGTGCGGAACAGCCGCCTGAAATTTTCGAGGATGGTCAGTCTGAATGAGGTGTTCACGATTGTAGGCCTGAAGTCGCAGGCTGCAAGCAAGAAGCGAACAGCTGGCGCCAAGAGCAGCCAATGCGTCGACGATTATATCGATCACATTTCGGGCATCCGGCTGTATTTGGAGAGCGATCAGGAAGTGCTGGCCGTCTACAATCAATTAACCCCCGGCTACCAGAAGGATTGGGCCCGTTATGTGTACAGCGCGAAGAGAAGCGAGACGCAGGAGAAACGATTGGGCGAGATGAAAGAGATTCTGGCTCAAGGCTACAAGTCGATCGATTTGTACAGAAGAAGAGAGCAGTAATGCCGCACTGTTCAAAATAAAAATATTGACAAGGGGCACGCCCCTGGCTAATATTTGAAATATCTTAAATACCGAGTGGAATAGTCGATATTATTTCGCTGACCAGAATGCTGGAGGCTTGATTACCAATCAGGCCTCTTTTTTGCGTCCCGGTGTTCATAAGATTTCAGAACAAAAATAAGGAGTGAGTGGAAATGAGCGTAGAAGCTAAAGATCAGATTGTGAAATATTTAAATGATACCCGGTTTGTCGTATTGGCGACGGTTAATAAGGATCAATCTCCAGTGCTGAGAAGTCTGGGTTCGTTTGCTGCCGACGGGTATACGATTTATTTTTCAACCCAGAAGGACAGCAAGAAGGTGGAGCAGATTAAGGAGAATCCGCAGATCGTTCTCTTCTTCCAGCACGAGAATCAGGAGCTGTCCGGCTTTGTAAATATTTCCGTGCACGGAACAGCCGAAGCGCTGGCCGAGCCGGCCGAGATCGATCGGGCGACTGAGCAGCTGGGCAGCCGCAACCCGCGGTTTAAAGAGAGAGCGGATAAGGGCCTGCTTCAGAATACGGCTTTCTATAAGGTCGATGCCCGGGAACTGAAGGTGCTGGATTTCTCCAAGGGAACCGGAGCGGACGCTACCCAGGTCATCGCGGTTTGATTCATAATAATTGAACGGAGGCTCGTATATGGCGAATGGGAACGCGGAAGAAACTCCGCTCAGAATTGGAGTGCTCAGTGCGCTGGTGTCGGAAATCGAACCGCTGCTTGGCTGGGTGGGGCAGGTTCGCCGTATACCGGCGCCGGTAGGGCTGCTTTATCAAGCCTCATACGGAGGGCATGAGCTGTTCCTCGGGGTGGCCGGCACGCAAAAGACGAATACGGCGGCGGCGCTTCAGGCGCTTATCACCGGCTATCGTCCGGATGTTCTGTTCTTTACCGGCGTTGCCGGAGCGCTAGACCCGGAGCTCGCGATAAACGACGTGGTGCTGGCTTCGTCGGTCGTGCATCATGACGCTGGAGTCCTGTACGGCAGCCCGCAGGTGTTTCATCCATTCGGTCCACGGATCGCGGACGAAGCTGCGGAACAGGCGGCTCTTTGGGGCAGAGTCAACCGCTTCAACAGCGACAGAGGGCTGCTTCGGGCCGCCCGTCAGGCGGCGATCAACCTTACTTCTTTGGCGCCTGACCGCAAATTCAAAGAGGGAGTCATCGCGACAGGCGATCAGGTCGTGTTCTCGTCGGAGAAACGCCAGCACATCCGGGAACAGTTCGAGGCTCTGGCTGTCGAGACCGAAGGGGCGGCTTTCGCCCAGGTCGCCTGGACGAATAAGGTGCCGTTCCTGGTCGTCCGCTCCATTTCCGACGACGCCCATGAGCAGTCGTTAAGCGCCGAGAAGCTGGCGCGCATTGTGTCTGCCGCTCCCATTCATTCAACCGGGGAAGAGACAGAGCATGAACTGGCCCGGACGATTCATACGGTGGCTGAAAGCGCGGCGGCGCTTGTCCTCGCTACAATCGACGAATTGCCGGATCACCTGCCGTTAACGGATCTTGCCGATTCTGCCGATTCGGAAGCGGTATAGTTGGTGGCGGTCTTAGGCGCCGGGCGGTCCCTTGCCTTTCCCGATCTCCTGATTAATACCTTGCCGAAAAGAAGCCTGTCCGCAAGAAGATGCGGACAGGCTTCTTTTCGTTTGGAAAGCGGCGGATGAAGCGAAAGAATATTTTTCCGAAAAATTCTTTACCGATCGTTCTCAATATGCTATGATGGCTTTGCAAGGAGGCGGGGTGAAGAATTATGGCGAGAAACAAAGAGTTTGATGTGGATGCGGTGCTGCAGAAAGCGGTGCGGTTATTCTGGAGTCAAGGCTATGAGAAGACTTCGATGAAAGACCTCGTGGAGACAATGGGCGTTCATAAACGAAGCATGTATGATACGTTCGGAGACAAACATGCTTTATTTATGCAAGCCTTGGAGCGGTATCATGAGACAGTGTTTGCTTCAGTTAAGACCCGTGTTCAGGATGCGGCTTCCCCGAAGCAGGCGATCCGCGCCATATTCGAAATGGTAATTAGCGCGAGGGATATCCGGCCCGAAGGATGTCTGACCGTCAATACGGCGTGCGAGCTGTCGTTGCTCGACCCGGAAGCGGCCGCCAAGGTCAGCGACTATTTTGCCGAGACAGAGGAACTGCTGTGCGAGCTGATCACGCAAGGTCAGGCTGCAGGGGGAATTTCCGCAAAGCACGATCCGGTGCAGCTTTCCCAATATCTGTTCAATGCGCTGACGGGCCTTAGAGTTTTGGTGAAGACAACCAAAGACAGACAGAAGCTGGAAAGCATTATCGACATGACGCTGGCTATATTGGATTAAATTTTTTTTAATAATTTGAGAATGATTGTTCTCAAAAGATGGAGCGCTGTTGACCTTCATAGTAACCATATGGGAGGAGTTCCAATGAATAAAAGTAATGCGTTTGTTCAGAACCCATCTGCTGCACCGCTATTTAAACCGTTAGAACAAAAGGAGAGATTATCGATGATTAATCAAGAAGCATTAAGCGCATTGACCGCGGAGACTGTACCAACCTCTTACGTGGAAGCCGGAGGAATCACCTTCGCCTACCGCAAGTTCGGAGCGGAGTCCGAAGTTCCGCTTGTGTTCTGCCAACGTTACCGGGGCACGATGGATGACTGGGACCCGGCTGTTGTTAACGGCATCGCCAAGGAGAGAACCGTTATCCTGTTCGACAGCGCCGGTGTGGGACTGTCTACAGGGGTTACACCTAATAGCGTCCCTGATATGGCCGATTATGCGATCACTTTTATTGAAACGCTTGGTTTTAAGCAAGTCGATTTAATCGGGTTCTCAATGGGCGGCATGGTGGCGCAGCATGTGACGCTGAAGCGGCCGGACCTGGTTCGCCGTCTCATTCTTGCCGGAACAGGACCCGGAGCGGGCGAAGACACCGTAAGATCGAGAAACGGAGTGTTTGAAGTGATGACCACGCCTGTTAATGAGGATAAAGATTTCTTATTCCTGTTCTTCGAGCCGACAGAAACCAGTCAGGCCAAAGGCCGTGAGTATCTGGAGCGTCTTCAATGGAGAAAGACGGATCGCGCGCCGCTGGTTACAGCTGAAACCATAAAGGCGCAGACACAAGCACTGATCGGTTTCGCTGCCGGACCGGATACAGCCTATCCCCGTTTGGCTGAGATTAAACAGCCTGTTCTAGTCGCGAACGGTGATAACGATATCATGGCTCCGACCATCAATTCCTTTATTATGTCGCAGCATATACCGAATGCCCAGTTGATACTCTATCCCGACTCCGGGCACGGATTCCTGTTTCAATATCCTGAACGGTTTGTCCTGCATGTCTCCGCGTTTTTAAGCGAGTAAGGATTTACTCGGACTTTCTTATAAGAGGAATATAGGAGTGGGAGGTTTTTTTATGGAAGCCATATCTGATATAGAGATACTCAATACAAGAGAAAAATCATTTAATGAGAAATTGATCGTCCCCTTTTGGAGCTTGGCGGCGATGCTCGTGGTCATGAATACGACGATGTTCAACGTGGCTTTGCCCAGAGTTGCCCATGAGTTTTCGTTATCGCCAACGGTCGCTTCATGGATTGTCACCGCATATTCCATCATTTTTGGGATCGCAACCATTACTTACAGCCGGCTGACCGATTTTTTACCGATCCGTAAAATGGTTCTGTTTGGTGCCTTTTTATTGGTACTGTCCTCATTACTCGGCTATTTCGCCCACACCTTTATTCTGTTGATGGTCGCCCGGATATTTCAGGCAATAGGAGCTGCGGCTTTTCCTGGGCTAGGCTATGTGCTGTTCTCTAGATATATCCCGCAAGAACGAAGAGGCAGCGCCATGTCCTTCATTGCTTCAGGCACATCGCTTGGATTCGGATTGGGACCGGTGGTCGGGGGAGCCCTGACCCAGTATCTCGGATGGAACTTCCTTTTTGTCATGACGGCTGCGGTTTTGTTTATCACTCCAATTTTTAACAGACATGTGCCTATGGAAGAGAAAAAGTCCGTCCAATTTGATAACGCCGGAAGCTTGCTGGTGGCGGCTTCAATTACGGGTCTGCTGCTGTTCGTTACGACTTTCGCGCTTTGGCCGCTTCTCGTTAGTTTAATTACGCTGTGGCTGCTGTGGCGGCATATCAATCGAATCCGTTCGCCGTTTATCCATCCGGAGCTGCTTCGCCAGAGAAGGTTCACCCAGCTGCTGTCGATCAGCTTCACCGCGTATTTCATCAATTTTGCCACGCTGTTCGCTATGCCGATTCTGCTGGCTCAAGTCTTTCACCGGAGTCCGATGGAAATCGGATTGATTATCTTCCCGGGTGCGATTATTACGGCGTTTGCCTCAAGACAAATAGGAAAAATCATCGACCGGATGGGGAACGGAATCGTCTCCAGATGGGGAGCCATCTTTCTGCTGCTGTCCGTCGTCCTGTTCGCAACGGTGGCAAGTCTTTCAGTCTACGGCGTTCTCATCAGTTATTTCTTTATGAGTCTTGGATTTTCCAGTCTGACCGCCAGTAATTCCAATGAAATATCACATTATCTCTCTTTAGAACACATGGGGGCGGGTATGGGTATGAACCAGCTGGGCGGCTTCTTCGGAGGCGCGTTCGGGGTAGGCATTACGGGGATGCTGATTGTGCTGCAAAAAGGAACGGATATGGCCGGCGTATTTCAGAACATTTACCTCGGACTTTGCGTGCTGCCCCTCATTTCCTTGTACTTGCTTCATAAATATGGAAAACCGGATCGTGGATTAGTGAAATCATAATTATTAATAAGGAGTGTTTAAAATGACGGACAAAAAATATGACAGCGCAGATACAGGGCTTCTACTGGTCGATCCGTATAACGACTTCCTGGCTTCCGAAGGCAAGCTCTACCCTTATGCCAAAGAAGTGGCGGAATCCGTGAACATGCTGGAGCATTTGAAGAAAATTGTGGCAGCGGTCCGGGAGGCGGGTATTCAGGTGTTTTTCGTACCGCATCACCGCTTTGAACCGGGAGATTTTTCAACATGGAAATATCCGACGCCTTACCAGCTATCTGCAGCCAAAGCCCAACCATTTGCCAAAGGTACCTGGGGAGGCGAGTTTCACCCCGATTTCCAGCCGCAGGAGGGGGATATCATCATTAAAGAGCATTGGTCTCAGAGCGGCTTTGCGAACACGGACCTTGATCACCAGCTTAAAGTGCATGGTATCAGCAAAATAATCATCATCGGCATGCTGGCAAACACATGCATTGAATCAACGGCAAGATTTGGAATGGAGCTTGGGTACCATGTCACTCTCGTAAAAGATGCGACGGCTGCCTTTAGCCATGAGGCGATGCATGCGGCGCATGAGATCAACGGTCCGACTATCGTCCATGAAATTTTTACCACAGAAGAACTGATTAAAGCCTTGGGAGATAATTGATATGGAATACCGGAATTTGGGACGCACAGGCATAAAGGTAAGCAATTTTACTTTGGGTACAGGAGCATTTGGAGCATGGGGAAACTCGAATGAGGAAGAATGCATCCAGATCGTGGATACCGCTATCGGTAATGGCATCAACTTCATTGACACAGCCGACGTCTATTCGGCCGGCGCTTCAGAAGAAATTGTCGGGAAAGCTTTAAAGGGCCGGCGCAACGAGGTTGTGCTTGCGACAAAAGTCGGAATGCCAATGGGAAAAGGGCTGAATCAAAGCGGAAGTTCACGCTTGTGGATCAGACAAGAAGTCGAAAACAGCTTGCGCCGGCTTCAAACCGACCATATTGACCTCTATCAGCTCCATCGTCCGGACCCGCAAACCGATATTGAAGAGACGCTTGGCGTATTAACCGATCTTGTCCAGGAAGGGAAAATCCGCTATATCGGCTCCTCCACTTTTCAGGCTTGGCAGATTGCCGAAGCGCAAGGGGTAAGCGAACGCCGCAATCTGGCGCGTTTCGCAAGCGAGCAGCCTCCTTATTCCATCCTGAACCGCAGCATTGAGCTTGATGTTCTTGAAGTGGTGAGAAAATACGGCATGGGCGTTCTGGTATGGAGTCCGCTGTCAGGAGGCTTGCTCACAGGAAAATACGTCAAGGGTCAAGCTGCTTCGTCAGATTCCCGTGCTGTCCGTTTTCAGGGAGGTATACTCGGAAAAATCGTGGACCCAACCCGTGAAGAAAATCGCGTGAAGTTCGAAATCATTAACGAGCTGCAAGGGCTTGCCGCCGAGGCCGGAATCTCCCTTGCCCACATGGCTGTCGCTTTTACTCAAGCGCACCCATCCATTACATCTACCATTATTGGACCGCGCACTCTGGAACAGCTTCAAGGATCGCTCGCTGGCGCTGATATTAAGTTAAGTGCTGATCTGCTCGACGCCATTGATACGATTGTAGCTCCAGGAAAGACGCTGGATGATTTGGAGCGGGGCTGGATTCCGAATTGGATGGATGCGGCGAGCAGACGGCGGGGTTAACAGGGAGAACAGATATATACTTTTCCGCTTTCAGAGGCTGAAAGGCTTCAAAAGCGTTCACATAGATTGGTATCTGTAAGTTCTTACCGGAAGAGCTTATTGGCGCCCCGGTTTCCTGAAAGGGACTGACCGGGGCCGCTTCCGGCATGACAGCAGAAATCTGACATTAACTTCGCCGCTTCCTGCGGTGTTGGCGTTCAGCTTGAGGCGGAAGGTATTCTTTTTGAGCAATGTTTTCACCTGCAGGGGCGAGAGAGAAGGTCTGCTCTGAAGCAGCTGCGCGGCCGCGCCGGAGACGATGGGCGTAGACATGCTGGTGCCGGAGAGCGTGAAGTATTTTTTACCGACTCTTAAGTAAGGAGATTCACGGTCAAGCTTGGAGCATGGGGCCCGCAGCGAGATGATCGACTCGCCTGGTGCGACCAAATCCGGCTTTTTGCCGCCGCCAGGTACCGGTCCCCGGCTGGAGAACCAAGCAATGCGGTCGTCCGCCTGGAGGAGAGTGCGCCGGTCGTCTACCGCTCCGACCGTGATGGCCGACGGACTGTTCCCGGGGGTTTCTATCGTTCCGTACCCCGGTCCGTCGTTTCCGGCCGCGATCACAACGCTGAGCCCGGCCTTGACCGCATGCTCCACAGCTTGGCATAAGGGATCGTCGGAACAGGGAGTTTGAATCGGACCGCCCAGCGACATCGAAAGTATACGCAGCTTTAGTCGTTTCCGGTTGGCGATGCACCACTCGATTCCCTTGATTATCGTCGAATCGTAACCGTTGCCGTTCTGATCCAGCACTTTGACGCCGATAACGCCCGCTTTCGGGGCGGGGCCTTTGTATTTACCCTTGCTCGACCAGCCGTTTCCCGCGGCGTCCCCGGCCGTATGCGTCCCGTGGCCGTTATCGTCATAAGGAGTTCGCCTATGGTTGATGAAGTCCTTAAAAGCTATAATCCGGTTAATGGGCCGGGTCAGATCCGGATGGGGGAAGACGCCGGTGTCCAGAATGGCGATGTTTACCCCTTTTCCGGTAAGCCCCTTTTTTCGTTGAACCGAAGTAGAACCGATTGAAGGCGTCGCTATATGGAGCGACGTTTTTTTGATTCCGTCCAGATAGATTTTCCTCACCCCGCCGCAGCAGCACATCCGCTTTAGACAGTCCATCGAAATCCGGGTAGCTATCGATTGAAGCAGGGGAAGCTTGTGCAGTACCGGCAGCGCATGCGAACCCGCATGCCGCTTCAGAGCCTGAAGCCGGGCCGGGGTTATTGGGTGCTTCAGTTGAATAATGACCGGAATGGCCGCCGGCTTGGCGCCGCCGGATTTAGACAACTGTTGAATCTTTCGCCTCAAGGGCCGATGCAGCTTCGCGGCATGCTGCTGCCGCCAAATCTGTCCGTTCATAGTTGGTCTCACCTCGCAGTGCATTTTATGCGCCGCTTCGCCCTTGGGTGCTGCTATGGAACCAGGATATGGGCACAGCCAGAAAGCCATTAATGTACAAAAAAAGCGGCCGTGGCCGCCAGATTGAAGCCGCCGACCGCTCCGGGAAGAGACGGAGAATCAGCCAGTAGGCCGCTTGGGGCGTTAACGGTGCGGAGATTCCTGCGTGTATACATCTTTTTCCGTGGAAACTCTCACCCCGAACCCAATTCCTGCCAAAGTGCAGGCAATTCTCCTCCTATCTCCCCGTTGGCGGTACATAGGTTAAAAAGGATGCACGATCGCATCTTTTCCTTCTACCAACGCGAAACTCACCTGACAAACCTGCAGGTTTGCAGGAAAACGGGACAGCTACTATATCCCGGGGGCGAGGTTGAACAGAAGTATCTCAGTATTCTACAAATTTAGCAGGAAAACGCCAACTACTGTAAACCGGTCCCTACTGAATAGAAGTATCTATTTCATGATCACAGTGAGAAGTTAAGGCAACCGGCAGCGGGGAAAGTTAGTTTGGGGGGAAGGGGATAGATAGGTGTCGGGGAGGAAGTTTGTTGGGTTTTCAGATTGGTGGGCGGTGAGAAGGTGAGTAAGTATGGTGAGTTTGGTGAGTAGGTGAGTAGGTAGGTGAGTAAGGTGAGTAAGGTAGGTGAGTAAGGTGAGTTTGGTGAGTAGGTGAGTAAGGTAGGTAAGTAAGTGAGTAGTTAAGTAAGTAGCTGGGTTGCGGAGATTCCTGCGTGTATACATCTTTTTCCGTGGAAACTCTCCTCCCGGGCCCAATTCCTGCCAAAGTGCAGGCAATTCTCCTCCTATCTCCCCGTTGGCGGTTCGTAGGCTTAAAAGGATGTACGATCGCATCTTTTCCTTCTACCAACGCGAAATTCTCCTGACAAACCTGCAGGTTTGCAGGAAAATGGTGCAGCTACTATATCCCGGGGGCGAGGCAGAACAGAAGCATCTCATGGTATTCCGCAGGTTTGCAGGAAAACGCCAGCCACTACACTCCGGACCGAGGTTTGACAAAAGTATCTCACGGTATTCCGCAGGTTCGCATGAAAATGGTGCAGCCACTATACATCGGACTCGGGACCAAATGGAAGTCCGTGACATTCCGCAGGACTTGCAGGAAAAACACCGGCTACTTTAATACTTGACTCAAACTGAACAGCACAATCCTATGCTTACCGTTTGTTGTGAGAATTTGTATCCCGGGCGGCACCGTGCTGGCGGCATGGGCCGCTCCGGCTGGCCGCGAGTACACTTTGCCAGACTTACCGTAATCACAACGACCGACCATGGTATAGAAAAAAATCGCAAGACACCGGGATTCCGGTATGTTTTGCAATCTTTTTCCCTGCGTGCTTAAACAAGCTACCCGGCAGCGTCAACCGGTGCTCCTCCGCTCGGGGTGAAGTTCCGGATTCGCGGCGTACGTGTACTGCAGCATGAGATCATCGAATACGGCGTCCCAGCCTCGGGCTTTTGCGGTTTCAAGCGCTTTTGCCCCAATAGATTGCCGATTATGCGGATTGAGCATGCTGACAATCGCCTTGGTTAACTCCGGAACGCTCCCGTACTTGCAGACCAGAGCATTGTGGTGGTTCTCCGTAAAATCGGTCACTCCGCCGGAATCGGTGCAGATGACCGGAAGCCCGCTCGCCATGGCCTCCAGCAGCACATTCCCGAACGTCTCGGTGCCGGAAGGAAAGACGAAGGCATCCGCGCTCGCATAAATAGCGGCGAGTTCATCGCCCCGGCGGCTCCCCGTAAAAATGGCGTTAGGTATCCTTTGGGCAATCAGCTCCGGTAAATAAGGTCCGTCTCCCGTGAAGACCCATTTCACTTCCCTGCCGTAGCGCAGATTCACTTGCTTAATGCTGTCGGCCAGCGTCTGCAGCCCCTTTTCCACCGCGATGCGGCCTACATAGAGAAATACGACTTCATTCGTAATCCCCATCTCCTCCCGAAGCTTGGGGGAGTAATTCCCGGGATGAAACCGCTCCAGATCGATTCCGCGAGGCCACAGATCCAAATTGGTGATGCCGTGGCGCGCCAAATCCTGCATCGTGCTCCGGGAAGGGGCAAGATTGACCTGCGCGAAGCTGTGGAACCGGCGCATGTATGCCCACAAGGCTTTGCTTAAATATTGCATATGGTAAAATTGGAGGTACTTGTCGAAGCTGGTATGATAGGACATGACGATCGGTAGATTCAGCGCTCTCGCGGCCCGAAGGCCGCTCCAGCCGACGCCGAGCTCGGTAACAATATGGACAACATCGGGCTTAAAGTCCGAGAGCTGCTCCAGAACTTTGGGATAAGGAGGGAAAGCGAGGCGGCAGTCCGGGTAGATATGAGGAGTAAATCCTTTGAACCGCACGACCGGAACCCCGCTGGCTTCAGGCTCACCAGTCTCATAATCGGGAGCAAAGAATAGATGTTCAATGCCGCAGCGGGTCAGATATTGGCTCAAATACATCAACGTATTGGACACACCATTGATCTGCGGGTAAAACGTATCCGTGAAGAAGGCTATCCTCAAAATCATCAAATCCTTTACCGTTGAATTGAACCCTGTTATCACTATATGAGTCCTATGCAAATCCCAAACGGCGGAAAGGTAAAATTGCGATTAAATTTCATTTTAGGGTGGGCGGACATAATGCTTTCTGATAAAAAAATAATCATTACAGGCGCGGCGTCCGGAATCGGAAAAGCGGTCGTGAAACTAAGTTTGCGCGAAGGCGCTTCGGTAATCGCGTGCGATCTGAACAGCCGGCTGCTTGAAGAGCTGAAGGAGGAGGAGGGGGCTTGCCATAAGCTGCACACCTATCAAGCGGATGTGAGTGAGTACGAGCAGGTTCGTGACTTTTTTGCCTATATTGAAACGGAACATCCGGATGCGAACGGCCTGGTTAATAATGCGGGCATTTACTTAGCCAAAAGCATACTCGATTATCAAGAGAACGAGATCGACAAGGTGATGGATATCAACATCAAGGGCGCCGTCTATTTCTCGCAGCTGTTCGGTAGACGGATGCTCCGCAATCGGCAGCAGGGAACCATCGTCAATATGTCTTCCGTCTCCGGTATGGAGGGAAGCTCGGATGCGGTATACGGACTGACCAAAGCGGCTTTGCTCGGGTTAACGAAGAGCTGTGCCATGAATTTTTCCCCTTATATACGCGTGAACGCCGTCGCGCCAACCATGGTCGACACCTCGATGATGCAGACCATTCCCGATTGGAGAAAAAAGGAGTATCTCAGTCACCAGCTGATCCAAACCCCGGTCCTGCCGGAGGATGTGGCCGAAACGGTCGTCTTTTTATTATCCGATAAATCCAGGCACTACACGGGCGCGACCTTTGATATTAATAACGGAGGCTATTTGAGATAATGCGCTCATGGCCGCTTGACTTCGAGTAAACTCTAAGAAATATAATACGGGCATCCATTATTCACCTTTGAAGGGGAGATGTCCTGTGTTTAACTCAAGAGTCATTGTAACGGCGTACGGCGGGCCGGAAGTGCTGACATTGGTTCAGGAGCCGCTGCGGATACCAGATCGGGACGAGGTTCGTGTCAAAGTTCAAAGCTCCGGCGTCGCGCTGGCGGATATCATGAGAAGGGAAGGCAAGTTTCCGAATCCGCCAACGCCGCCGTTTACGCCGGGATACGATGCGGTCGGTGTGATCGACGAGCTCGGAGAGGATGTGCAGCAGTTTCGTATAGGGGACAAAGTGGCGGTTTTCTATAACGGAACGGGGGGCTATGCGGCTTATGTATATGCGAAGCCCGATGAGCTGGTGGCCGTTCCCCCGCAGATGGATTCTTCACTCGCTGTTGCCACCGTCTTGAATTATGTGACCGCTTATCAGATGCTTCACCGGATTGCCAAAGTAACTGAGGGGGAGAGTATCCTGATCCACGGCGCAAGCGGCGGAACCGGCACCGCCCTTTTGGAGCTGGGCAGATTGGCGAAGCTGAAGATGTACGGCACGGCTTCGCTTGCGAAGCATCACATCGTTTCCGGGTACGGCGCCATACCTATTGATTACAGGAATGAAGATTTCGTCGATGTTCTGAGGCTTCATGCTTCCGAAGGAATCGATGCCGTGTTCGATCCGATCGGAGGCGAGAACTACGAGCGCTCGCTGCGAACTTTAAGCCGGAACGGGCGGTTCATCAGCTACGGCTATACTTCGGTGCTTCAGGAGCGGAACTCCGGAAATTGGGAGAAGGAGTGGAGCCGCCTGGCAAAGGCCCAAACGACGGAGCAGGGACACCCTATGCATCTTTACAGCATCACCCTTTTGAAAAAGGAGCAGCTGGACTGGTTCCGGGAAGACGCAAGCGCCGTACTGTCCCTGCTGGAAGAGGGATTGATCCATCCGCTGGTATCGCATCGCATTCCGCTTCAGGAAGCGGCCAAGGCGCAGGAACTGCTTGAACGGTCTTTGGCCGTCGGCAAAGTGGTGCTGATCAGTTGAAATATGTTGTAAAAGGATGAATGAACAAAGGAAGGGAGGGCTTTAGCGTATGTACTCGATCAGCGAAGTATCCAAAATAACGGGGATCACGGCGTATACCCTTCGTTTCTATGAAAAAGTAGGCATACTGCCGAACCCCTCCCGTAAGGATGGAAAGGAAACCGGGCGCCGGCGGTACGACGAAGGGGATATCCGGTTTATCCGTTTCATCCATGGCTTAAAGCAAACGGGAATGAAGCTGGAGGATATCGCTTCTTTTGCCAAAGACGGCTGCTTGCTGGATCTTGACGGCAGGGAAATGCCAGACATCCAGGATTCACTGCATTTGCGAATGGACATCCTGGATAAGCATATCGACTGGCTGGAGCGGCAGATGGAGCATCTGGAGCAGGTCAAGACTGTCGCCCTGGAGAAAAAAGCGTACTATTCGGCTATGCTGAATGACCGATCAAAATAAATAGGTCCTCCCGATCAATTGGCGAGCGAGAAGTGGAATATATCCTCCAGAATAATCGAGGCGGCCGCCAACAGGTTTGCCTCTTCACCGAGCGTTGACGGGCAAATTTTAAGATCCCGGAGTATGGGAAGCGCGTGGGATGACACGTATTTTTGGACGTTTTCCAGCAAGCGGGGGTTGCTTGAGCCGATCTGCCCGCCGAGGATCAGTATTTCCGGATTGAACAAATTGATGAGATTGACCAGGCCGTGACCGAGGTAGCCGGATATCTCATCGGTTAAATCGACAGCCAGCGGGTCCTGCATCTTGACAGCTTGATTGAACATCTCGGGCGTGACCCGGGCGATGTCACCCTCTGCCAAATCCATAATCGCCGTCTTTCTGCCGCGCGTCGCAGAGGCGATAATCCGGGAATATACCGCGGGCCAGCTGATATAGTTCTCCAGACATCCCGAGCTTCCGCATTCGCAGCGGATACCGTTCCGGTCAATGATGGTATGCCCGAGCTCTCCCGCACCGCCGTTGCCTCCTCTAAGCAGAATGTCGTGAAAAAAAATCCCCGCCCCCACACCCTCCGAGATCGAGACGTAGATCAAATTTTGGACCTTTCCGTAGGGTCCGAATTTTTTTTGGGCAAGCACGGTGGCGTTAAGGTCGTTCTCGAGCCATGTTTTGATATTGAAACGGCTTTCAATAATAGCTTTCAGGCTGATTTGCTCCAGCTTGAGCTTGGAGTTAAAGTACACGATGCCTAAATCCTTGTCGATAACCCCCGGAATAATAATCGAGATACCCAGGCATTGCCCGGTATCGGGACAACCCTGCAAAAACCGCTCAATCTCCGATAGAACGGCAGCGACAAGCTCCTCCCCGTATAAGGCTTGAACCGGTCTCGATTGCTTGCGGCTGATCTTGGCTTCCAGATCCATCCGGGCAATGTCAATGGAAGAATTGGATACGGAGACCCCGATCAGGTAAAGGCGGTCGGAAGCCAGCTTCAGCATGATCGGTTTTCTTCCGCCATTGGAAGCTCCTTCGCCCATTTCGCACACATAACCGTCCCGGATCAGCTCCTGGATGGCGGAAGCCACCGTTGTGGCGCTGATGCCGTAGTGCTTTGCAATCTCGCTTCGGGAGATGGGCCCTTTTTCCCGAATCACATTTAAAATAATCGACCGGTTCAGCTCCTGAACCAGCTTCTGATCTCCAGTTCTGATCTTGTTCACTTCGCTCAACCTCGCTTTAGGACCAATATAAAATCCACATTATCACGGCCACTTAATTCATCCAATGAAAAAAGTAACGATATTCAACTTGGAGAACTTAATACACCTATTAGAGTAAGTGGAATTAAGATTAGAGAGGTATTTACAATATATCCATAATAATATGTGACAAAAATTAACGCAAGATATTGAAAATATTACTTTTCTGTGACTATAATAGCGTAAATGGTATGTAAACGAACATGAAAACAGCAAAATTCTTTCTTTTATTGAGAGATAAATTTACATCATTGTGCATCCATTGGAGGAAGTTGACAGGGAGGGAGGGCTTCATTACATTTCGTGTACATTTTAACCCGGTTTAAATTTGCGGCGACGGCTGGCCTGCTGTACTTCAAATCCTAATCTTACTGGGGGGTTCTCATGAAACGGAAATCATCAATTATGGTATTGCTGCTGATGGTACTTACGGTTGCGGCGCTGTCCGGCTGCGGTAACGGCTCAAATAAGGCGGAAGGAACTGGCCAAGCGACCGGCACCAGCACAGCGACAGATGCGCCCGCCGGCGACAAGCCGTATGCGGGAGTTGTCCTCCGAACCATTTCCAATCCGTCCAATCAGGAATACTTCGCAAAGGTGAACAAAGAGTTTCAGGAAAAGACGGGGATTGAAGTACAGGTCGATACGGTCGGCAATGCCGATGTTACACCGAAATTGATGAACTCCTTTATGTCCGGCGGTTCCACCTATGATATTTTTGTCATGGATGTCATCGACTTGCCCCGGTTTGTAATGTCGGGATGGGTGGAGCCGGTCGATCAATGGATGACGGACGATATGAAGAATGAAATGCTGCCGTTTGCGAAACAGGCGCTGCAGTATCAGGGCAAGTATTACGGCCTCCCTTACGCCTCCGAATACAAGTCCTTTGTTTATAACAAGACGATGCTGGAAAAAGCCGGGTTCTCCGCTCCGCCGAAAACATGGGACGATTTCATTAAGTACAGTCAGACTTTGCAGGAAAAAGGGCTCGTCAAATACGGCTCAGCCTGGGCCTGGAGCCAGACGGAAGGCCTTGTCTGCGATTTCATCGCGATTGCTTCCAGCATGGGGGGCAAGCTGTTTGACGAGAACGGCAATCCTGTCTTCAACAGCCCGGAGAACACCGCTGCGCTGCAAATGATGGTGGATATGATCTACAAATACAAAATCGTGGACCCCGCTTCGATTCAATATAATGAAACCAACGTACTGGACGCCATGGCGGCGGGCGATATCGCTTTTGAACTCAACTGGGGGCTGCCGCTCACTCCGCTCAACGATTCCTCCAAGTCCAAAATCGTGAACCAGGCCGATGTCGCTCCGCTTCCATACACCGTATCCAGCGCGACGATTGCCGGACCGATGGCCTATGCGATCTCCTCGGGTTCGAAGAACAAGGAAGCCGCGTGGGAATATATCAAATTCCTGAACGACGTAGAAGGCAGCAAACGGCAGGCGCTTGAAATCGGCATGTTCCCGGGCTGGAAGAGCGTATATGAAGATCCGGAAGTGAAGGCGGGTGTGCCCGGATTGGACAAGATTCTGGAGCAGGCCGAGGTTGCCGTCAACCGTCCGCAAATTCCTTGGTACAATGAATGGTCATCCAAATTCCAGGTTGAACTCCAGAACGCGCTGACTCAAAAGAAAACGCCGGCTGAGGCCCTCGCGGATGCGTTCGCTGAAACGCAAAAAATCCAGGAGAGCAACAAGTAAGGAGCATGGCTATGGATAAGAGCGAACACCGTAACCCGGTCGTGATTCAGAAAGAAGGATTGTCCATGCGAGGTCAAGCGTTGTTTCGTCCGGCTGCAGCTTCCGTTTCGAATTCGAAGAAAATGATTTCCGAATCGAAATTTGCATTCCTTTTGCTGCTTCCCACTATCGTTATTCTGCTCGGTCTGCTGCTATATCCGTTTCTCTACTCCATCTACCTTTGTTTTGTTGATCTCAACCTGACGAAACCATGGGTCGGCCCGAAATTCGTCGGACTGGATAATTTCAGTGCGGTGCTTAAAGACGGGGAATTCTGGCTCAGCATGGAAACGACGCTTTATTTTGCCGTATTCAGTGTTGCGGCAAGCATGATTCTGGGGCTGGCCGCAGCCCTTCTTTTTAATATCAAGTTCCGTATGAGGGGGCTCGGGCGATCGCTGCTGCTGATTCCGTGGGCCATGCCCGGGGTAGTCAACGCCATGATCTGGCAGACGATGCTGCATCCGAACTACGGTCTGCTGAACGGGGTACTGCTGAAGCTGGGCGTGATCGATAGTCCGGTCGGCTGGCTGTCCGACCCGAAGCTGGCGCTGGCCTCCATTATTATGGCGCAGGTATGGACATCGTTTCCTTTTGTCGCCTTGATGTATCTGGCCGCGCTGCAGTCAATTTCCGGAGAATTGGTAGAAGCCGCCAAAATCGACGGTGCGGGGAGCATACGCATTTTTAAAGACATTATTGTAAAATTGCTGGTGCCCGTTACCCTGGTTCTGCTCGTTCTGCGCACGATCGACTCCTTCCGGATATTCGATCTGGTCTTTGCCATGACCAAGGGCGGTCCCGCGAATTCCACGCAGCTGTCTGGCCTGTACCTGTACAAGCAGGGCTTCATGTTCAGCGATTTCGGATTAGGTTCGGCCGGAAGCTATATCCTGACCGGATTTATTCTGGTATTCGTACTGCTGTACATGCGGATACTTCGGCAGAAGGACGGAGTTTGAGAAAGGGGGAGCGGCAATTGAACAAGTCCATTAAAAAGGTTCTGTTATTTTGCGGCGTCGCGCTTGTCATGATCTTTACGGTATCCCCTCTGGTCTGGGCTTGTATCATCAGCCTTTCGCCCGGTAAAGAACTGGCGTCGCTTGCCCGTCACTGGCTGCCGGACAGCTTCACCCTGATGAACTACAAGCAGGTGCTGAGCTTGTCCGACAATGCGGCATCGTTCAAAAACTCGCTGCTTAACAGCCTGATTGTGGCCAGCGTCACGACGTTGTTCTCGCTGATCTTCGGCTCCTTGGGAGCCTACGCCTTTGCCAGACTTCGTTTCCGCTTGAAAGACCGCCTTGCGGTCATTTTTCTCATTACGCAAATGGTGCCAAGCATCGCGATTGCGCTGCCGATGTATTTGATTTTTAACCGGATCGGACTGCTGGACACCAAATCGGCGCTTGTGCTGGCCAATCTGTCCTTCACTCTGCCTTTTATCATTTGGATGATGCGGGCGTTCTTCGAATCCATTCCGAAAGAGCTGGAGGAATCGGCCTTTGTGGACGGACTCGGACGGTTCGGCGCTCTGCTGCGGATCATTTTGCCGATTTCGGCTCCAGGGCTATTTGCCATCGGCGTGTTTGCCTATTTGAATACGTGGAATGAATTTAATACGGCCCTTGTGCTGACAGGCTCCTCGCAATCGAAGACGATGCCGGTCGTCATCAACGAATTCCTCGGACGCTTCTCCGTCGATTACGGTCTGATGGCAGCGTCGGGAATTATTGGCCTGCTTCCTCCGGTGCTGCTGACTCTGTTCTTCCAGCGCTATTTGGTGGACGGGATGACCGCAGGAGCCGTGAAGGGTTAACTAACGGAAAAGAGGTGCGCCATTGCCAAGATTGGAAGTCAGGCAGGTTCAAAACCGTGAAGAAATCGACAGGATCTTTGATATGCTGGGGAGCGTATTTCCTGAGGACCGTTCGTTCTTTCAGCAGAGGCTCGATTACGATGTCTCGAATGATCCCGAAACGACCTGGATCGCTTTGGCGGACGGGGAATTGGCGGGGTCGGTGCAGCTGTTTCCATACCGGATTCATATTGGATCGGCGGAGCTGCTCGTCGGAGGCATCGGCAGTGTGGCCGCGGTCCCGGCATACCGGGGACTGGGGGCGGTGCAGGCGATTTTGGCAGAGATGAGCTTGTGGATGAGCAGCCATGGTTTCGACCTTTCCCTTCTGTTTACCGGGATTCATCCATTCTACGAGAAGGCGGGCTGGGAGACGGTGGAAGCCCCTCTGTATGTGCTGAACGCCGAATCGGTATTGATGGAAGACGGCACGGGGACGCCCTATCAGATCTCGAAGTTTGAAGCCGGGGATTTGCACGAGGTCATGGAGATTTGTGAGCGGTACAACCGGAAGAACGCCAACACCCGGGTGCGGACTCGTGAATACTGGGAAGGCTTGCTGAAATGGACGGGTCATGTCACGGACAATTTTTGGGTGGCCAGAAAAGGAAACGAAATCGCCGCTTACGCCATCGGTGGGAAGGAAAAGGCCGGGAAGCTGAATCTGCTGGAATGCGCCTACCTTGATGGAGAGGGCGAAGCGATGAAGCCGCTGCTCTCAAGGATAGCCGGCGCGGAATCCGTCAAACGGCTGGAAGCTACCCTGCCTGAGGACGGCGTCCTGCCGGAAACTTTCAGGCAGCTCGGTTCTGTGGAGGTTGTCGATAACGACGAGACGATGTGGAAGGTGATCGGGTT
Source organism: Paenibacillus sabinae T27 (assembly GCF_000612505.1). NCBI lineage: Bacteria > Bacillati > Bacillota > Bacilli > Caryophanales > Paenibacillaceae > Paenibacillus > Paenibacillus sabinae. The sequence goes on from NZ_CP004078.1 coordinate 2,025,518, forward strand.
ACCCGCCATGCTGGCCAAGCTTGCGCCCGAACTGACAGACCGGATCGCCGGTCTGACCGGAGAAGAGGTGGCCGCCCTGCCTGAGCGCCTGCTGCTTCGGTGCGGGTCCGAGCGGGCCGTGCTCGTTCTCGAGCCATCCTCGGTCATCGTTCAGGTTTCCCCCTGGGGACTGGTCTATGACGAGGAAATCAAATGTACGGCCGCCGAATTTTGCGCCATGCTGACGCAGGGCATACAGGCGGTAAAGCGGGAGACGCTGCGCAGCAACAGGGCGCTTCAGGCGCTTTTTCCGGGGCAGCGTTATGCGATGTGGATCACGGAAAGGTATTAAAGGCATCCCTTTTCAAAAGGAGACGATTCCAGAATGAAGAATGTGTTGTTGATTGGCGCCGGCACGATGGGGAGAACGCATGCGGAAGCCTATTCGGCCATGAAGGATGTGTCTTTGGCGGGTATCGTCGATTCGGATGCGGCCGCGGCGGGCAAAGCAGCTGAGCGGTTCGGTACCCGTTCGTTCGGCAGCTATGAGGAAGCGATGATGGAGCTGGATACGGTCGACGTGGTTGACATCTGTCTGCCAACGTATCTGCACCGGGAGTACGTGCTCAAGGCGGCGGATGACGGCAAGCACATCATTTGCGAAAAACCGCTGGCCGGCAGCTTGAAGGACGCGCGCGAAATGATCGACTACTGCAAGGACAAGAAGATCCGGCTGTTTGTGGGACATGTGGTGAGATTCTTCCCGGAATATGTTCAGGCCAGACAGGTAATGGAGCAGAAAGGTCTGGGTGATATCGCCATGGTAAGGGCCAGCCGGACCTCAGGATTTCCGCGCGCCTGGCAGAACTGGTATGCGGATACGAGCAAGAGCGGCGGTCTGCTGCTCGACCTGTCCATCCATGATTTCGATTATTTGCGCTGGTGCTTCGGGGAAGTGGAGCGGGTATTCGCCAAAGCCTATGTTCCGGAATCTTCAGAGGGCGGCGGCTACGCACTGACAACGCTAACCTTCCGCAGCGGCGTAATTGCCCATGTCGAAGGCTCGTGGTCCCATCAGAAATTTACGACTTCCTTCGAAATCGCGGGAACCGACGGGATTATTGATTTCAACAGCGCGAGCGACAATCCGATCCTGTCCTTCCGGAAGGCGCCGGACCAGCCGCAGGAGGGCGCTGCCGTTCCGGAAAGCCCGCTGCTGAAAACGCCTTATTACCGGGAGCTGGCCCATTTTCTGTCTTGTATGGAGACGGGGGAAGAACCGATCGTTACCGCCGAGGACGCGTACCAGGCGCTGGCCATCTCGCTGGCAGCCATTGAATCGTCCCGCAGCGGCACGCCCGTGGCAATTGCTTAAGTGTCCGGGCGTTAGGACGCCTCATCTCAAAATTAACAAGTACAGGAGGGTCTTATGATTAAAATAGGCATAGCCAGTTTTGCTCATATGCATGCCATGGGCTATATGGACGCTTTATTGCAGATTGACGGCGCGGAGCTGGCCGGAATCTGGGACGAGGATGCGGAGAAGGGGCAGGAGATAGCCGGCCGTTATCAGACGGCGTACTATCCCGAGCTGAATCAGCTGATCGGCAGCGGGATCGACGCGGTCATCGTCTGCTCCGAGAACGTGCGGCATATTGATTGTGTCATGGCGGCCGCCGGGGCGGGCAAGCATGTTCTGTGCGAGAAGCCGCTGGCTACCCGGGTAGAGGATGCGCTGGCGATGATCGCGGCCTGCCGGGAGAACGGAGTGCTTCTCCAGACCGCTTTTCCCGTCCGGTTCCAAACCTCGATCAGGCGGGGCAAGGAGCTGCTGGACAGCGGTGTGTACGGCAAAATTCTTGCCATGAAAGGGACGAACCGAGGGCGCATTCCCGGCGGCTGGTTCCTGGATAAGGAGCTGTCCGGCGGGGGAGCGGTGATGGACCATACCGTTCATGTCGTTGACGTCATGCGCTGGTATATGGGCGCGGAAGTGACGAATGTGTACGCCGAGGCCGCCAGCCGGTTCTCGGAAGGGAAGATCGACGACTGCGGCATCCTGACGATGGAGTTCGACAACGGGGTGTTCGCCAGCCTGGACTGCAGCTGGTCACGGAACAGGAACTTCCCGACCTGGGGGGACGTAACGCTGGATGTGATCTGCGAGTACGGTGTGCTGTCGATCAATGCCTTCAATCAGAAAATGAGCGTGTATCGCAATGACAACGGCGTGAGCTGGGACTACTGGGGAGACAATATGGATCTGGAGCTGATCCGCGATTTTGTCCGGTCGGTCAGCGAAGGAGCGAAGACCCCCTCGGTAACCGGGGAAGACGGGCTGCGGGCGCTTGAAGTCGCACTGGCCGCTTACCGGTCGGCCGAGGACCATCGGCCCGCTCCAATCACCCTGGTCCGTTGAGCGGGCAGGCGCATTCTTTTTGGCAATCCCCAGGGATGGTTTGATCCCGGGGGATTTTTGCTGAGCGGGCGAGTCTCCGGCTTTTTGCTGAGGGGCGGAGTTCCCCCTCTTTTTGCTCGATATGTAATGTTCTCTTCCATTCATTCGGCTTGTGTGCACGGATTGTTAGTTATGATGCACAATTAATAGTAAGAAATTTAGGTATTATGACAATTAACATGCCATCGACATTTAAACGGCGTATCAGACAATATATAATTGGAGTAATAGCACATATGCTGATTTAAACGCCACTGAAAGGTATGAGGAAGCATGAGTCTGGAAGCTTTGAACGAACGAGTGAAAACCGATCTTTCCTACCTTGCCTTCGGAGGCGCGGATTGGGTGCAGCCGAAGGAGCACTCCGAAGGGCATGTCTATGACGTCGTCATTGTCGGAGGAGGCCAAAGCGGCCTGGCTGCAGCTTTCGGCCTGCTGCGTGAACGGGTATCGAATATTCTGGTTATTGATGAGAACCCCGAAGGACTGGAAGGACCGTGGGAAACCTATGCGCGAATGGTGACGCTGCGCACGCCCAAGCATTTAACTTCTGTCGACCTTGGCATCCCTTCCCTGACCTTCCGCTCCTGGTGGGAAGCGCAGTTCGGACCGGAGGGCTGGGAAGAGGTCGTTAAGATTCCGCGGGGCGATTGGATGAACTATCTGCGCTGGTACCGGCAGATTCTGGGTCTGCCGGTTATCAACGATGTGAAGCTGAAGCTGATCGAGCCTGCTGGTGGCGGGGTCCATCGCTTGCATATTGAAGGAGCGGGAGCGCCTGCGGCGCACCTGCTGGCGCGAAAGGTCGTACTGGCCACCGGCATTCAGGGAGGCGGCGAGTGGCATGTGCCTCCGATGATTGCCGATAAGCTGCCAGGACATCTGTACGCCCATACTTCGGAGATGATCGATTTCGAGAGCCTTAAAGGCAAGAAAATCGGGATTCTCGGCGGCGGGGCTTCCGCCTTCGATAATGCCAATTTCGCCTTGTCGAGCGGCGTGGCCGAAGCCCATGTCTTTGTCCGCCGGGAGAAGCTGCCAACTGTCAATCCGATCCGCCAGATGGAGTCCTCGGGGATGATTGAACGATATCATGTACTGTCGGATGCCGATAAATATGCGGTGATCTCCCATTTCTTCAAGTTCAATCAGCCGCCGACCAACGATACGTTCGAACGCGCGGCATCATGGCCCGGATTTCAGCTGCATCTCGGCTCACCATGGCTTGATGTAGAGACGGACGGCGAGGGAGTCGTCGTGACCACACCTAAAGGCAAGTTTACCTTCGATTATCTCATTGTCAGCACCGGCCTGCTCAGCGATCCGAGCCTGCGTCCGGAGTTTCGGCTGATCGAGAGCCACATTGCCCGCTGGTCCGATGTGTACAAAGCTCCGGAGGAAGCGGCCAATCCGCTGCTTGACGCGCATCCTTATCTTAGCCCCGGCTTTGCGCTCACGAGTCGTGACGCAGCGGGAGAGCCGCTGCTCCATGGGCTCTTTATCTTCAACTATTCGGCTCTGGCCAGCTGCGGCCTGTCGGCTTCTGCGATTTCGGGGACGAAGAACGCGGTTCCCAAGCTTGTGACCGGAGTGGCAGATCAGCTGTTTCTTGATGACCGCGAAGAGATTTTGCAGTCTTTCCTGGACTATAACGAGGATGAATTCGTCGGCGTGTGGCCGATACAAACGGCGGATGACAAGCTTGAGCAAAAAATATAGATCGTATTCACCAAGGCGCCCGGGTATCCGGGCGTTTGTTGTTTTATGATAAGGTGAACCGTATCATAAATAAGGGCAAGTTTTAATTGTGCAACTCGAATCAAGTATGCGAAGATCGCCGGTGATATGATCGAAGGGAAAGGAGGGAGGACTTCCATGTACGAATGGAATGAAATGGTCCAACTTATGGTGGATTGGGTGGAGACCAATATAACGGAGAGTTCATCTCTATTGAAGATGTCGGAGCAGTTAGGGTATTCCCCCTTTTATTGTTCCAAGCAGTTCAACCAACTGACCGGAATGACATTACGGGATTACGTCTGGACCCGAAGAATCAGCCGTGCCGCCTTGGAGCTCCGCGACACGGACCAGCGCGTTCTGGATATTGCCGTAAAGTATGGATTCTCATCACAAGAGGCGTTTACACGAGCTTTCAACAAGGCTTTTCAGCTCTCCCCCGCAGCCTACCAAAAAGCTCCCCGACCTATTCCGTTGGCTATTCGTCAGGAGGTATTCTCGCCTTATCATTATTTGATCAAGGAGCGTGATAAGATGAGCAAGGTACATTTGCAATCGGCGGAGATCAAAGTCGAGTTCATACCAACGCACAAATTTATCGGGATCTGGGACATTTCCGTAACAAACTATGGGGACTTCTGGGGAAACGGGCACTCTTGTGACGAGGTCAGCGGCACGTTGGAGAGTATGTCAAACAACACACTTCCCGGACAGCTGGGACAGACCGCAGGATGGTTTTACCAGAGCGGACAAAAGGGATATTTGTATGGCATCCCAGTTTCAACGGAGTACGACGGACCGATTCCGGCAGGAATGGAATGCAGGGATATTCCAGAGTCGGAGTATCTGGTCTTTTTCCACCCGCCGTTCAATTACCTGAAGGATAATGGTGCCGTTATGGGAATGGTTGAAGACGTGGCGTGGTCCTTCGACCCTAAAAGTCTGGGGTATCAGTGGGATGAATTGATCAAGCAAGATTACCAGCGGCATTTTCCAGAGGGGTATGGTTATGCGGTGCTGCGGCCGGTGAAAAGGTTATAGTACTAGAAAGTGAAATAATGGGGCACCGACCATAGCTGGATTACGGAAGGCCATCCTGCAAAGGATGGCCTTAAAACTTGCCGTTACAGACATCGCGGTGAACCGTACCACAAATAGTGGTAAAGCAGAAAATCGAACTGAACGTTGATACTGCATAGATATTTCTTAAAGGCCGCCAAAGTCTCCTGCACTTTCTCTCTTATGATGTTTCGAGCTTATTTTACGGAAGCCGGTGACTTTCCCGTTTTGGCTGATACAGAAAAATAACTCATCTCAACAGGTGAGACGGGCTTTGATTTCGGTTCCCCTCTCAGTTTCTCCGACACGCCGTCCTGGCTTTCATCTGAGCAATCCCGGCGGTATCTTCCCTCCTCCAGCTTCATGTCGATAAAATCGACGACCTGCTGCAGCGAGGCGATTTGGCTGACGATATTTTCCCGGTGGCTCCTTATGTGCTCCACCAGCTCGGGATATTCCGCGGGATCGGTGTCGGCGGAGACCGCCAAAAACGGCCGCATTTTCTCCAGCGGCATCCCCGTTTTTTTCAGGCAGGACATCAGCCGGATCGTATTGATGTCCTCCTGCCGGTAGATGCGGTGCCCGTTGTCCTTCCGGTCCGCCCGGCGTAGCAGCGCGATCTTTTCGTAATAACGGATCGCATCCTCGGAAATTCCGGTTTGCTCGGCGGTTTGCTTTATTGTAAAGGTTTGCTCTGCCATCATCCTGTTCCCTCCCGGAGATTGCTTTTTTTGTGCATTATACATCTTGGTGCTGGCTCCAAGTCAAGTCTCTTATCCTTAGGACAAAAACTTTGTTTACGTGCCTTGACTTGGAGTCGACTCCAAGTTATAGAATGTGCGCTATCAGGGGGAAATATCCCGACATCAGGAGGAGACGTACAATGAACACGAACCAACGTGAAAATATCGCACTGATTACAGGCGCAAGCAACGGGATCGGGTTGGAATTAACACGGAAGTTGCTTTCGGAGGAATGGCAGGTGGTTGCTTTGAACCGTTCCGACTTTCCTGCGGATGATATGAGAATCCAAAAAGCTATCAATAGTGGATGGCTTCGCATTTATAAAATAACGGATCTCGCCGATTATGCCAGCTTGAGACGTACTTTGGAAGAGATCAAAGGAAAGGAGCGGCGGATCGACATCTTGTTCAACAATGCCGGCGCGAGCTTTCCCGAGCTAAGTTATTCGAAACAAAGGCGTGAGAAACATTATGAACTGATGACGGTCGTTCCGTATATCATTCTGATGGAATTGAAGGAACTCTTAAAAAACGGCAGCTTAAAAACGGTGGTCAATACCTCATCTTCAGCACTAAACTATGTGAAAGAGTTTAATATCGAAACCCTGGAACGCCCCAAAACCTTCCGCAAACTGCTCGGTCCTTATGCCACTTCAAAGCTGGCGCTTTCGCTGTGGACTCAGGCTATCGCATCGCAGCTTGCCAAGGAAGGCATTAAGATCCGCAGCGTTGACCCCGGCGGCAATAATACGCTAAGAAAAGGAGAAAAATCCGGACTGCCCATAATGGTTAATTTGCTAATGAAGCTGTTTTTCTCTCCGCCTACCCACGGCGCGAACCAGTTGTATGAGGGGGCCCTCGGGGAACACCGTAATGAGACCGGCGTGTTTTTGCTGAAAGGTAAGGTTGCAGATTTAAAATTTAAAGATCAAGCGCTGAACGTTTTGGAAAGAATTCATGCGATTTACAAACACGAATTTCTTGGTGAGCGCACCTGAGGACATGCTCCTTCTTTCATCCGCGAATCTCAATATATCTACAGAAGACGATTCCTTTATGGAATTTGCTTTATAAGTGATATTGATAAAAAGGCGGCTTAATTTCATTACCGTTCAGCTTCGGCTGGGCGGGGATTTTTTCTTGGCATCCGCCCAAGCGCCCTTTCCGCGAATGCATATGATGATTATGCCTATACATTGAAAGGAGCGATCACATATGGGATTTTTTCCAACGCCGGGACCCGGCCAAGGACTTCCAGGGTTTCCGGGCGGACCTGGCGTGCCGGGAGGACCGGGGTTTCCAGGTGGATTTCCCGGGACTCCGGGACTTCCGGGGGGTGCACCGGGAGGCGTTCAAGCGCCGACGGCTCCTCCACCGCAATTCGTACCGCAAATGCCGGCCACCACATTTGCCATCGACCCCGGCGGGATCAGACGCTGCCTGTTCCGCAACACATACATTTGGCTGAACAACGGCGAGCAATTTTGGTTCTACCCGGTATTCGTCGGGCGTAATTCTATTGCTGGGTTCAGATGGTTCGGTTTCTTCTGGGCGTACTTCGGCATTGATTTGAATCGGATTAGCTCGTTCACCTGCTTCTAATGTAGACAGTGAAAGAGAACAGCCTGCGGGCTGTTGGCGCGGTGAACCGTACCACAAGTAACGGTAAGTTTTTTTGGGAAATCCCGCAGCAGGGTTGGGAGGGCGCCTTGCTTGGAATGGGTTTGGGATGGGCCAGATTCGGCAGAAAAGTCTGCTAAAAGGGGCTTCTGAGAGCTTTTTGGTCTACAGGATGATGCGGTATCTGGAGGGGACTTTTGCTTGCGGAAAGCAAAAGCCCCCTCTCCGTTTTGGCGGAAGGGGCCAGTTCGCAGGTTTTGAGCTGCCGGATTAGGCGGTCTTCGGCCTCGACCAGCTCGTACGTCTCTTGTTGGTTTTCGTTCACATCCAGTATGGAACAACAGGTAAACTTTTTTCGTCTTATAAGTATAGGCTCAGACAAATGGAGGAGTATGGTGATGGACATAAATCAATCATTTTCAAACAGAGTTAAAGATTATGTGAAATATCGTCCGACATATCCTAGTGATGCAATAGATTATTTATATGATATTGTCAAACTTGATGAGAATTCGACCGTAGCTGATATTGGGGCAGGAACAGGAAAATTATCTAAATTACTAGTTGAAAGAGGTACTAATGTTATTGCAGTCGAACCAGATCAGGAAATGCGAAAAGCTTCTGAACAAATACTTGGACATGAATCCAACTTTCGTGCTGTGGCAGGTTCAGCAGAATCAACATGTTTACGTGACAATTCCGTAGACTTTATAGTTTGTGCACAGGCGTTCCACTGGTTCGATCGTACGGTTACAAAAATAGAATTTAAACGAATTCTAAAAGAACATGGTAAGGTTATTTTAGTTTGGAATACACGTCAAACAAAAGGAACCCCTTTTTTAGAAGGGATAGAACATTTATTGCTTAACTATGGTATTGATTATTCTGAAGTGAATCACAAAAACATTTCTGAAGATAAACTGCAATTATTCTATAAAGAAAATACGATGGAGAAGTCCGTTTTTAAAATAGAACAATTATTTGATTTTGAGGGTCTACGTGGAAGAGTAATGTCTTCCTCCTATACTCCTATGCCTGAACACCCTAACTACGGACCTATGATGGACGAATTAAAAAAGTTATTTAATCGATATGAGAAAAACGGTAAAGTACCTTATACATATGAAACAGAGTTATATTGGGGGGAGATTTAATGCGCTTCTTTTATGTATAAATGAAAAAAGCCCAGAAAATTTTCCGGCTTCTCAAGTAAATATGGGACTGCGATATTTCACCAAGACTTCAATCTAAATGATAACAGAACCCAAAAGAATAGTCTAGTAATTTTTAGGTCAAATGTTAACATTAGGGTACCGGTAAAAATAATGTGGGTGCGCACAGCTACATGGGATGGAGTTAGCCAATGAAGGGTTTAGACTTAAGTGAGGAGTTTTATTGGGAGATCGTAAGGCCAATAATAGCCTGTCGTTTCCCACAACTGTTGGAAAAACATGCTGCTGGATTAATTGGTTATGGCTCAGATGTCTTAGGTTATGATGATGATTTATCAAGAGATCATGAATGGGGAGCGAGATGCTACATTTGGTTGCTTGACTCGGACTATGATGAGTACGCTACATCCCTAAATCAAGCATTTGACGAAGAAGTTCCAATTTTATTCAAGGGATATCCCTCTCGTTTTTCCGTAGATGAATTCAATGAGGTGCTTGTACCGTATAATGGAAAAAGCAATATACATCATATTGCAATTACTAGTGTTTCTCGGCATATGCGAATCCAATTGGGATTGCATACTTCTCAGCTCTCCATTTACGATTGGTTAGTAATTCCTGAACAAAAATTGATAGAGTGGACAAGAGGAAAGATTTTTACGGATCCTGTAGGCGAAATAACTGAAGTACGAAAGACTCTTTCTTATCTACCTGAAGATGTATGGCGGTATAAATTGAAATATGCATGGAGCTCATTTCGTCATCTCTATGTGGCAAGGCTCACAGATATTAGAGGAGAGTCATTATCAGCTAGATTAATCATAAACAGAATGGTAGAGAAAGCAATCCAATTGGTTTTTCTCTATAACAAAAGTTATCGACCTGGTACTTACAAATGGATTTCGAAGGAACTGGCACAGACCAGTCCTTTAGCCAATGAGTTGATTGAACTTCTTGAAGGTATCATCATGGAACCTTGTGTTACAAAAGCAGTTGAACAAATCGAGGGTGTATTAGCGATACTAGTAAAACAACATAATGACATGAAGTTGACGGAATATATCGAACTTGAACCTCCCATCTTCTACGCAAGAGGTTTACAATCCTATTCTTATATTAATGTAGAGGATGCGTTATTTTCTTCGTTACCTAAAGGACTTCAACATCTTGAAATACCAGGAGCTTTGGACCAATTTGTCACCAGTGAACATATATTGGTATGGGCAGAACATTACTCGAAGTTCAAGCCAATATACAGTATAAAGTCCGACATAAAAAGAATTGGAATAGGTGATATGATTGTTTAGTCGTATTGGTAGTTAATTTTGCTTAACATTGAGCATACAGCAACCAGATAATATGTGAATGGTCATTCCTGAGGGATGGCCATTTTTCAAAACTTGCCGTTACAGATAGCGCGGAGAACCATATCATCAAAAGGGGCAAATCCACGATTCATAATTTATGCAGACTCTGGCCCCGATGTAGACCTGGGTCTGCATTTTTTATGGCTATACGGTTTAGCGATGTAAAGATCAGGATGTTCTTAACGCGACAACATCTTTCTGATGGACTATACAAGGGCTTGGACAGGCACCCCATCTGTTGAAGCAGCCAAGAGGAATCGGAATGCGCCGATTCGCATAAGGTTAATTTCGGGTTCCGGTGAAACCGCTCCGGCTTGCCGGACGTATTAACGCTCAAACGGCCGAAAGAGGAAGAGGTCTTGAACTAACCTTTAGGAGGAATTGGAATTATGGCAGCTCATGAAATCGATTATGTCATTATGGGTGAAGAAATGCAGTGCGTGGAGGTTCAGCTTGATCCTGGCGAGAGCGTCATTGCGGAAGCGGGCAGCTTCATGATGATGGACCCGGAAATCCGTATGGAGACGATCTTCGGAGACGGCAGCGGTTCGAATCAAGGCGGCGGACTGATGGGCAAGCTGATGGGCGCAGGCAAAAGAGTGCTGACCGGCGAAAGTCTGTTCATGACCGTATTCACGCACGCCGGAGGCTACGGGCGGAAATCCGTCACATTCGCCGCTCCGTATCCGGGGAAAATTATCCCGCTCGACCTTCTGCAATACAACGGGAAAATCATCTGTCAAAAGGACGCCTTTCTCTGCGCCGCGAAGGGTGTATCCGTCGGGATTGAATTTCAGCGCCGGCTTGGTGCCGGATTCTTCGGCGGCGAAGGATTCATTATGCAGAAGCTGGAAGGCGACGGCCTGGCCTTCGTCCATTCCGGCGGCTACGTCATGGAGAGAACGCTCCAGCCCGGAGAAGTGATCCGGCTGGACACGGGTTGTCTTGTCGCCATGACCTCGTCGGTGGACTACGATATCGAGATGGTCAAGGGCATCAAGACGGCCCTGTTCGGCGGCGAAGGCCTGTTCTTCGCTACGCTGCGCGGACCGGGCAAGATTTGGGTTCAGTCGCTGCCGTTCAACCGGATGGCCGACCGTATTCTGTCCGCAGCCCGCGGCACGGGACGCAAGGAAGAGGGCAGCATCCTCGGCGGACTGGGTAATCTGCTGGACGGCAGATAATCGGATAGGAAGAGGCTTTCATTGGGGCCGTTAAACACATGGAGCTGTCGTGTGTTTAACGGCTTTTTGTATGCGCGATGATAACGAAAAGCGGGGGGCGGGGATAATGCTATCCCACGTGAATTATTTACGGGAATGTATAACAAAAGACAGGGATTATGTCGATAATCACGAAAACTGGTACGAACTCACGCAACGCATGGATGCATGAAAGGATTGGCCTGCTGTCCCTGGACAATGGCCTGCATGTGTACCAGTTACTCAGGCTCTTGGACTCAGGGTCTGTCTATTTAGGGGGTTAAGCTGATGAAAACAAAGAGAAAATCTGTCCGCTTCCTGTATATGCTATGCGTGACGGGAATGCTGGGGTGGACAGTGTCATGCTCATCCGGAAGCGTCCCGCCGAAAGCGCAGCAAGCGGCCGAGTCTGCTTCGGCCGAAGCAAGCGGCAGCGAAGGCGGGGCCGTCGAACAGAGAGCAAAGGCGGCCGCTGACTCGGGAAAGCAAGGCGAGGTGACAATCGGAGCCGTTCTACTAGATGAGACTGACCGGTATCTTACCTATCTGGCGCAGAACATGAAGCGGGAGGCTCAGGCCGAGCCGGGAACGTCGCTTGAAATCAAATATTCCGGCGAAGATGCGAAACTCCAAGCCGAACAGGTGGAGGAGCTGCTTGCGGCGGGGGTAAACGCCATCGTGTTTATTCCGCTGAACGCGGAGCAATCGGTCAAGCTGTCAAAACGGATTCAGGACGCCGGAATTCCGGCCATTGTCCTTTGCCGCGCTTATGAAGGGGTGGAGAAGGCGACGGCATACGTCGGCTCCGATCAGCCGCCTTCTGCAGAATCGCCCCCCGATGCCGCCGGAATTCTGGAGATGAGCGAGATCGCCAAATTGCTGGGGGGACAGGGGAATATTGCGCTGATCGACGGGGGACAAGGAGAGAAGCGGGCCGATGATATCAAGAGTGTCATTGCCCGGCACCCGGGACTGAAGCTGGTGCATGAAGGAAGCGCTTCGCATGACCGGTATCAGGCGCTGCTGCTCATGTCGGACTGGCTGAAGGCCGGCCAACCGATTGACGCTGTCGTGGCGACTAATGACGAAATGGCGATCGGAGCGATTCTCGCCGCGCGGTTGGAGGGCAAAGAGAAGAATATACGGTTTGCGGGAGTCGACGGCACGATGCAGGCTCTGGAACTGATGAAGATGGGCAGCATTGATGTCACTGTCTTTCAGAATGCGGCTGAACAGGGTAAGCAGGCAGTAAAGGTCGCGCTCAAAGCCGCAAAGGGCTTAAGCTTCTCCAAAAATACATACGTCCCATATGAGCTGGTCACTGCAAATCAAACGGACCAGTATATTGCCAAATGGAAAAATTAGGAGAGGAGGGAGCGTCATTGCGTTTATCTATTGCACATAAATTATTGGCCGGATTTTTGATAGTCGCCATCATTTCCGGTTGTGCGGGTGTGAGCTACATCCAGTCCATGCGAAAGGTGCAGAGGACCATGGCGAAGGTTCTGGAACAGCATGTGAAGGTGAAGGAACAGGCGGACAACCTGAAATTCTATGCCATATCGCAAAACAGCAATCTGCAGTCGTATTTGCTGAATCAGGATACGTTCTATCATATGAAGCTGCAGACCGACAACAGCCGAACGGAGCAGCTTCTGGATGAGATGTCTCCCCTGCTTGCGGAGCAGCCGGAGAGTCGCAAGATGATTGATCTGATGAAAAGCATGAACCGGTATTACAGCGAGAAGGCCGAGACGCTGTTCGCGCTGCCGAAGGAATCTTTGGAAGGCACTTTTTTGGAGGCCAAGACTGATCTGATGCTGATGGGTGACTCTATCGTTCACTATGCCCAGCAGCTCTCGGATGAACAAAACCGGGAAATGCTGGCGGTCAAGGCGGCTCTGGATCGGACGAATGCTGAGGCGATTCGAATCACTATGGCGATCGGAATTGCCGTCTTCGTTCTTGCGGTCGGAATCGGCTTGTACATGGCCCGTCTGATATCCCGGCCGATCCGGCAGCTGTCCTCGGCGGTGCGATCCATTTCCGAAGGGAATTTGGGAGGGGAGCCTCTCGTTCTGAAGCAGAAGGATGAATTAGGCGTGCTGGCAGAAGCCTTTGGCCGGATGCAAGACAACCTGAGAGTCATTGTCAAGGAAATTAACGAGAGCACCGAGCAGCTAATCACGATATCCGCAGAGGTGGCGGCAGGTACGGAAGAGACGAGCCGGGCGGCGGAGCATATGGCTGCCGTGATGAGCGATTTGGCCACTACAAGCGGCAGCCGGGTGGAGGCGACGAAGCAAGGGCAGGAAGCGGTTATGGCCGTCGATGCCGATATCCGAAATATCGATCGGAACAGCCAAGCCGCGATGGATGTCGCCAGACAAGCGCAGGATATGGCTGTATTGGGTGAATCGGGGCTTGCCGGTGCGGTTAGCCAGATGAACACGATCCGGGAGCGGATGGAGGATATCGAGCGGACGATGGAATCCCTTGAGAAGCGCTCCGCCGAAATCGAAGTAATGAACAACGTCATTTCCTCAATCGGGGTGCAGACCAATCTTCTGTCGTTAAATGCGGCAATTGAAGCTGCACGGGCCGGCGAGCAGGGAAGGGGATTTGCGGTCGTAACGACAGAAATCCGCAAGCTGGCCAATGAAACCAACGCTTCGGCGGAAAAAGTCCGAGCGCTGGTTCAGGCGATACAGAGCGATACGCGGCAGGTTGGCCTGTCGGTCAGGGAAATGAATGACGAGGTGGCGCAAGGCGTACAGACCACCAGTTCCGTCAGTGAATTGTTCGAGAGGATCAAGAGTCTGACCAATGATACTACGGGTGAAATTCACGAGGTAACCGAAGCGCTGCATCATTTATCCGGGCACTCCGAGAAAATCGTCTATACGATGGACCGGATATCGGAGATGACGAAGACTGTGGCGGAGAGTACGGAAAGTGTGGGAGCCGCCACCGAGCAGCAGCTTGCCTGCATGGAGCAGAATTCGGCGCATACCTCCATGCTGCATGAAATGTCGGCCAAGCTTCGTCAGACGGTCCTGCATTTCAAGCTGTAGCTCTAGCGTAAGAGTTCCTGATGTTTTCGGCGGCTTTCCGTTGTTCTTGACCTTTTCAATGTTTATAATCAGAGGATAAGGAGCAGAACGCGGTGCCCGAGATTCCCTTTTCTGTGGTTTGACGGCAAGGCCGGGGAAGAGATAAATTTCTATACCTCGATCTTTTAGAAAAAGCGGTTAGAGTGATGAACGCGTTACTTCATATGGACAAGCTGAATATTGAAACGCTAAAGAGGTTATAGGACGGAGCGTTCTCTTGCCCGTTTCCGGCTCATAAAAATCGCCTTTGACCGGACTCTCCCGAATCGGGAGGTCCGGTCAGACCTCTTTCATCGGCCAAATCAGCGCGTCCAGACGATCTGTATAGGTGACGGCCGAAGGAGCGGAGTCCAGGGATATTCCATAGGCTTCGGCCAGCGTGTTGGCCTTCAGATGAATAGAAGCTTCCTGTAACGGCCAAGGAAGGTGATGGATATCCATTTCAAACAGCCGTCCCTTCAGGTCTGAAGTATACAGGCAGTAGCGCTCGGTCAGCCAATAGAGAAGGGTGCCAATCCGGGCATGAAACAGAGGCCCTTCGGCCGCTTGATATTCGGCGCTAAACACCGCTTGCTGCGATCCCTTACGTCTTGAGCTTGTAAAAGTGACTCCGGATTCGGAAAATCTAGCCTTCATATCGGCATAATGATACGGCAAGTGTCCGATCCGGCGCGCCGCCAGGACAACCGGCCGGCTGGAGGCTTCCAGGCCAAGAAAAAGAACACCCGGTTTGCCGTTCCGGATAACGTAGGTTCGTACATTCAGCTCCAGAAAGCGGCTGGCCAAAGGAAGGGGAGGAATACCCCTCAGCCTTAGCGGTTTCACAAGAAAAGGAGACATGCTGACCCACGGCGTGCCCTGCCATTTATCTAGCTCGAGACCGCCCGGCACGTATGGCTGCAGTTCCCGTTCAACCGCCGGCCAGTGTGCGAACAGCAGATGATTCCAGCCCTGCTTCATTGCCCACGATCCTTTGGGTAGCGGGTATGGCCGATGATTTGTATGCGCAAGGATCTCCCGGTTGTCCACGGAGCGCACCTCCTTCAAGAGTTTTCCTTTTATTATTTCCCTCCCGGCACATGAATTATCGTTGGGGCGTTATCGCTGTGCGTTTCCGGCTAAGTCCCTTGATTGGTGCGGGAAAATATACTGACGACTTTAAAGAGGGGAAGGAAAACCGGCAGCCTTTATGGAATTTTATAGTGGATATGGCAGGGAAGCTTGGACACTGACGGGTATTAGTTGAGGTTTTGGATTTTTGCTGGTCTACCGCGTTTGCGGCTGTTGTGAGTTGAATAAGGCCGTAAGCGCTTGCCTGAATTGACCCGAGCTTGGAAAACAAGCAGGAAACGGAAATGGGGGATACCAAGAAGTGGAACCGCCTATGGACGGAAATCTGATCTCGATATTTGGCGCCGATGCGCCCGATCATCTTCGCAAGGAATCGCTGCGTGATCTTGTCAAGCTTGCGGGCGTGCTGGCGGAGCTGCGGGAGCATTTCGAGGAACCGCTGAAGGTGCTGGAAACGTTGAAAATGCTGAACCTGATTCAGCGGGAGGCGCTGGGGCTGGATGAGCCGCTTGCGGATGGCGACGCCCTCTTTTACCGATTCAGGAACAAGTACGGATACGAGCCGGGCATCCGCCTGGACCGCCTGCTGAATGTTCTGCAGAAATATAACTGGATCAGCCGCGGCAAGCGCCGACTGACGATGCTGGATGCGGGCAAAAGGATGACGGATACGCTGATCCGCTTGGCCAACGATTCGCTCGCTTACTATATGCAGGACGATGTGGCCCGGTCTCTGTTCCAGGCAAGAAGGGATGCGGATCTTGGCGAAGCATACGACGACAAAGGGATTTCGGGGGGCGACAGGATGGCCAGCATGATTCGCAACACGGCGGATGCCGTAGACGAGCTGAAGGAACGGCAGCTGGAGCTCCTCGCCGACCGGAACGCCCTTCCCCAGATTCAGATTATCGCGGATTTGATGCAGGAGCTGAACGACCGGATGAATGAAAGGCTAAGCCCATTCGAAGGTGTTGAGGAGGCCGATTCCTTACCGCCCCTGCTTCAACAAGGCAGGGAAATCATGCGGGAAGGAATGGAGATATCCCTTGGCACGCTGAATAAATTTCTCCATTTCGCCCGCTTGCAGCAGACCGAGATCAGGACCGAAATTTCTCCGCAGGCCATTCGCCGCTACATTATCCAATCCTTTGACAAAGCAACCGATTCCGAGCAGCCCCGCGGCCATGAAATATTGAGCTTTCTGGAGCAGGATCGCGTCCCCGGAGAACGGTTGGACGGCATGTGGGTACCCGTGCAGTTCGCCTCCCCGGTGTCCAATCTTCAGCTTGCAGATACCGTCCGCTATCTCGAAGGGTATGTGCCCAAGGCCGAGCCGATCCTCGAGCGGCTGGAGCCTGACTATCCGAAAGCCGAGGAATGGACCGAGGATGAAATTGGCCTGCATCTGGCCCGGATGGAATGGCAATTGACCAAAGAGCGGATACGGACAGACGAAGTCGAGCGGATTTTACAGAAGCGGGAAGCGGTAGGGCTGGAAAAGCTTGTGCTGGAGGCGGGTTCGGAGAACTGGAGCGATGCCTTGAACGCACTGCTGGCCGTCTCCGCTCTGGTAGGCGGACAACAGGCGGCGATTGAACGGGAAGAAGGCGGTGCAGAACATGCACAGGCGCCCGAAACCCGGACGGAGTGGCAGCTCATGAATAAAGGGGGAGAAAAAAATGTCGTCAGAAGAACTGGAGGGCAGCTACAGCAATCTGCCGCTGGCAGCGATGGAGCGCCTGACGGCGGTGCTCAGTCCCGATGAAGAATATGCGTTCGTTCAGATTATGTTCTCGTCCTCGGCGGCGGTGCGCAGTGACAGCTTCGGCCTGTCCAGACGGGAAGTGATGAAGATATTGAAGCTGAGTCCGGATGACGGGCAGGGGTTTGTCTCTTTTTTGAAAAGAGTGAATCAGGCCGTCTCTCGCTACTACAGGCTGGTCTATGACGAGCGGCGGGACCGGGCCGTTGTGCTGATTCATGTTCCTGCCAGACAGGCCAGAGAGCTGCTGCCTTCCGAAAGCCTGGCCTTGCTGATGTTTATTTTTTATCACCAGGAAGTGCTCCGGAACGATTTCACACTGTTCACCCAGCTGCTTGAGGCGTTCGGGCATGAGTCTCTTGACGTCAGGCGGAAAATACTTGCGAACCTTGACACGCTTATCAAGCTTGGCGCCGTGTCCCGATACGAGCATCCATCGGGTGAGGAAGCCTATGCGCTGACAGCGATCGGGGCCCGGCTGTTCTCGGACTCCTATTTGAAACGTTTTACCGAGTTTAGCCACTCGCAGCAGCTGAATATGGACGATGTGCTGAAGTTCTTCAAACGCTATAATCTCGAGGCAGGTGAGGGAATGTGAATCCTTGGGCGCTGGAGTTTAGCGGCATCCGCGATTTTACCGATACCCGGCTGGAATGGGGCGGACCTGAAGATCATGTGCTGATAGGCGGGCCGAACGGCTCGGGAAAATCGACAATCACGTTCTGCCTTGGAGCGGTGCTTGCCTCTTCCAAAGTGGATCTGGAAGGGCTGCGTTCGCGGAATTTATCGCCAGACCGGGTGTGGCGAGCGGCGATTCAGCTTGTTTTTGCCAATACCGGGGACAGCCCCGTTGATGCTGGAGCTTACATCGGCTTCCGGTTGAATCTGGAGCAGCAGCCCGGGGAGCCACTGCGGAAGGAGTATTATATTTGCGAAGGGGAAGAAGCCTGGAAATGGGATACAGAGACCCGCTATACCCCCGGGGACAGCGTCAATGATCTGCATGAGTACCGCCAGCAGCTGAAGCATAAATATAAGGTGGCCCCCGACGCCTTTTATTTGATCTGGTATCAGCAAGATGTGAACCAGTTCGCTGTCATGCGGCCTGAGGAGCGCTTCCGTATCTTCAGCGAAATGACCGGCATTGACCGGATGCAGCATAATTGGGAGAAGGTAAAAGAGGAACGAAAAGATGCGCTCTCCACGCTCCAGACGGCGGAAAGCAACCAGCATTCGCACAAGCTTAACCTGGGCAACTGGCAGCAGGAGCGGGACCGGCTGCTCGGAAGGAACGAACGCCGGAGGCTGGGACTCCATACTGCGCTGACCGCTTCGGCGGCGCTTGAACGGCTGTACGGCAGGGAAAGCGATGCGCTGAGGGAGCGGATCGGCGGACTGGAAGAGCGGTTGGGAGCTGAAAAGGAGCGATTAATGGGGCTGGAGGAGGAGCACCGGTCCTGCCAGGGAGAGCTTGAAGACAAGACGCGCCGGAAGAATGAACTGGACGGCCTGCTGGCGGAGCTGGAAGGACGGACGGACGAAGAACGCACCCTTCGCGAGCGGCTGAGTGATGAATACCGGCAGCTGGAAGATATTCTCCGGGAGCTGGATAAACAGATGAGGGCGATTCCCTATTCCAGAGCACAGGTCGAAGAACGGTTGGCGCAGGACCGGGCAAGGCTCCGGGAGACGGAAGCCAAAGAGCGGGAGACAGAGGAGAAGTGCCGGGAGGCCCAGACGCATCTGGATCGGCTGATCGGGGAAGTCGGCAGGCTGAAATATGCGCAGGAGGAGGACTTCCGCAGGCTAGGCGACGCCAAGAAGATGCTCGCCCAGTATGGTGGAAGCGCCGGGCTTGAACGCGAGGTCGAGAGCCTGGAGAGCCGGCGTTCCGCCTTGCTGGACAGCGGAAGGGAACTGGAGCAAGGCATCCGCTCTATGAAGGAGGAGGTCTTCACGCTGATGAAGGGCGGCGGAATGCTCAGCTTGAGACAGGCGAAATCGATCGGCCGCCTGCGCGGCCAAGGTCTAACCGTCTACACCCTGCCGGACCTGCTGGAAATGGACGAGCATGTTCCGCTGGAGCGGGAAGAGCGGCTGGACGCCATCAAGTATACGCTGTTTGTGGACGCCCGGGGCTTCGCAGCGCCGACCGATGTCTGTCATGTCGAGCTGCCTGCCGTTGTCCCCGAACGGACGATGGATGAGCTGCCACCTCTCGGGCTGCGCGTGAAACAAGATATCGACGACAAGACGTACGCCGCAGCCCAGAAAGCATTATGGTGGATCGGAACCCTGATATCCGGCGCCGCTTCCTCGAAGGCTTGGCTTGGAAACGGCCAGCTTGTCGACGCCCTTGGACGGAGAGGGGCTCAGGAGGACAGGCAATGGATTCTCCATCCGCGCGGAATCAAGCTGCGTATGAAGCACGCAGGCGAAGAGCTGGACAAGCTGGAGCTTCAGCTTGATTCCGAACGCCGGGAACTGGAGGAATGCGAGGAACGGCTGAGTCTCATCCGTTCGGTGCTTCAAATGATCAAGGAAGCGGAGACAATTGTGGGCGATGTTGCCGAGCGGGATTTGAGAAAGCGCGAGCTGGAGCGGAAGACGGACGAGCTGCGGAAGTGGACGGAAATCCGGGACGAATCCGCCGGTGAAGCCCGGCAGCTGAACCGGACCGCCGCCGAGCTTGCGGTCCGAATTGAAGCGCTCGAGGGCTACCGGCAAGTGTATGACCGGGCCGACCGGGAAAGCTCCGCAATCGAGCGCTTCGGGCAGCTCGGCAGAGAGCTAGAGATTTCGGCCGAGCGGGTGCAAAAGCTCGAAAGAGAGCTTCAGGACCGTGAGGAGGAAGCGGATCGGCTTACCCGCTCGCTGGAATCGGCAAGGAGGAGGGTCAGGGAGCAGCTCCAGTATATCGAAGAATCGAACAAGACGCTGGAGGCGCTGACCCGGGAGAAGAACGACGGGCTGGAGCTTCTGGAAGTCGCAGAGGAGAGCTGGACGGCCGAGCGCCGATTTTACAGCGACTGGACCGTTCGACTGGATTCCGTATACGCCACACTACTTGAGGAATCGCCGGACTTTCCTCCGGCGGCCGACTGGAATCCGGCGCAGGCTAAAGCGCGCAAGGAGGACGCTCTCGTTCAGTTAAATCAGGCGATCATCGAGACGGTGGACGAGAACGCCGTGGAGAATTACGAGAAAGTCAGGCTGGAGTTCGAGCGGGGCGAGCAGGAGGTGCAGAATGCCCGCATGCTTCTGCGTCAGCTGGAGGAGAGTCTGGCCGAGCTTGAAGCGAAGCTGATCAGCACGACCGATTATGAAATCAAGCAGATAAACAGCCGGTTTACCCGGTATATGGATCTGTTCTCGTTTGACGGCGAAGTGAGCTGGGAGCTGCAGGAGATGAAGCAGGGCAACGTAAAGTATTACCTGAACATCAGGGCCAGAAAGCAGGGCCACCGGGGACCGCTGGAGGAAATCGGCATAAAGGGCCGCGGAGGACGGGTCGGCAAAGGGGTGTCCGGCGGGGAGGAATCGCTGAGCTCGCTGCTGTTCGCCCTTGCTCTGCTCAAGACAATTGAGGCTGAGCCGGGATTCATCGTGCTGGACGAATTCGACAGCGCCCTGGACGAGGGCAGAAAGTCCAAGGTGTTCGAGCTGTACGAGCAGGAGCTGTCGAGAAAAATGATCATCCTGTCTCCGAAGTCCCATGAGTCGGATTATCTGTGGCATTTCAACGAAGCGTTTGTCGTATATCATGACGCGAGGGTCCCCCAAAGCGCGGTGATCCGCATCAAGAAAAAAGCGGTAGTTAAAGTTTAAAGTTCGGACAAAGAAAGCACGAATAATAAATGGACATTGACGCTTGGAGCGCCCGTAGAGGGCGCACGGGCGTTTTTTTTGGAGTTCAAGATTGACTTCTTGTTTGGGTTGGGATATTATGTCACTGTTACTCATTTAGTAATTTAGTAAATTAGTAAATCGAGAAATCGAACTGACGACAGGAGATCAAAGAAAATGAAAATTCCAACAACGCTCAAGCATAAACCGGTTATCGTATCCGAGAATTATGAAAACGTCGATGGCAGATATGCGAATCAATCGGACGCCAAGGGGCTTTCGTTAGGCTTGGCCCAATGGAACGACCGCGGAAAAGTCGATATTTCGGCCAAAGTATGGCGGTACACAGGCGAGAAGTGGTCCAGACAATCGGAGGAGCTGCCGCTGCATCGTGTGCTTGATCTGGCCATTCTGGTCACGCGCAGCATGGTTCATTTCCGGGAGGCCTACCAGTATCCGGAGCTGTACGATCCCGAGAATCCGGTTATTGACCGGGTGGGATTACAGGGAGATGCGATGACCGTCTCCGTATGCACGGACAACGACAGAATCCATGAAGATATCAAGCTGTTCAGCCAGGCGCTCAGCGATGACGGGGAACTGATTGGGGAACGTCTGAAGACGCTGTCGGTAATTTTGAAGGAAATGGGTTATTAAACGGTCCGAAGAAGGATAGGAGGCAGAGTAAGTGGCACTTGATAAACAGAAGAAGAAAGAGCTTGCTGCGGCGTGGTCAAGACCCCATTTAGTGGACATTGAAAAAACACCTAGGCTGCAAACTGGCGCCGGTACTCTACCGGCGTCAGTTTATTTAATTTACGTTGCGGCCGTTTTCGGTTATAAAATCGTATGTATTTCTCAATTCGGCTTTGTGCCTCTGCCAGATTTCGGATATCATAGGGATAGAGTCCTTCCGTTTTGAGATGCGAGAAGAAGCTCTCCATGGAGGCGTTGTCTAGGCAATTGCCCCGGCGAGACATGCTGATTTGGGCGCCAACCTGTGGCAGCATGTCGTGGTAAGCATGAGACGTGTACTGGAATCCCTGGTCGCTGTGAACGACCAATCCGGTCACGTCTTTTTGCTTGGCAAAAGCTTTGGTGAACGTCTGTAGAACCAGCTCATTGTCGTTGCGTTCACCTAGCTGGTAGGCCACTATCTCGTTGTTAAATAAGTCTTTCACCGCTGAAAGATACAGCCAGCGATCCCCGACACGGTATTGGGTGACATCGGTGACCCATTTCTGGTTTGGTTTTTCAGCTGTAAAGTTTCGTTTGAGCAAGTTCTCAGCTACACGCTCACCTGTCGGGTACGTCACGTTCAAGCGGCGTTTTCGGCGGATCTTAGCTTGAAGGCCAAGCTGTTGCATGAGACGCAGTATCTTCTTGTGGTTCATCCATATCCCCTCGTCCTGCCATATCATAAGTTGGAGCTGCCGATAACCGTACTTCCCCTCATAGCGCCAGTAAGCTCTACTGATGAGTTTCTTGGCATCTGCATCCCGATCGGTCTGTTTTCGCTTCAGGTATGCGTAATAACCGCTTCTGGAAACGCCGAATAACTGGCACAATTCTGTGATCCGACCTTGGGCAGACGCCTTCTCTACAAGGACATACCTTTCTTCCTTACCTCCTGTATCCAGATTTCCAAGCACTTTTTTAGCATTTCGTTTTCCCGCTTGAGCTTTTGAACATACCGGTCTTGATTGATGTATTCCTCTCGTCTGCCTCGCTGATCCAGGAGTCCAAATTCGCCTTGTTCCCGGTATTTGCGCATCCACTTCTTCATCCTCTGCGGGTCTTGAATGCCTAAATGTTCGTTAATCTTTCGGTAGGTCCATCCTTCCACAACATGCAGGCGAACGGCCTCTTTCTTGATCTCTTCGGAATACGTTTTAAACTTTTGCCCTTTGATAGCCATACAAAAAATGCACCCCCAAGAACTTCATCGGATAAACCAGGGGTTTATTCCAATGTCCATTCTAAGGGGTGCACTTCAGGCGTACGCGCAGTCTTTTCGCCCGATGGGTGTTTACCAGATTCGAAATGTAAAGAACGGCAAAATATTGGTGCTCGGCAGCATGGATTTGACCGGGGCCCGCAACCGGCTAAGCTTCATGCAGCAATCGAATTTGAACTCGATCCATGAGCTGCAGTCCGATTGGAAAATCTATGGCGGCGACAGCTTCGTATTCGAGGAACTGGACCTTATCAAGCCGCGTGAAGAAACGATGAACGACAGTTCAGAACTTAACGAATACCAGCAAGAGGTCGACGCGCTGCTTGAGCTGTGGATCGAGAAGCTTGAGCCCTTCGGGGACAAGGGGTACAACAAGCCGAAGCGGAAATAAAAAGGCCGCAGCTGAGCGGTCCGGCTGGATCACAATGATAGGCACGACTCCTAAGGCGGTCCCGGCGGCTTAATAACACAATGAACCCGATTGTCTGATAAAATGGCAAAAGACCGTCCCCTTACCGGGAAAACGGTCTTTTGCTTGCTTCCGGCTGCAGTTACCCTTCCGTCTCCAGTTTGCGGCCGTCCAGCGGCTGGACCGGGCGGTTATCATGCGGGAAAATGCTGCGGAACGCGCCGATCTGGTCTGCGGACCATTCCACCTGCTCCTGCAGGACGATCCACTGTACCCCTTCGGTGCACGGCGGTGTGGTCAGCGAGCCTTGGTAGCGGTAGGAATGAAGATTGTCCGGAAGCAGGGCGCTCAGATCGAACGTTCCCCCAATGACCGTTGCTTCTTCGCTTTCTTCCTTAGGGAGCTGGGACCACAGCTTGTTCAGCTCCGCGTTCTCCGCGCCGCTGTTAATAAGTACGCTCAGAACGGCAAATTCCCCGTCTGCGCTCTGGTGAACAAAATGCAACTCCATCTCGCTGTGCTTGCCGCCTACTTCGTGCTCACTTGGTAAATGAAAATGAAACTGCTTTAGTGTGTAGGTCTTACCCTCGAGAACGATATTGTTATCCTGCCCTTTGACGGTTACCTGAATGGTGTGGCCGTTGTTGACCAGAGACACCTCCGAAGGTGAATAATGGACCTGAACCGCTGAAAGATTTGCGTCTTTCACTACATCTTTGTCCTCAATATCGATCGGGGACTGCTTCTTCCCGGCTTCGCAGGTCTTAAAATCTTCGCTAAGCTCCCCCCAATATTCGGGAGAAGTCTCTCCCTCATAGGACCAGTGAATTTTCTTGGCCGCGGTCCCCTGCACCGGCTGCCTGTCTTCCGGGCTTTGTCCCGATTGCTCCCGGTCCGCACAGCCTGCCAGCAGACTGCCGAGCATTAGTCCGGAGAGTAAGAGCCGGGAATACGTGATGGTTGAACGCATCCTCATTCCTTCTTCCATATTATGTATTTGTGCACACTCAGCTTATTTTACCGAATGGAAAATACAGGAACAAGGGCGTTCGGTCCCATTTGGATGGCCATTTTTCGGCGGGACTTCATGAGAAGGGAGGGCTTTCATCTTCCCGATCAAAAAGAAAAGCCGCTCCTAACGTCATAGGACTGCCCCGCCGATTGGACGGAAGCTAGTCCCCTTGACTTAAGGGCAGCTTTTGATAAATGACAAAATTCCTGCTTGGATAATTCTCTAAATTAATTTCGTGCTTGTTCCGGCGCCTTCAGCAACCAGCTCCGCCGAATCGGCGTTCAGGGAAGCGTAGATGGCCTCGACCAGTTGGTCCAGTTCAGGGAGCTGCTCCGCCTTAAGCGCGGATTGGATTTCGAATGGCTCGCCAATGAACTCGATCTTCTTCATGCTCTCGATAATTTCCGTCATGTCTCTGACCGCGGCATTCGCCCAGGTATAGTTGCCGACCAGAGCCACTTTGCGGTTCTGCAGGTTCAAAGACGCCATTTCATGAAGCAGGGCCTGCATGCCGTGATACAACCCGAGGTTATAGGTCGGCGAACCGAATACGAGATGGCTGAACTTCCAGGCATCCGCGATAATATAGGACGGATGGGTCTTGGACACATCATACATGCGGATGTCCTGAACTCCCTTGGCGGCAAGCTTGCCCGCGATGAGGTTCATCACATTTTCCGTATTGCCGTACATGGACGCATAGACGAGAACAACGCCCTTCTTCTCCGGCTGATAGGTGCTCCAATGCTGGTATTTGTCAATGATATAAGGCAGATTCTCGCGCCAGATCGGGCCGTGCAGCGGAACGATCATCTCGATCTCCAGCTTGGCCAGCTTCTTCAGCACCGTCTGTACCTGCGGTCCGTATTTGCCGACAATGTTGGAGTAGTAGCGGCGGGACTCGTCGAGGTAGACCCCTTCAAAATCCGTCTGATCGGCAAAAATATTCCCCGAAAGCGACCCGAAGCAGCCAAAGGCGTCGGCGGAGAACAGAATTTTCTCCGTAACTTCGTACGAGAACATGACCTCCGGCCAATGGACGAACGGAGCCATGAAGAAACGGAGCGTGCGTCTGCCGAGCGGAAGCTCGTCCCCTTCTTTGACGATAAGGTAATTGTCCGGCTTGCTGAACGTGTAGAACTGCTCCAGGAACTGGAACGTCTTTTTGTTGCCGACGATCTTCAGATCGGGATAGCGGCGCAGCAGCTCTTCGATATTGGCGCAATGATCGGGCTCCATATGTCCCACAACCAGATAGTCCAGAGAACGGCCGTTCAGCACATGCTCGATATTCTCCAGAAACTGGGCGCTGATCGCGGCATCCACTGTATCCATGAGCGCGGTTTTTTCATCTAGAATCAAATGCGAGTTAAAGGCAACCCCTTGAGGGAGCGGGAACATATTCTCGAAGCGTTCCAGTCTTTTGTCGGTTCCGCCCACCCAAAATATATCGGATGCGATTTCTTGTACATAATACATCGGTATTCCCTCCACATGCCTAAAATTTTTCTAATAATATACCAATACCGGCCCATAAAATAATTGATAAAAATCATGTTTTCAGAAATAGGAGAAAGATTTCAAAAAAGTCATGTAAATAAATATCACATCGGTTGGACCGGGATTGGGCAATTTTCAAATAATAATTGGCATTTGTGGGGGTTTCTCGTGCTTTATAAGCAGCCGGACAAGAAAGTTCGTAAAATATGACAAAATAGAGAACAAGCCTTTATTTCAAAACCGTTTTCGTTTGGCGGAGGATGGAATTCGCATTTCTTCCCGGTATTTTGCCACGGTTCGGCGGGAAATCTCCAGTCCTTCTCTGGCAAGTAATTCGGCAATCGTCTGATCGGCCAGCGGTTTGCGTTTGTCTTCATCATCGATCAGCTGCTTGATCCGTCTTTTGGCGCTTTCCGAGGAAGCGGATTCCCCGTCAGCCGAGGCGAGAGCAGAGGTGAAGAAATATTTCAATTCGAACAGACCGCGCGGCGTCTGCATGTATTTATTGCTGACCGCCCGGCTGACCGTCGATTCGTGCAGGCCGGTTTTTTCGGCGATTTCTTTTTGGGTAAGCGGTTTAAGTCCGTGAATGCCCTCGTCAAAAAAATCGCGCTGCATGTCCACGATGGCCTCGGCGACGCGTGTCAACGTCTGACGGCGCTGCTCCAGACTTTTCATCAGCCAATTGGCGGTGGTGTACTTGTCATGGATAAATTGGCGGGTCTCCTCCTGTTGGGGGAGATTTCTCAGCATTTGCCGGTAATGGGGGTTGACCGCGACCTGCGGAGCGCCGATGTCGCTCAGACGGACCGCGTACCCGCTGTCCGTTTGTTCTACTGTTAAATCAGCGACGATGTACTGCTGCTCGTTAAGGGCGAACGCCGCACCTGGAGACGGATTCAGCCTGCGTATCTTGTCGGCCGTGTCCTGGATCACGGCAACGGAGGCACCGAGCGTATCCGACATTTTTTGCAACCGGTTGCATGCCAATTCGTTTAAATGGCGCTGAACAATGGCTACGGCAAGTGGATCATCCTGGCCGCTGCGCCGAAGCTGCAGGAGCAGGCATTCCTCCAGACTGCGGGCGGCAACCCCGGCCGGCTCGAAGCTTTGTATCAGGGCAAGGGTGTCCAGAACTTCCTGAGCGGGAATACCCAGCACCCGGGCGGCCTCCGGCGCGTCCGTTTCCAGATACCCTTTTTCATCCAGATTGCCGATAAGATACAGTGCCGTCTTCCGCCGGATGCCGGTAAGGCCGCGAACCAGTCCCAGTTGCGCTTGCAGATGCTTATACAGCGTTTCCGCCGGTTCGGCGATCCAATCCAGAAGGTCAACGGAATTTGCGCTTTTTGAGTTGGAATAATCTATCCCTGTCCGTTCCTGTCCGCTGCTTGCACCCGACATGGAAAGATCGTATTCCTTCAGATCGATCACCGGATTTTCATTCGCCTGTTCGCGCAAGTAGGACATCAGATCAGCCGAAGAGTATTGCAGAATCTGGATGGCCTGCCTCAGCTCGGGCGTCATTGTCAGCTTCAAAGTCTGTTCTTGCTTTAATCCGAATCGTATCATGATCTGTCACAGCTCCTTCGGGAACAACACAGCGGGGCAGTAC
Organism: Paenibacillus sabinae T27; assembly: GCF_000612505.1. Lineage (NCBI taxonomy): Bacteria > Bacillati > Bacillota > Bacilli > Caryophanales > Paenibacillaceae > Paenibacillus > Paenibacillus sabinae. Next base: position 2,053,140 of record NZ_CP004078.1, read on the forward strand.
CGTGTCAGTTATCTATAGTAGAAGAAGACTTCGCGAATCCGATGCAAGTTTCCTGCCAATCAGGAGCTTTTATTTGCACTTTTTTAGTGTTGCTTTTGCACATTGAATCTGTCACCTTTTTATAAGGTGCGTTTTTAAATAGAGATTCATTCCCGGTTCATATATACTGGATATCTAAAGTATTTTAAAATAGTAAGCGCTTACTGCAAAGAGGATGACGACAGGAGGTGTGCAAATGAAAAGAATCGATAAGATTTTAGAATATATAGCAGAGCATACCAAAAAGCTTGCCGAGGAACATTTGCTGTACGACGGAGGGATCACCGCGGCGGAAATCGCCGCTCATCAGAACATGCTGAGAAACAACGTGAGCAAAGAGCTGAGCGACCTTCTCCGCGCCGACCAGATCATTAAAATCAAGGGAAGACCGGTGAAATTTCTGCATAAGCAGACGGTTGAGGAGATCTTCCGGATTCAGCTCAAAGAGAAGCAGATTGAGGTCGGGAGTCTGGATGAGATCCTGCGGCCCGGGGAACAGGTTGATCCGTTCCATTCCCTGATCGGCTTCAAGGCCAGCATGCGCAACCAGGTGGAGCAGGGAAAGGCTGCCATTTTGTACCCGCCGAGAGGCTTGCATACGCTGATTGTGGGTCAGACGGGGGTAGGCAAGACGCTGTTTGCCAGGCTGATGTACAACTACGGCAAGCATATGAAGCGGTTTTCCGAGGATTCTCCATTTATCGTATTCAACTGCGCCGACTATTACAACAATCCCCAGCTGCTGATTTCCCATATTTTCGGCCATGTCAAAGGGGCCTTTACCGGAGCCGATTCGGAAAAAAAGGGACTGGTGGAAAAAGCGGACGGAGGCATTCTGTTTCTCGACGAGATTCACCGCCTGCCGCCGGAAGGCCAGGAAATGATTTTCTATTTCATGGATACGCACACGTACAACAAGCTTGGGGAATCGGAGCGGAACCGGAGCGCGAATGTGCTGCTTGTTGCGGCCACGACGGAAGATCCGGGCTCTTCCATGCTGAAGACCTTTATCCGGCGCATCCCGATCACCATCAACATTCCTCCTTTGCAGGAACGGACGCCCGCGGAGCAGCTTCAGATTTTGAAGCATCTGCTGGAGAGCGAGGCGCTTCGGGTCAACAAGCCGATCAAGGTCGAATCTGAGGTCGTCAAAGCGCTGATCGGCAGTGTCACCTACGGCAATATCGGGCAGCTTAAATCGAATATCCAGCTCGTATGCGCCAAAGGGTTTCTGAACAGCATCCGCGAGAACCAGGATGAAATTATTCTCGACTTCAAATTGCTGCCGGGCAATATCCGGGAAGGTCTGTTCAACATTGGGAAGAACCGCAGGGAAATTGAGGAGTTCGGAGCAATTGCATCCCAGCTGTACATTACGCCGGAGGGCAGCCATGTAACGGAAGAAGAGGACGTATTGGAGCCGCCGTTCAACCTATACAAGCTGATAGAGGACAAAATAAGCCTGCTCAAGGACGAAGGTCTGGACGACAGCTACATTAACCGGTTCATCACCACGGACGTCAACATCCATATCAAAAGCTTCTATAACCGGTTCTACAATCTGAAGGGAAGCCGGGAACGTATTCTCAAGATCGTCGACAATGAAGTTCTTGAATTTGCCGAGCAGGTAAAGCTGCTGGTGGAGGAGGAGCTGGACCGAAAATGCAGCGAGCGGTTCGTCTATGCCTTCAGTCTTCATTTGAGCGCCTTTCTCAAGCGGATTCGGGAGAAAAAATACGGCGGCAAGCCTGTCTACGATCCCGTAAACCAGAATGATGAAGAATATAGAGTGGCCTTGACCATCAAGGACATGATCGAAGCCCGGTTCGGAATCGACGTGCCCGGAGCCGAGGTTACGTATGTGGCGATCCTGCTCAAATCGGTGGAGGAGGAGCGTCAGGGCAATGTGGGAATTATTGTGGCCGCGCACGGCAACAGTACGGCGAGCAGCATCGTCGGCGTTGTAGACAGTCTCCTTGGCAGTTCGAATATTTGCGCAGTCGATATGCCGCTTGATGTCAGCCCAAGAGAGATTTTGGAGATTATTATCGACAAGGTGAAGAGCATCGACAGCGGCAGAGGGGTGCTGATGCTGGTGGATATGGGCTCCCTGCTCAGTTTTGAAGCAACCATTATGGAACGGGTCGGAATCAAGGTCAAGACGATCGACATGGTGTCCACGCCGCTTACGCTTGAAGCCGTGCGAAAAGCCAGCATACTCGATATGGAGCTTGAGGACATTTACCGGTCGCTGAAGGATTTCAGAGGCTATAACAATATTGATGCTTCAGTGAATGCCATATTGGATAACAAGGTTATCATCACGGTCTGCTCCTCCGGCCGAGGCGCCGCGATCAAGGTTAAGGAATTTGTGGAGAAAATCGTGTACGACCTTACCGAGAAGAAAATAACGGTGATCCCGGCGAGAATCAGGGAACTGGATAAGGTGGTCAAAGAGCTGCAGGCCAAACAGGATGTGCTGGCTGTTATTGGAGTAAAGCGGCCTGTCGACCGGACCGTTCCGTTCATTCCATTGGAGCAGCTGATTGACGCAAGCGGCGAAGAGCTGCTGCGGGAATTGCTTCTGAATCATGAGCTGCCTGTAGTGCAGGCCAGTGAGAGCGTGGTCATCAAGGATTTGTGCGAGGACAGCCTGAAGGAATTTCTGACGTACCTGAATCCCCACAAAATATTGGGCACCTTGATGAATTTCGTTCAGGAGCTGGAACAGGAACTTAAGCTCGAATTTGAATATGCGATGAAGGTCCAGCTTGCCATCCACACGGCCCACGCGCTGGAGCGGATGGTTATACATGACGGGTTAGTTTACCGTGGAGAGACAGGGACGCTTGATCCGCAAATCATGAATGCGGTGAACCGGGCCTGCGGTATTTTTGCCTCAGGTATTAATTTAACCCTGACCGACGATGAAAAATATTATATTTGCGAAATGTTGAGCGATGTATATAAAACAGCCCCATTATAGAAGCCTAGAGTATGAAGCGTTTACATTTGTGTATGACAGATAAAAAATAGAACCAAAGCTAGCGTTTTCAAGCGAACAAAAATCCCTGATACAGCGGGGATTTTTTGTTTTTTCAAAAATTTTTTTGGGCGATACAGAAGTTTGGCACGGGTCTTGCATATTAAATATGGACGAAGGGCAATTCAAGGGGGTGAAATGAATGATAGCAGTTATTGTTGGCACACATGGAAAATTTTCGGAGGAACTGCTGAGGTCGACATCGATGGTTTACGGACAGTTGGAAAATGTGGCGGGAGTTACATTTGAACCCGGTGAGAGCGTTAGCGGGCTTGTCGATAAATTCAAAGCAGCTTTGGAAACGCTTGATTGGAGCGACGGCGCTATTTTTCTTGTCGATTTGTTTGGTGGCAGCCCGTACAACGCCGCCAGCCGGATTGCTGCCGGCTATGAGAACATAGACATTGTATCCGGAGTGAACCTGCCCATGGTTGTTGATGTTCTGGTCAACCGTTCATCGGAGCATCTGGAAGGATTGGCTCAACTGGCGATCAGCGCTGGCCGTGATTCAATGAAATCGTTCCGCAGCATAAGAGAAAGCCAAGCAGAGGAGGAGTTATAAGATGGAAATTTCATTTGTTCGGATTGACGACCGCCTGATTCACGGTCAAGTAGCTACGGTTTGGGTTAAAGAAACGAAGTGCAACAAAATTATCGCGGTGAGCGATGAAGTGGCAGCGGATACATTGCGGAAGACCCTGCTGCTGCAAGTGTCTCCTCCGGGGATTAAGGCGTATGTCGTTACCATAGATAAAGCGATCGAGGCCTATAATAATCCAAAGTATGCCGACTTCAAAACCTTGTTCCTGTTTACCAACCCGACCGACGTTGTGCGGGTGGTGGAAGGAGGGGTCCCGTTCAAATCGGTGAATGTCGGCGGCATGTGCTATAAAGAAGGCAAGACACAGATTACCGGAGCGGTATCGGTCGACAAGCAGGACGTCGAAGCGTTCCGCAAGCTTCATGAAAAGGGAATCGAATTGGAGATCAGAAAAGTCGCCAGCGATCCAAAGGTGAATCTGATGTCCAAGATTCAGGATTTATAGCCAAAGGAAATAAGAGAGGGGTTATGACATGAGTACTTTTGAAATCGTAATGGTAGCGATTGTTGCCGCCATATGCGGCATGGGCAGTGTACTCGACGAAGGACAGACGCATCGTCCGCTGATTGCGTGCACGCTGATCGGTCTGGTCCTCGGCGATATCAAGACCGGGATTATTCTTGGCGGCACCTTGGAGCTGATGGCGCTGGGCTGGATGAACGTCGGCGCATCCATGGCTCCCGACGCCGCGCTCGCGAGTGTGGTTTCCACGATCCTTGTCATCGTGGGTCATCAGTCGATAGGCGCCGGTATTGCCGTCGCCATACCGATTGCGGCCGCAGGTCAGGTGCTTACGATTTTTGTCCGGACGATTACCGTATTTTTCCAGCATTTGGCCGATAAATATGCGGAATCATCGAATTTCAGGGGAATTGAGCTATGCCACTTTATAGCGCTGCTGCTCCAAGGTCTGCGTGTCGCATTACCGGCTGTTTTGGTAGCGGTTGCAGCTGAAACGGGTCTCGTTACGAGCCTGCTGAATTCCATTCCGGAAGTTGTCACGAGAGGTCTGCAAATTGCGGGCGGATTTATCGTCGTCGTCGGTTATGCCATGGTTATCAACATGATGTCCGCCCGTTACCTGATGCCTTTCTTCTTCCTGGGCTTTGTCGTGGCAGCGTTTACGGGCATCAACCTGGTCGGCTTCGGTATTGTGGGCGCGGTTCTGGCCATCCTGTACATCCAGTTGAATCCGAAATATAACGCGCAGAGCGCGGCGGTCGAAGAAATCGATGAGCTGTAGCAAGCTTCCAAAGAAAGAGGGGATTACGCAATGGAAGATAAGAAATTAACTAAAAAAGATATAAACAGCATGTTTGTTCGCTCCTGGTTTCTGCTCGGATCGTTCAACTTTGAACGGATGCAGTCGATCGGCTTCTGCGTAACGCTGATTCCGGCAATCAAGCGCCTGTACAGCAAGAAAGAAGATCAGAAGGAAGCTTTGAAGCGGCACCTGGAATTCTTCAATACGCAGCCGTTTATCTCGGCCCCGATTATGGGCGTAACGGCCGCAATGGAAGAACAGAAAGCCAATGGGCAGCCAATTGATAACGCTACTATTAGCGGGGTGAAGGTCGGTCTGATGGGTCCGCTCGCCGGTGTGGGCGATCCGATTTACTGGGGAACCCTCCGTCCGGTACTCGCGGCGCTTGGCGCTTCCATCGCTCTGACCGGCAGCATTGTCGGACCGCTCCTGTTCTTCCTTCTCTTCAACGTGTGCCGTCTGGCGACCAAGTGGTACGGCTTGAAATACGGCTATGAGAAGGGTACGGAAATTGTATCCGATATGTCGGGTAACCGGCTGCGCAAGCTGACGGAATCGGCTTCCATTCTTGGACTATTCGTCATGGGCGCGTTAGTCTCCAAATGGACCAGTATCAACGTTCCGCTTGTCGTTTCCAAATATACGGGCGCTGACGGCAAAGAAGTAATTACGACGGTGCAAATGATTCTCGACCAGTTGATGCCTGGACTGCTGCCTCTGCTGCTGACCTTCCTCTGCATGAAGCTGCTTAAAAAGAAAGTGAACGCAATCGCTCTAATCTTTGCTTTATTCGCTGTAGGCATTATCGGATACGCGCTGGGCGTATTGGCATAATTTTCGTACATTTTTCGGAGCCGGTTCCATAAGGAACCGTATACCTGCAGGCCGATCAAGGATCAAACCTTGGCCGGCCTGTTTGTTTGTGTAAGCCGTAAGAACACCGCCATGGAGCCATTGCTGCGGTCTTTGGATGTGTTTTTGCACAATATGCCTTAAACTGGAGACAGAGGAGGGCTGCCTGAGGGCAGAACCGTGACTGAATTGGTCGAATGAAGCCGCAGGGGGTAAGGCATGGAGAAGCTGCTGGAAATCATACAGGAAGAGCTGCTGGAGCATCTGGTCTTGGAGAGCGTGGAACCGGAGGACCCGATCGAGGTCCGAAGCGTTCCGAAGCCGTGGGTGCTCCTTGGATCGGGGAATTATGCCGCGGTGCTCTTCCATCCGGAGTACGAGGATTATGCGGTGAAGATATATGCTCCCGGAAGACCGGGCCTTCAAGAAGAAGTGGAGGTTTACCGGCGTCTCGGTTCGCATCCCGCCTACTCGCTGCTTTATTATGCCGGCACTAATTTTTTGCTGCTCAAGCGGCTTAGGGGAGTAACCTTCTACAATTGCATGAAGCGTGGGATTCCCATCACCGATCAGGCTGTCCGCGACATTGACGAGGCATTGAAATATGCCGTTTCCCGGGGGCTCCATCCCCATGATGTCCACGCCAAAAATGTAATGCTGGGGGACGGGCGCGGCCTGATCGTGGACATTTCGGATTTTTTGAAGCAGGAAGACTGCACCATGTGGAGCGATTTCAAAAAAGCATACAGCCGTCTGTACCGGCCGATTGCTTCTCTTGGCGTGTTTCGCGTTCCGGACACGGTGCTGGAAGCGGTCAGGAAAGGCTACCGGCTGTGGAGGCGCAGACGGAGCTGATGAAACATAGGGAAGACTGATTCTTCGGATAATAGGAGCAACCGGGTGACGACGGGCCGTTTTTTCTTGGGGAATTCACTCGGGTCCAGCCTACCTATGTATAAAAAGGGTAAATGTGAAGTATACCGTTTAGGTAGAATATAACGAGGTTCCCCAAAAAAGGAGATGCGGAAATGATTGTTACTTTGACCGTTAACCCAAGCGTGGACGCCAGCACAGCCATAAAGCAGGTGGTTCCCGACCATAAACTCCGCTGCCGTGAAGCGACCTATCAACCCGGAGGAGGCGGAGTTAACGTCTCCAGGGCCATCCACAGATTGGGCGGAAAGGCTTTGGCTCTATACGCGTCGGGAGGATTGCATGGGCAGCTGATTCATCAAATGCTGGAGCAAGAGGGCGTTGAGCATCAGTCTATCCCAATTAAGGGACAAACAAGAGAGAATTTGATTGTTCTGGAGGAGTCGACCGGGCAGCAATTTCGATTCGATATGCCGGGTCCGGCATTTGGCGAGGACGACCGGCAGCGGTGTCTGGATCAATTAAATCAGCTCAAGACCAAGCCGGATTATCTGGTCTTAAGCGGCAGTCTGCCTCCAGGATGTCCCGCGGATTACTACGCGCAGATCATCAAATCCGTCAAGGATTGGAACTGCCGGGTCATCGTGGATACCTCGGGGGAAGCTCTTCAGCGGGCAGCCGATGCGGGCGTGTATCTGCTAAAGCCCAATGCCCGCGAGCTGGAAGAGTTGACCGGAATGACGCTTACGGGCGACGATGATGTGAAGGCTGCGGCGGAGAAGCTCATCGCGGAAGGACGTACCGAAGCGGTGATCGTTTCGCTGGGAGCGAAGGGCGCCTTCATGATTTCCAAGGAAGGAGCCGAGCATATTACCGCTCCCCAGGTACCCGTTGTCAGCGTTGTGGGCGCGGGCGACAGTCTGGTGGCCGGAGTTGTCTACCGGTTGGAGCAGGGGGGGCCGCTGGCGGAATCCGTCCGCTTCGGCATCGCCGCCGGAGCGGCCGCCGTCATGAATCCCGAGCGGGAGCTGTGCAAGCGGGAGGATACTGAAAGGCTGTTTGAGAGCATGATGCAGGATTAGGTGATTTTCCCGGGAAATTGGGAGCTGCTGGCTATGGTGGGCTTCACTATAATCTGCAGGTAGGAGTATGCATGAGCAGGAAAAGCTCCTCCTTATTTTAAGAAAAAAGGGCATCGCAGAGCATAAGCGGGAAAAGCTCCGGCTTATACTCTGCGATTTCTTTGTTTTCGGCAAAAAGCCTGATTAAGGCGGAGGATTTCCCGTTCAGGCTTGACATAGGTCCTTTTCGACAAAATTAAGATGGAGAAATTCCGTTTCATTTGAAGCCCAGACCCGCTGGCCGCGCACCCTTTAACCGAAGCTGTCCCTGAGTATGCAATTTACGGGACAGCTTTTTTGTGTTTTTTCATTCGGTTAACAGTTTTACTAAAGTTTTACGTCAGCCAGAATTTCCCGTCGTTTTCGGTTTACATTCAAGTCTTACACTTGCAGAGGATTGTACAAGAGCAGATTTCAACGAATAAGGAGGTATTCACCTTGAGCGAGCTTGATAATCAATGGAGCCTTCCTGCCGGAACAAGACGCGCTTCTTCCGCTGCCGCCCGGCGGTCCATATCGTTAAAAAGGCTGAAAATACGTGAAAACATGCTTGCCTACGTTTTTCTGGCCCCCTCGCTGCTGCTGTTCGGCGTATTCATGTTCTATCCTCTGCTGCGGTCGGTGTACCTCAGCCTGTACAGCACAGATCCGGCCGGAAGGGTAGCCTCTTTTGTCGGCTTGGATAATTTCAAGTCCTTATTCTCATCGGGCCTGTTCCTGGACGGTATTCGTGTCACCGCGCTGTTCACGCTACTCACCGTTCCTGCAGGAATGCTGATCGCGCTCGCGCTTGCGGCGCTCACCCACAATCTTCTGAGGGGGAAGCGGCCGTTCCAATTCGCCTTCTCGCTTCCGATGGTGCTGTCCGTGGGTTCTGCGGCCGTCATCTGGAAGTTCCTGTTTCATCCGTCGCTTGGCATGCTGAACTACGGGCTGGAGCTGGCCGGATTCGCGCCGGTGCCTTGGCTGACCAGTCCAAAGTGGGCGCTGCTGTCCGTCTCGCTCATGACCGTTTGGATGAATCTTGGGTTCAATTACATTGTTATTTCCAGCGGCATGCAGGGCATTCCGGATGATATGTACGAGAGCGCCAAGATCGACGGCGCGGGGCCGCTCGCCATGTTCCGCCGGATTACGGTTCCGCTGCTGTCTCCGACACTGTTCTTCGTTCTGGTCGTATCGATCATCAGCGCCTTTCAATCGTTCGGCCAGATTAACATTTTGACCCAGGGCGGTCCGATGAACAGCACAAATGTCTTCGTCTACTCCATTTACAGGGAGGCTTTCGTAAATTTCCGTTTCGGAACCGGCAGCGCGCAGGCGCTGATGCTGTTCCTGGTGATCCTGCTCCTTACCCTGATTCAGTTCAAATGGGTGGAAAGGAAGGTGCATTATCAATGAACAAGCGTATCGCCGAACGGGCCACCGTCTATCTCATCTTAACCGTGCTTGCCGTATTCACACTGTATCCGGTGGCGTACAGCTTCTTTCTGTCCGTGATGAAGCCGGAGGAAGCGAGCGCCTTCCCGCCGTCCATCGTTCCGCACACGTTCAATCCGGCCAATTTCATCGACGTATTCGGAATCGTGCCGATTGCGGCATTCATCGGGAATACGTTTCTCGTGTCGGGCATCGTGATGGCGGGGCAGCTCATTACGGCAAGCCTTGCGGCTTACGCTTTTGCCAAAATGGAGTTCAAGGGCAAGAGCTTCATCTTCAGCCTGTTCGTCGCTTCAATGATGGTTCCCTGGGAAGTGACGATGATCCCGAATTACTTGACCGTCCGCAGCCTGAACTGGCTCGATACGTATCAGGGAATGACCGTCCCGTTTCTGGCGACGGCCTTCGGCACCTTCCTGCTGCGCCAGTTCTTTCTTCAGCTGCCTAAGGAGTTGTTCGAAGCGGCCCGGATGGATGGCTGCGGGCATATCCGCTATTTTTTGCAGCATGTGCTGCCGCTGTCCCGTCCCGCGATTGGCACCTTGGCCGTCTATTCCTTCTTGAACATGTATAACGCTTATCTGTGGCCGCTGCTGATTACGAACAGCGAAGGGATGCGGACGGTGCAGATCGGCATTTCCATGCTGGAATTTCAGGAATCGACGTCATGGAACCTCGTGTTCGCCGGCATCACACTCGCGATTCTGCCTTCGCTGCTGCTGCTTATGTTTGGCTTGAAGCAGCTGGTGCGTGGCATGGCGGCGGGAGCGCTGAAAGGCTAGAAGACCGGGGCCAACCGAGAAATCAGCTGCATTCTGCAGATGATAGATATAACCAAAAGACGGATAATGGAAAAGGAGAGGTTAAGACAATGAAAAGGTTTGGCTTTGGAAGACTGCGGTTCAGACGAGGAATGATTCTGGTGCTCGCCATGCTGATGCTGGTCTTGGCAGGCTGCGGAGGGAATTCGGGCGCTAACGCGAACACTGAAGCAAACAATACGTCGTCTAACAACGAATCTGGTAGCGATAAAGGGACGACTAACGCCGCGGCTGCACCGGTGAAAATCACCTGGTGGCACTCCATGTCTGGCGCCGGAGAGAAAGCGATTAACAAGATCGTGTCCGATTTTAACGCAAGCCATCCGGAGATTCAGGTTGAAGCCGTCTATCAGGGCAAATACGATGAGAGCCTCAACAAGCTGAAGGCGTCGCTCGGCTCGAACAGCGGCCCGGATCTAATGCAGGTGTATGAGATCGGCAGCAAATTTATGATCGACTCCAAGATGATTACTCCTGTACAAAAGTTTATCGACAAGGATAAATTTGACTTGTCTTCCCTGGAACCGAACATCATCCGTTACTATACGATTGGCGGCCAACTGAACGCGATGCCGTTCAACACGTCCAATCCGATTCTTTATTACAACAAGGATGCCTTTAAAGCGGCGGGACTCGATCCCGAGAATCCGCCCAAGACCTTCGAAGAATTTGAAGCGGCCGCCAAAGCACTGAGCAAGAACGGCAAGCCGGGAGCGGCTATCGCAATCTACGGCTGGTTCATGGAGCAGCTATTCGCCAATCAGAACGCGGAGTATGTGAACGGCGGCAATGGCCGCGATCAAGCTGCAACAGAGTCTCTGCTGGCATCGGAGGCTGGAGTGAATACGCTGGATTGGTGGAAAAAGATGGTGGATGAAAAAGCCGTCGCCAACCTCGGACGGGATACGGATGACACGGACAGCGCATTTGCAGCCGGCCAGGTGGCGATGACCCTAAACTCGACGGCGGCTCTCCGGAAGATGGTGGATGCGGTAGGCGGCAAGTTCGAGGTGGGAACCGGCTTCCTGCCAAGACCGGAAGGTGTCAATGAAGGCGGCGTCGTTGTCGGCGGAGCCAGCCTTTATATCATGAACAACAAGCCGGAGGAGGAGCAGAAAGCCGCATGGGAGTTCATCAAATATGTGGCTTCGCCGGAAGTGCAGGCCGAGTGGAGCGTAAGCACCGGTTACTTCCCCATCACGAAGGCTGCTTACGACCAGCAGGTTCTGAAAGACAATATGGTCAAATACCCGCAGTTCCAGACTGCTGTTGATCAGCTTCACGCTTCAAGCGCCTCGAATGCCACTTCGGGTGCGGTCATGGGCATTTTCCCGGAAGCGCGCCAAATCGTTGAAGGGGCCATCGAAGAGGCGCTGAACGGACAGAAGCAGCCGGACAAGGCACTTCAGGATGCAGCGTCGCAGATCACAGACAAGCTCAAGCAGTACAATGAAACGGTAAAATAGGATCATTTTGGGTTTGAAGACACGGCCGTCGGGCAGCCTGATAAGGGTGCTTGGCGGCCGTTTGAATTTATGGCGGCGGCCTGTCACAATATTATTTTTGTAAGCGCAACCAGCGAGTGTCCGGTCTAATTTTTTTGTTGAATGATGTCGAAGAAAAGATAAAGGGAGTTTTCAGGAAAACCAGGAAGACTCTGAGGGGAGGATGCCGCTCTTGGCTTCCATACATAGCATCGTTTATCTGGCGATATTCGTTATGGCTTATTTTATCGTACGCCTGTACGTGAAGCAGTTCCGGGCGGCCAAACAGCTGCTGGAAACCGAGAAGAAATACAACGAGCAGCTGCGCCTGTATCTGAATGTGATCGAGCAGTCGCCGCTTTCCATTGTGATCACCGATGCGCACAGCCGGATCCAGTACATCAATCCTTATTTCTCGGAGTTGACCGGTTACACCAAGGAAGAACTGATCGGCAAGACGCCGGGTATTCTGAAATCGGAAGAAGCAAAGCCCGAGATGTACTGGGAAATGTGGCAGACCATCAGCCGGGGCGACAAGTGGCAGGGGGAATTCATCAACAAAAAGAAGAGCGGAGAGAAGTACATGGAAGCCGCCATTATTTCGTCCATCAAGGATAGCAGCCAGAACATCACTCATTATGTCGGCATTAAAGAGAATGTGTCCGAGTACAAACGCATCAAAAGGGAGCTGTCCGACCAGTTCTATTTCACCTCCCAGCTCATTGACACTTTGCCCCACCCGTTATTTTACCTGGACGTCGAGGGTTATTTCCTTGGCTGCAATACCGCTTACGAGAGTGCGTTTAATGTGAATCGCCAGGAACTGACCGGACTGCATGCGAGGGACTTGTCGTACATGCCCCGTGACAGCTATCGGGTACTGGACGATATGCGGAAGGAAGTAAGCCGTAATGGCCTACCCTCCCAAAGGCAGCTCAGAAGGCCCTTTGCCGACGGAAAAGAGCATGATATTCTGTATTCTCTTTCGGCCTATCACCGTTCCGACGGCTCCGTGGGAGGATATTTAGGCATAATGACGGATATTACGGATCTGAAGACGAAGGAAAAAGAGCTGCTGGAAAGCCGGAATTTCCTCGATGTCATCATCAATCATATTCCTGTCATGCTGTACGTCAAGGACGCCGAAACGCTCAATTTCTACAAAGCGAATCAGGCCTGCGCCGATTTCCTTGGTCTGTCGACAGATGAAATGCCGGGGATGTGCGATTACGATCTGTTCCCGCAAGAGGTGGCAAGGAAGCTGAACAGTACGGACCGTAAGGTTCTGGAGATCGGGCAAGCCGTGAACGAAATTGAAATTTTGCCGGGCGACGGCGAGGAGGGCTCTCTCCGGTATGTCCATGCCTCAAAGGTGCCGATTCTGGATGCCGACGGCAAGCCGCTCTTTCTTCTGGGCGTTTCCGAGGATATTACCGAGACGAAGAAGAAGGAAGAGGAGCTTAAAACGGCTCTGCACGTCGCCGAAGAGGCAACGGCCGCCAAGTCGCAGTTTTTGGCCAACATGAGCCATGAAATCCGAACGCCAATGAACGCGATTATCGGACTGGCTCATCTGGCGCTCAAAACTGAGCTCAGCCCCAAGCAGCGGGATTATTTGTCCAAAATTCATAATGCCGGGACCTCCCTGCTTGGCATCGTCAACGAGATTCTGGATTTCTCCAAAGTCGAATCCGGCAAGCTGGAGCTTGAGGATACCGGGTTTGAGCTTCAGGAGGTGATCACGGATTCGGTTGCCCTGTCAAGCCAGTCCGCTTACGAAAAAGGCCTGGAGCTGATGTATTACATACCGGCGGATGTACCGCAGAATCTGACCGGCGATCCGCTCCGCCTTCAGCAGATCGTGACTAATCTGGTAAGCAATGCGGTAAAATTCACCGAGACGGGAGAAGTCGTTGTCCGGGCGGAGCAGGTCCGCCGAGTGGACAACAGGATCAAGCTGAAGATCAGCGTGCGGGATACGGGCATCGGCCTCAGTAAAGAAGCGGAAGCCAGACTTTTTCAGGCGTTTACCCAGGCGGACAACTCGACCACACGCAAATTCGGCGGTACGGGACTTGGGCTTGCCATCAGCCGCAGACTCGTCGAGATGATGGGAGGAACGCTGTGGGTGGAGAGCAAGGAGGGCGAGGGAAGCATCTTTGCCTTTACGGCCTGGTTCGGCGTCGGCGCGGAGAGCGTCTCTCCGGCCAGAGCGGTACCTGTTGAGCTTGGAAGGCTCCGGATGCTTGTCGTAGACGACAACCGGGCCGCTGGAGAGCTTTTGGCCGATTATTTGCGGGATTTTGAATGCCGGGCGACGGCCGTGTCATCCGGCGAAGAGGCGCTGCTTGCTCTTGAACAGGCGGATGCCGGTGAGCCATTCGAAGCCGTGTTCCTGGACTGGGAGATCGAGGGCAAATACGGCACCGAACTCGCCCGAAGGATTAAGAACAATGCGTCTTTAAGGCATGTTCCCGCAGTGATCCTCGTTACGGCTTTCGGAAGGGACGATTTCCTTAACCAGACTGACACCGGGAATGTAGACGATTATTTGGTCAAGCCGGTCAATCAGTCACTGCTCTATGACATGATTATCAGTCGGTTCGCTACCCTTAACGGGGGATTGTCCGTTCCCTCAATCGTAAAGGAGAAGGATTATAAGCTGGCGGGAATAAGGGTCCTGTTGGCCGAAGACAACGAAATTAACCAGCAAATCGCCGTAGAGCTGCTTAAAAGTCAGGGAATCGAAGCGGAGATCGCCCCGAATGGAGCGGAGGCCGTTCGCATGGTGAGGGATATGCCCGGGGAGCATTATCAATTGGTGCTGATGGATATGCAAATGCCTGTAATGGACGGATTTGCCGCCGCGCGGGCCATCCGGGAGCTGACCCCGCGGCTGCCGATTATCGCCATGACGGCCCGGACGATGCCGGAGGAGAGGGAGAAGTGTCTGACGGCCGGCATGAATGATCATGTGCCCAAGCCGATCGACCCGGATATTCTGTTCGCCATTCTGGACAGATGGGTTTCGGACAACCGGAAACGCAGGCTGCTGAGCGATAGCCGCTCGGTTGAGATCAATGAACAAGGTATCGGGACTCCTTTCGAGGCTCCGTACTTTCCGCAATTTGCCGGAATCGATACCGTTAACGGCCTTAGGCGGACCGGGTATAATGTCAAGCTGTACGTCAGCCTGCTGCAGAAATATGCAGACAACCACGGGAATACCGTGATTCAGGTCAAAAGGGCCGCGCAGAGGCAGGATTTCGCGACGGCCCACCGGCTCGCCCATAACTTAAAAGGCGTATCCGGTAATGTCGGCGCCCTGGAAGTGCAGCTTCTGGCCGACGAAGCCGTCACAATGCTTGCGGCGGGGCTTGCCGGAGAGGAGACCGATCTGGTTCTGGACAAGCTCGAAGCTGGTGTCCTGAGCATTACGGAAGAAATCCGGACCCGGTTACGGGAAGCCCGTCTGCTCGAAATCGAGGCACAGGTTCCAACCCGTCCAGCGGAGCAGGCCGTAAGGAAATTGCTTGTACTCCTGAAGGAGAGCGACAGTGAAGCCTCCGATTATTTTCAATCGGTCAAGGACCAGTTGAAGGCATGGATGGAGCCGGAGGAATGGCGCTTAACGGCCCGCTCGATCGGAATATTCGATTACGAAGATGCGATTGACCGGATCGAAAGGGCGGTAAGGAACGGCAACTTGGATATAGGGGTTGATAAAGATGCTTGACCTGAGACCCGTTGTTTTAGTGGTGGACGATACGCCTGACAATATTGCTTTACTGAGCGGCCTGCTGAAAGAGCGGTATAAGGTGAAAGTTGCAACGAACGGAGAGAGGGCGCTTGCAGTAGCCAAAGCCGCACCGCCCGATTTGATTCTGCTCGACATCATGATGCCGGTGATGGACGGCTATGAAACATGCCGGAGGCTGAAGATGGACAGGGAGCTGGAGGATATACCGGTGATTTTCCTGACTGCCAAGGAAGAGGTGGAGGATGAGAATAAAGGGTTCGAGCTGGGAGCGGTTGACTATATTACGAAGCCGATCAGCTCGCCAATTCTGCTGTCCAGGGTGAAGACCCATTTGACGCTCAAGCGGTCGAAGGATTTTCTCAAGGACAAGAACCATTTTCTTGAGACCGAAATTTCCAGACGGATCAAAGAAATATCTTTGATTCAGGAAGTCAGCATTATGTCCATGGCCGCTCTTGCCGAGATCCGGGATATTGATACGGGGAACCATATCCAGCGGACGAAGCTGTATGTCGAAGAATTGGCCACCCAGCTTAGCCGGACTCCTAAGTACAGCTCGTATTTATGCCAGGAGAGCGTCGATCTGATTGCCGCCTCCGCTCCGCTTCATGATATCGGGAAGGTGGGCATCCCGGATTATATCCTGCAGAAGCCGGGTCCGCTGACCCGGGAAGAGTACGAGATCATGAAAACCCACACGACGCTGGGGAAAGAGGCGATTTTGCGGGCGGAGCAGCTGATGAACAAGACCGAGACTTTTTTTCGTTATGCCAAGGAAATCGTGTATTCCCATCATGAAAAATGGAACGGCACAGGCTATCCTGAAGGACTTGCGGGGGAAAACATTCCGCTCTCGGCAAGGCTGATGGCCGTGGCTGACGTCTACGACGCACTCACCAGCAAAAGGGTGTATAAGGACGCCATGTCCCATGAACAGGCGGTGGCGATTATCACGGGGGATGCGGGCAAGCATTTCGATCCGGACATCGTCCCGGTATTTCTGAAATGCCAGTTCAAATTCAGGGAGATATCCGGCATCTACCAAGGCGAGGAAGTACACTGAAACATGCGGTCCTTGATGACGATTTCGACGCTGCTGCCTGAAATTACCGAACGCCTTGAGCGCATAAGCGCCCGGGCGTTTTTTTGTGCGATATCCGTTATAATAGGGCTTAGCTTAGAAAATATGAAGGAGGAACATTCTTTTGAATGAAGTTATTGCTACATTAAAAAATCACCGCTCCTACCGGCAGTATGCACAGCGGGAAGTGGAAACGGAAGCATTGCGGACCATCATCGAAGCCGCGCAGGCGGCTCCTTCCTGGATCAACGGCCAGCACGTGACGGTGATTTCCGTCCGGGACGAAGAGCGGAAGCGGCAGCTGTCGGAGTTCAGCGGGAACCAGAAGCATGTCGCCGAAGCACCGGTGTTTCTCATGTTCTGCATGGATTTTTACCGCGCCAAGCTGGCGGGCGAGATCGAGGAGACTTCATTTGAAGCAGAGCGCGATGTGGATGCATTGCTGATCGGGGCGACGGATGTGGGCATCGCGCTGGAAGCGGCGATCGTCGCGGCGGAGTCGCTGGGCCTCGGCGTCATTCCGATCGGCGGCATCCGGCGGAATACGCAGGGCGTCATCGACCTGCTGAAGCTGCCGAAATACGTATTCCCGGTAGTCGGTCTGTGTGTCGGGTATCCCGAGGCCGAAGTGCCCAAGCAGCCCCGGCTTCCGCTGCCCGCGGTTTGGCACGAGGAGAGCTATAATCCCGATCTGGCCGGATACCTGCAGGAAATGAACGACAGCAACCGGCAGGCGCTGAAAGCTCAGGGGCTGGAGGAAAAAGACTGGACCGCCCGTGTCGCCGCCTTCTTCGCCGCCAATCCGGAGTACGGGGACGCCAAACGCACGCTCCGGGAACAGGGCTTTGCCTGCAGCAACCTGGAACCGGATCCAAGCTAAAACTATCTATAAGCCTGTTTGAGAAAGGAATCGTCCCATTGACTCTACAACAATTGAAATACGTCATCGAGGTGGCGGGCCGCGGTTCGATGAACGAAGCCGCCAAACGGCTGTTCATTTCCCAGCCCAGCCTGTCCAACGCGATCCGGGATCTGGAAGAAGAAATCGGGATCACGATCTTTGAGCGCACCAACAAAGGCATTTCGCTGTCTAAGGAAGGCGCGGAGTTTCTAAGCTACGCCAGGCAGGTGGTCGAGCAGGCCGAACTGCTGGAGAACCGGTATCTTGGCGCCAAGCCGTCGCCCCAGCATTTCTCCGTGTCCACCCAGCATTACGCTTTTGCGGTCAACGCCTTTGTGAACCTGGTGCGCCGGCACGGCCAGGAAGAATACGAAATGGCGCTCCGTGAGACGAAGACCTACGAAATCATTCAGGACGTCAAAAGCCTGCGCAGCGAGATCGGCATTCTGTATCTCAATGAGTTCAACGCCAAGGTGATGGGCAGGCTGCTCAAGGACGCGGGGCTGGTCTTCAACAGCCTGTTCATCGCGAAGCCGCATATTTTTATCAGCATCCATAATCCGCTGGCCAAGCAGTCCATCGTGACCATCGACCAGCTTCATGAATATCCGTATTTGTCCTTTGAGCAGGGGGAATACAATTCCTTTCACTTCTCGGAGGAAATTCTCAGCACGTTGTCGCACCCCAAGAGCATCCGGGTCAACGACCGGGCGACGCTGTTCAATCTGCTGATCGGCCTTAACGGCTACACGATATCGACGGGCGTGCTTAGCGCGGATTTGAACGGCAACGAGATCATTCCCGTTCCGCTCGATTGCGACGAGAGCATCAATGTGGGCTGGATCTGCCATAAGGACGCCGCGCTTTCAAAGTTGGGACTGGCCTATGTCGAAGAGCTGGAAAAGGCGATTGCCGAGTAGCCGGGCCATTTGCCCGGGAGTATGAACAACGATTCTACTATTATATAGGGAACAGATATATTGGGAGCAAAATGGAGGGGGATCGCTTAAGCGCGAAACTCCTCTTTTTTTAGCGAATTTCCCCCTCTACGAGGGTACCCCCTTCTACTACGTTAGAGCCATTTTTGCCGTGTTTTCTGAAAGTCCATTGACCTTTTTTCTTGCGATAAATATATTGAGGTTAAGCCTATAAACGGATTTGGGATTCGAGCCGGTTTCAGAAGGTTTCCTAAAGCGGAACCGGGGAGTCCAAGGTCCTCCGAACGTGAATCTTTGGTCTTACTTTATTATCCATGGAAAGGGGTGCCCTGCTTCGATGAAACCGGAAATCAGCATCATTGTGCCTGTGTATAAGGTGGAAAATTATATCCGCAAATGCGTGGATTCGATTCTGGCACAGAGCTTCGAGAACTTTGAACTGATTCTAGTCGATGACGGCTCTCCCGACAACTGTCCCGCCATTTGCGACGAGTACGCCGCCAAGGACCCGAGAGTGCGGGTCATTCATAAGCCGAACGGCGGATTGTCCGACGCCAGAAACTGGGGTCTTAATATCGCCGAAGGCAAATACGTCGGCTTTGTCGATTCGGACGACTGGGTTGCCGACGATATGTATGAGCTGCTGTACCATTCCATAATCGAAAATGATTCGGACATCGCCGTATGCTGCCACTACGAGGTGGTTGAGGGCGAGCTGTTCCAGATCAACAATTTTGACGGCTATCCCCGCGTGCTTGGCAATGTGGAAGGATTGAGCGAGCTGCTGATGGACGTCCGGATCAAGAATCTGGCCTGGGACAAGCTGTACAAAAGAGAGCTGTTCCGCAATGTCAACTATCCCGTCGGGGTGTATTACGAGGATACTCCGACAACCTATAAGCTGTTCCTGAAGGCTTCCAAGGTGTCTTTGGTCAACATTCCGAAATATTTTTACTTCAAGCGCAAAGAGAGCATCACCGGAAGCAAAAATCTGAAGAAGCTCCAGGACAAATTCTACGGAGCCTATGAGAAGTACGATAAGGTCAGAAGCCAGTACCGGGACAAAATCGATAAGGCTACCTGGGGCTGGGCCGCCAATGTCGTCATTAATGAAGCGATGGAGCTGTATAATTATCTGCTCAGGCAAAAAGACGGAACCGCCCAGAGCGGGGATGTCGAAAAGGTCAAAAAGTTCCTGCGCGAAAATCTGTCCGTCATCCTGACGGCCAAGCCGATCGGGCCGAAACTGAAATTGGCCGCTCTTATCCTGTCGACGAGCGAGGCCTTCTACAGCCTGCTGTACAGCACCCTGATCTTTCCGTTCCGCAAAGAGAAGAATCAGAGCCTGATGTAGATCGCCCGGCAGAGCCGCGCTCAAGGTGCGAATTCTTATCTACAGGGAGGAACGTATGATGCATATCGGCATTTTTATGCACACCAATTACTTCGAGGATTTCTTCGTCAAGGGCCTCGGCATCAACGAACGGGAGTATGTCGAGTCCTATCATAATGATTTTTCGTTTGACTATGCCCGCCTGCTCCGTGAGCACGGGATCACAACCACCATCTACAATTTCACCAAAACCGGCGACAAGGCCCGGACCTATCAGCATAAAGTGGTCGATTGCACGGTCAAGTTCATACCGATTGGCACGCTGTACCGGATGTATGACCGGATTCCTTACGCAACCCGGACCCCCGTGCTTAAATTCATTTCCCAGTACGCCTCCACGATTCAGCCGGACCTTGCGCGGATTCTGCAGGACGACGGCATCGATGTCATCTATGCCCAGGAATATGCTTCCGGACGGTTTGAACGGCTGGCCGGCGTTGCCAAATCTCTTGGCATACCGATCGTGGCGGCCTATCACGGAGGCAGCATACCGAAATTCCTGATGCCGATCAAAAAACGGACCTTGAGCCAGGCCGCTTATTTGACGACACTTAACGAAGATGAGCATCGCAGCATGCTCGCTTCTTTGCCCCATATGAAAGACCGCATTCGCATCATTCCGAATTTCGTTAACCAGTCCATCTTCCACCGGGAAGACCGGGAAGAGGCGCGCCGCGCACTGGACCTGGACCCCGGTTCAAGGTACATCATAACGGTCGGAAGACTGGATGAGTATCAAAAAGCGCATTCGCTGCTCGTTGAGGCGGTCAAATCACTTCATGACTTTCCGGAGCTGAAGGTGCTGATCGCCGGAAGCGGGCCGGATGAGCAGGAGCTGCGGAAGCGGATTTCGGATGCCGGTCTGGAGGACAAAATCATCCTGCTCGGCTCGGTACGCGACAAAAATCAATTGAGGCACTATTACAACGCCAGCGAGCTGTTTGTGCTTCCCTCGCGCTATGAAGGACTGCCGCTGGTCCTGCTGGAAGCTGGAGCCTGCGGATTGCCTGCCGCGGCCTTCAATGTCATGGGGGTCAGAGGCATGATCCGCGACGGCGAGAACGGGCTGCTTGCGGAGAATCTCGACCCGCTTCGGCTGGCCGACTCGCTGCGGAAGCTGCTGTCAAGCCCCGAGCTCCGCGCGAAGATGGGGGACCGGGCGCTCGAAATTGTCCGCACCCAGTATTCCGAGGAGGTCATCGGCGCCAAGCTGAAGGCGCTGTTTACGGACAGTATTGGCGGCGGGGACGCCGTGAATTTCAAGCCGGCCGTTCTGACTGGTAATAAATGAAGGAACAGCCGTCAAAAGGAGGAGAGCTTGTGAAGCTTAGCGTGATCATTCCGGCGTACAATGTCGAAGCGTATATCGGTTATACGCTTGAATCGCTCGCCAGACAGAGCAGCAAGGATTTTGAGACGATTGTCGTTGACGACGGCTCCACCGACGGGACGGGGCAGGCGGTCCGGAACTTTATCGACAGCGGCCGGTTGGCGAACTGCCGCCTGATCACCAAGGAGAACGGTGGAGTCAGCGCCGCCCGGAACCGGGGGACCGAGGAAGCGGTCGGCGACTATGTTCTGTTTCTTGACGGCGACGATCATGTGGCCCCCGGTCTGGTTGAAGCTTTCGCCAAGGCGGCGGATAACGGAGAGCCCGATATAGTATGCTGGAAATGGACGCTGGTCGACGAGAAGGGGAAGCAGCTCTACGATTTCTACCGGGATACCCCGCGTCTTCCGAAGCGGATGTCGGGCGCGGATGCGCTGCGGCATGTGCTGGTCAATCAGGACATGCGGATCTGGACGGCAAGCGCCGCCTACAAGAGACGACTTCTGGAAGAGGAAGGGATTCTCTATACGCCCGGCTGCGTGAACGGAGAGGACCAGGAGTACACGTTTAAGGCTTTGGCGCGCGCGGCCGACGTTGTTTTTATCGACAGTGTGTTGTCTTATTATCTGCACCGGAGTACGTCTATCTCGGGCGTATACAACGTCAAGAAATTTGACTTTGCGGACGCCTTCAAGCGGGCCGGAATGTATATGGACGGACGGCCTGAGCTGAAAGAGGTTCAGGATACGCTTCTGTATCGCCACATGATTGAGAACTATTTTTATAATCTGAAGACCTGCCTGGGAAGCTCGGGCAAAGTGTCCATCCGCACGTTGCTGCAGGATATTGACAGGAACTACCCGCATTTAAATGAAGAAATGCGTGATTTAATCAAGCGCTGGACCAAAGAGAACGGCAATGCGAAAGCGCATGTCCGCGCATTTCTAATCGCTCCTGAGCTGTACCGGGTGCTCCTCGGATGCCAGCAGGCGGCGATCAAGCTGAAGTCCCGTATCCGCTCCACACTCCGTCATGCGACGGCGTAACGGAAACCGGAGTATGGCTGTCTAATAATCGAGGGAAGGAATGCACTAAACCAAGCAGTTACAATATGAAGCTAAAGGAGGAACGGTATGATTGCCAAACGCAGCTTTCTCAATATCTCCATCGGCTTGCTCAGCCAGTTGGTTACCATTGCGCTCAGCTTCTTTATTCCCCGGCTGATTATGCTGAATTACGGTTCAGAAGCCAATGGGCTGGTTGCCTCCATCACACAGATCATCGCCTATTTGTCACTGCTGGAAGCTGGCGTCGGCGCAGCGTCGATTCAGGCCCTCTACCGGCCGATCAGTAAGAACGACCGTTCCAAGATCAATGATATTTTGGCTGCTACCTCGATTTATTACAAAAAAACGGGACTTTATTATTTCGCCGCGGTCGTCCTGATTGCGGGAGTTTATCCATTTGTGATTGAATCTGGCTTTGACGCGGTGACGGTCATGGCGGTTGTGGCGCTCAGCGGGCTGGGCGGCGCGGTCAACTATTATTTTCAGGGGAAGTTCAGAGTGCTCCTGCTTGCCGAGGGGAAGAGCTACATCGATTCATCGGTCGGCACCATTGCCAATGTCGCCAACAGTCTGGTCCGCATTGTGCTGCTGCTGCAAGGCTTTAATATTATCGCCGTACAGGCGGTTTATTTTATCGTCATCCTGCTGCAGATTGTGTTCTACCGTTTCTATATCCGTAAATATTACAGCTGGATCGATCTTAACCGGAAACCCGATTATGGGGCGATCAGCCAAAAGAATTCCGCGCTCATCCACGAGCTGTCCTATCTGATTTTCCGAAATACGGATATTCTCGTGCTGACCCTGTTTACGAATCTGAAGGTCGTAAGCATCTACGTCCTGTATAATATGGTGTTCAACTTCGTGGACAATCTGGTGCATATGGTCACCGGCAGCTTCAAATTCGCACTCGGCCAAAGTTATTTCGATAACCGGGAAAAGTTTATAAAAATGTACAACATGTACGAGACGTACTATACCGGGTTTATTTTTGCGGTGATCACTGTGGTTACGATTATGATTCTGCCGTTCATGCATCTGTACACGGCCGGAATCAAAGACAATAACTACATCGATGTTCTGCTGCCTCTGCTGTTCGCCGCGGCCAAGCTGCTAATGAATGCCCGGGCTCCGGTGGACAATGTGATCGAAATCGCCGGCCATTTCCGCAGCACCCAGGGAAGATCGATTCTGGAATCGGTGATCAATCTTGTCTGTTCGATTGGATTTGTCCTGCTGTTCGGAATCTATGGTGTACTGATGGGCACGATTGCGGCGCTGCTGTACCGCACGACAGATATGATTTTTTATGCCAACCGCAGGCTTATGGATCGCAGTCCGTGGCTCACGTTTAAGAAGTGGGGGGCCAATATCGCGCTGTTCGTCTTCATCTATCTGGTCGTGGAGAGCGTCACTCTCCCTGTCCATTCCTACCTATCGTTTGTAATATGGGGAATCGTGCTGTCTGCGGTGATATTCCCGATTTATCTGGCCATCAATTCCCTGTTTGAAAAAGATTCCTTTGCGCTGCTGCCCGAGCTTGTCAAAAGGGTAACGTCGCGCTTCGGAATCGGGAAAAAGCCGGCTGCGCAGGGCGGCTCGCAGTAAGCTGCGCGCGGCCGGGAAGCGGGTACCCGGGAGTGGGTATTGATGCGTTCCTAGTCCCCTGTTGCGATAAAAAAAGCGCCACTGCCATAAGCCGGCAGGGCGCTTTCTTGTTTGTTAGGCGGGCGGCCTTATGCTGCCATGAGCATAACGGTGCCGCCGCCGCTCCGGCCTGTGCTGTACGGCGGCCGGGCATCCTGCATCCAGCCGACGGCCTCGGCTGGTTCGTCCTCCTGCCGAGCCAGCGCGATCAGCTCGGCAATGTCCGCGCGCTCGCAAGCGGCCGCCATCCGCTCCAGCAGCGCGCGAAAGCCGGGCTCCTCCGGGAGCGGAGGACCGCCCAGGGCCAGCTCCTCCCGCAGCGCAGGCAGCGCCCGGCGCGCCCGGTGGAGCGCCGCTTTGACGGCGCCCTCCGTGGTCCCCAGCAGCTCCGCGGCTTCGGCGGCCGAATACTCCAGCACGTCCCGCAGGAGAAACACCGTCCGCTGAAGCGGAGACAGATGCTTCATCATCGCCTGCAGAGCCATTTCCGCGGCGAAATCTCCGCCGCTCTGCGTAACCGCCGCCGGATCAAGCAGCAGCGGCAGCTTTTGGCTCAGCGCGGTTTTTCTCCGCGCCGCATCAAGCCATGTATTTTTGGCGATCCGCAGCAGGAAGGCTTCAGGGTTGCCGTGCCCGGACCTTAAGGGGTTAAGCGCCTTTACCCAGGTGTCCTGAACCAAATCCTCGGCATCCCAGCTTGAGCGGGTGAGCGACAGACAGTACCTTTTCAGAGCGGCCTGTAATTGAATAATCCCGCTGTCATCCGGCAGCTTCCCTTCTTCCGCGCGTTTCGGAGTGATCATGCGTATTCCTCCTTTTGCATAAGCGATATCTGAACCCATTCCTTCTTTCTTTCCAGTGTAAACGAATAACGATGCGGAAACGATACGCGGCTGAAATTATTTTATCGGAGTATCAATTGCAGTATCTTTCGGGCGCCTTCAACCGTATACGGGTCAGAACAAAACATTCAATCCAATCGGTGGAGGTAAGCGAAAATGAGTTATATTCCTTATGTGCTGGAACAGACGAGCCGGGGTGAGCGTTCCTACGATATTTACTCCCGGCTGCTAAAAGACCGGATTGTGTTCGTAGGGGCGGCGATCGACGACCAGCTCGCGAACAGCGTCATTGCGCAGCTGCTGTTTCTGGCGGCGGAGGACCCGGACAAGGATATTCATATGTACATCAACAGTCCGGGAGGCTCCACTTCGGCAGGGTTCGGGATCTATGATACAATGCAATTGATTAAGCCCCAGGTGAATACGATTTGCACCGGCTTCGCGGCTTCCTTCGCGGCCTTTCTTCTTCTGTCGGGAGCGACCGGCAAACGCTGCTGTCTCCCGAACGGCGAAATCATGATCCATCAGCCGCACGGCGGGGCGCAGGGGCAGGCGAGCGACATCGCGATCAGCGCGAAGCGCATTTTGCAGGTGAGGGAACGAATTGTCCGCATTACCTCGGAACGGACCGGTCAGCCGATCGACAAAGTCGAGAAGGATATGGACCGGGACTTCTTCATGACGGCCGAGGAAGCTTTGGAGTACGGCATTATCGACAAAGTGATCACCCAATTGTAAAGGAGAGAGAGAACATGTTAACGGCATTGCAGGGAGAAAAAGCGGCGGTTTATTTTCTGGACGGCACCTTTCTGGGGGATGGCGTTCTGGAAGAGGTGGGCGAGAAGTTTATCAAATACGTGACGGACTATCAGGTCCATTACATTCCGATTACGGCGATCCGTTCAGTATCCGTGGAGACCAAAGAGCGGCAGCGTCCGCGGGTGGGATTCGGGCAGTAGAAGCTTGATTTCACTTCTTCATGACATTTAAAGGACCCTTACCCCGTGCAGGCGGGAGGAATGGGTCCTTGACTTTTTTTCGCGCTGTGTCTATGTCGTTCCTACTCTCGTAGTTAAGAACGGCCATTTTTCAGTGTATGAGTCAGCCTCCCAAACGTGTCGGCCGCGGGGTATGCCGGAGGATTTGGCCGCATTTGGGTTCTTTTCTACATCCTGTGCCTAAGTCACCTTTGATAACCTTTTGGATTTGCAGAAAATCCCCTCCCACCTACGGTCGTCCACAGACTATCCAGTGAAAATTAACGGGCCGGATTGTGTGCGGATTGAGGGCTGCGGACTGCGTGCTACGGGCTACGGGCTGCGGACTACGGGTTACGGGCTGCGGGCTCCGGGCTGCGGGCTCGTTGCGGGCTCCGGGCTGCGGACTACGGGTTACGGATATTCCTGCGTTGATACATCTTTTTTCAGTGAAATTCCTCCTGCCTTAACCCATTCCTGCAACGGTGCAGGTATTCTCCTCCGATCTCCCCACCAATCGGCCCGCGAGCTCTAATAGCTGCATAATCGCATCTTTTACTTCCCCATGCGCCAAATTCACCTGAAATACCTGCATATTTGCAGGAAAATGCCAGCCCCTCTACGCCGGTCACTCCTAAGCCCAAACTCGACTAAGCCCAAACTCGACACTTACCTTAATCGCAGATTCAGACATGAGCTTGCTTTTCTGGACCGTTCAAAGCGGTGCGCCGCCGCCTCGAAATCGTCCGTCAACATAGGAAAACAAGCAGTTCCCGGGCTAAATCCTGCGCGCTGTGATCCTGAACCCGATTGTGCTACAATGAATAAATTGTTCCATCGGGTAATGGCGGTCCTCCCCAGAGCCGTTTATTTCTGCCGGAAAAGGGTATAGCTAAACTGTGGGCGTTTGCCGATTTATCGTTTTAAAGCGGTGAAAAACGGAGGATTTTTATGCATTTTTGAGGATTTTCAAGCATTATTATTGTTTGTGTAAATTCTTCACGGTATTCGTCGATTTTTATTGATTATTTGCGGCAGGTTTTGTATAATCAGCGTTGTTGATTTTTCGTAAGCATGCGCTTTCCAAGCGAGTTTTGCTGAAATCATATTTAATGAAGCTATTTCAATTTCACCATTACACTTTTTTTGAGGAGGTCTTTCATTTTGGGAAAAGCGTTAATTATCGGCGCTGGCGGCGTCGCAA
The DNA here is from genome assembly GCF_000612505.1 of Paenibacillus sabinae T27. Taxonomy (NCBI): domain Bacteria; kingdom Bacillati; phylum Bacillota; class Bacilli; order Caryophanales; family Paenibacillaceae; genus Paenibacillus; species Paenibacillus sabinae. The sequence continues at coordinate 2,079,819 of NZ_CP004078.1, forward strand.
GCGTTGTTGTTCATAAATGCTGCCAGAACCCGGATGTTTTTGAGGAGATCTGTATTGCGAGCAGAACGGTAGAAAAATGCGAAGCTTTGAAAAAGAAATTGGACGGAGGCCGCACGAAAATCCAGACGGCCCGGGTTGACGCCGACAATACCGAAGAGGTAATTCAGCTCATCAAAAGCTTTGGGCCGGACGTCGTTATTAACGTGGCGCTCCCTTACCAGGACCTGACCATTATGGATGCCTGCCTTGCAACGGGCGTGCATTATCTGGATACCGCGAACTACGAGCCGCCGGAAACGGCGAAATTCGAATACAGCTGGCAGTGGGCGTACAAGAAGAAATTCGAAGAAGCCGGCATTATGGCTGTACTGGGCTGCGGCTTTGATCCGGGTGTAACCGGCGTATTCTCGGCCTATGCGCTCAAGCATTATTTTGACGAAATTCACACGATCGATATTGTTGACGCCAACGCGGGCGATCACGGCTATCCTTTCGCGACCAACTTCAACCCGGAGATCAACATCCGCGAAATTACCGCCAACGGACGCTACTACGAGAACGGCGAATGGATTGAAACGCCGCCGCTTTCCGAGAAGAAGGTATACGACCTGCCGGAAATCGGACCGAAGGACATTTACCTGCTGTATCATGAAGAGCTGGAATCCCTGGCCAAAAATATTACGGGAATCAAGAAAATCCGCTTCTGGATGACCTTCTCCCAGAACTACCTGACTCACCTGAAGGTGCTGGAGAACGTCGGCATGACTTCCATCGAGCCGATTGTGTTCGAAGGCAAGGAGATCATTCCGCTGCAATTCCTGAAGGCGGTTCTGCCGGACCCGGCGTCGCTCGGACCGAGAACGAAGGGCAAGACGAACATCGGCATTATCGCTCAGGGCACCAAAGACGGCGAGCCGAAGAATTACTACGTCTACAATGTATGCGACCATCAAGAATGCTATCGTGAAGTTGGCTCCCAGGCCATTTCCTACACGACCGGCGTACCGGCCATGATCGGCGCGATGCTGATGATTAAGGGAACCTGGATGAAACCGGGCGTTTACAACGTGGAAGAACTGGACCCAGACCCGTTCATGGAGCTGCTGAATACTAAAGGACTGCCGTGGCAGGAAGATTTCTCGCCGACGCTGCTGGATTAGGATTTGTGATGAAAGAGATTAATTTCAGCGCGGTTCCTTCACCAAGTTATGTTGTAGACGAAAGGCTTCTTGTCAAAAATCTTGAGCTGCTGAACTCTGTTCAGGAGCGTACGGGCGCGCATATCCTGCTGGCCCAAAAAGGCTTTTCCATGCATGCTCTCTACCCGCTTGTAGGGAAATATCTGAAAGGCGTCACTTCCAGCTCCTTGTTCGAAGCCCGTCTCGGTTACGAAAAAATGGGCAAAGAGGTTCACGCCTACGCTCCGGCGTATGTGGACTCGGAATTCGATGAGCTGATGGAGTACAGCGATCATATTGTTTTTAACTCCTTCGACCAGTGGAGTCGCTACAAGGAGAAGGTTCAGAGCGCTCCGAAGCATATCAGCTGCGGCATCCGCGTGAATCCCGAGTATTCCGAAATCGAGATTCCGCTCTACGATCCCTGCTACAACAATTCCAGAATGGGCGTGACGCTGGATAACTTCCGGCCGGAGGAGTTGGACGGCATCGAAGGCCTGCATTTCCATACGATGTGCGAGCAGAACTCGGATACACTGGAGCGGACGATCAAGGTCGTGGACGAGAAATTCGGTCCATATTTGAAAGGCATGAAGTGGCTCAATTTCGGCGGCGGGCATCATATTACGCGTCCCGATTACGATGTGGAGACGCTTGTGCGCTGTATTTTATATATGAAGGAAAAATACAACCTCCAGATTTACCTGGAACCGGGCGAAGCCATCGCCCTGAATACCGGATATCTGGTGGCGACAGTGCTGGACGTGGTCAAGAACGGCATGGAAATTGCCATTCTCGACACCTCGGCGGAATGCCATATGCCCGATGTGCTGGCCATGCCTTACCGGCCGAACATCATAGGTGCGGGGCAGCCGAACGAGTATGAGCATACGTACCGCCTCGGTGGACTGACCTGTCTCGCAGGGGACATTATCGGCGATTATTCGTTCAAGCAGCCGCTCAAGAACGGCGACCGTCTCGTATTCCTCGACATGGCGCATTACTCGATGGTCAAGAACCACATGTTCAACGGAGTGAACCTGCCGTCCATCGTGTCCTACAACGATGAGGAAGGCGTCAAGGTGATTCGTACCTTCGGCTATGAGGATTACAGCGGCCGCTTGTCGTAAGGCAGGCGTAGACAGAAAATGATATGAAGCCAATTCATATCTGTGTGTGGGAGAAGGGCAGCTTACCGGCTGTCCTTCTTTCGAAATATCAGAAAGAGTCAGCTGCGCCCATATCCTTTTTCTGATATTTTTACGAGAAACGGTTACCTTCCTCTTTCAGAGGACAGTGAAGCCGTTTCTTTTCTATATAGGTAGAACTTTTGGTATACTGGGAACAAAACAACCAAGAATGGGTGTCGAGTAATGAAAAATGAAGATATTCTTGCGGTACTGAAGGCACTGTCTAATGAGACCCGCCTAAACATCCTTTGCTGGCTGCGGGAGCCGGAAAAAATGAATGAGAATCTGCCTAATGTCATTAAAGAAGAGTTCCCGGGCGGTGTCTGCGTGGGAAGCATTCAGGAAAAATCCGGTCTTGCGCAGTCGGTCATCTCCTCATACCTGTCATCTATGCAGAAGGCCGGACTGCTGGAGTCCCGCCGCTTTGGCCAATGGACCTATTACAGGCGAAATGAAGAGGCGATCGCAGCCTTTTTGGAGGGCTTTGAGGCCGGACTGCAGGCGAAGAAGTAGCAGCTCTGAAGGTTTTCACCGTATTGCTTGCATTTCCATCGATTAATCTATATATTTGTATTTACAGATTAATGCCTTTTTCTATATAGGAGGAGAGAATGAGATGACTGTATCCAAAACAGCTGCGGCTCTGTTCAAGCCTTTTGAAAGCGGCCGATTGAAGCTTGAAAATCGTATTGTCATGGCCCCGATGACCCGATCCTTTTCGCCAACAGGCGTTCCAGGTCCAGACGTGGCCGGATATTACCGCCGGAGGGCGGAAAACGGCGTCGGTCTCATCATCACCGAAGGAACAGTCATTAACCATCCTGCTGCGGCTGCTGACAGCGGCGTGCCGCATTTTTACGGAGAGGAAGCTCTGGAAGGATGGGCGCGCGTCGTTCGCGAAGTTCATGAAGCGGGCGGCAAAATCGCTCCGCAGATTTGGCATACCGGAACCGCCCGCGATCGGAAGAATTTCCCGGATTCGAATGCCGACCCGATCGGGCCGTCGGGCCTCAGCCTGACCGGTGAGCAGGTATCAGAACCGCTAACGGTTGAAGAGATTCGCGGTCTCGTGCAGGCTTATGCCCAGGCCGCTGCCGATGCGAAGAGCGCCGGATTTGACGCGGTGGAGATCCACGGCGCGCACGGCTATCTCATTGACCAGTTCTTCTGGGACTTTACCAATAAGCGTACGGATGAGTATGGCGGCGACCTGGTTGGCCGCACCCGATTCGCGGTAGAGATCATCGAGGCGGTGCGAGCTGCGGTCGGTCCTGACTTCCCGATTATCTTCCGTTTCTCCCAGTGGAAGCCGGTCGATTACGGCGTCAAGCTGGCAGCTAACCCGGAGGAGCTGGAGCGCTTCCTCGCGCCGTTGTCTGCGGCAGGCGTTGATATTTTCCATGCCTCTACGCGCCGCTTCTGGGAACCGGAGTTCGAGGGCTCGGATCTCAATCTGGCGGGCTGGACTCAGAAGCTGACCGGCAAGCCGGCTATTACCGTAGGCTCTATCGGCTTGGACTCCGATTTCACAAGCCTGTTCGAGGAGGGCAAGGGCGGGCAGTATGCCGGCCTTGACAGCCTGATCGAGCGTCTGGAGCGCGGAGAGTTCGACCTCGTCGCAGTTGGTCGAGCACTGCTGACCGACCCCGCGTGGGCGGCCAAGATCCGCGACAATCGCATCGAAGAACTGCAGCCCTTCAAGCGGGAGGATCTTGCTACGCTGAGCTGATTCAACGCCGATTGACCCATAGCAGACGGCATAATTCCAAGGCCTTTTCGGACTCAGTCCGAAAGGGCCTTTTATATGTAATAATAAAGGTTGATTTGCGAACACATGTTTGGTAAAATGGCGATAAGTAATTATTTTCCACCGGAAAGGATGTTTGAGATGATTATCAGAACGTCATCGCATTATGGAGATGATACCTGCTCATCTTACGTAACGGCAGGGGATTTTATCTTTCTTTCGCATCACGCAGGTGGGCATGAATCAAATGATATCGTACACCAAATGGAAGCCAGCTTCGACAGCCTGGCGGCTACCTTGGAATCGGCCGGAGCGACATTTGGCGATATTGTCCAGATCAATCTGTATCTCAAGAATATTGAGGATTTCAGAGTAGCGAAGGATGTGTTTTATAAATATTTCAAGAAGGATCATTTTCCTGCGCGAATGACAACCACTACCGATTTCGTGAATCCGACTTGCTTATGTATGCTCGATGCCGTTGCTTATAGCAGCTGATTTTACATATGAAAAAGGCATTCAAAACCATGAACGGTTTCGAATGCCGCGAAGAAAGATGTCGATGGAGTTTATTTCATCCAAACCCACAATTTTTTATGCGCCGGTCCGGAGGCTGTGATACAATGATCTGGTTGTTTTTAGCTTATGTATTCAGACAGGGAGCTTTCCCAGGTAAAGGAGCTTACATAATGAACCGATATCATATCCCGGAAAATGCGCTGATCACGGTGGCCGGAACCGTCGGCGTAGGCAAATCCACCTTGACGGCAGCCTTGGCGAAGAGCCTCGGCTTTCGGACCTCGCTGGAGCAGGTTGAGCATAATCCGTATCTGGAGAAATTCTATGTTGATTTTGAGCGCTGGAGCTTCCATCTGCAAATCTATTTTCTTGCCGAAAGGTTTAAGGAGCAGAAGAGGATGCATGAATTGGGCGGGGGCTTCGTGCAGGACCGTTCGATTTATGAGGATACCGGCATTTTCGCCAAAATGCATGCCGATCAGGGTACGATGTCCGTGACGGATTACGCTACATATACCAGCCTCTACGAGGCGATGGTGATGACGCCTTATTTTCCGCATCCCCATGTGCTGATTTATTTGGAAGGCGCCCTCCCGTCTATTCTGTGCCGGATTAAGGAACGCGGGCGCGAAATGGAGATTCGGACTGACCGAACCTATTGGGAGAAAATGTATGAACGGTATTCGGCATGGATTGACGGCTTTGACGTTTGCCCGGTGCTGCGGCTCAATATCGACGAGTACGATGTGAACGACCACGCCTCTATGGAGAGCATATTAACGCAAATTGGGGAGCTAACCCGGCTGAAGGAAGCGGACCGGAGCCATGTTTATTAGTAACGAAACGGAAATCTTTCATAGAGGACAGGCTCTCGGAGGTCGGCGGCTTCTTTTTTTGTGAGAATTCCCTGAAAAATGGCAACTATTCTTCTCTCGTCGCGTTTAAAGATAGGGGCTGCTATTTTTATAGGGAACAGGAGAATTGGACAAATGAAGCATTGGGGAAAAATATTGCTATGCGGCGCGCTGCTGCTGGGGAGCGCCCCGGCCGCCGTGCCCGGGACCGCTTCGGCGGCCGGGGAAGTCTCGATTATACTTGACGGCTATCCGCTGCCATTTCCGGTGGAGCCTTTGGTCAAGAATGGTACGACGATGGTACCGTTCCGGGCCATCTCCGAAGCGCTGGGCATAAAAGTGCAGTGGAATCAGAGCGCGAAGCGAATTACCGCCTCCAGAGTGGACAAGGCGGTAGTAAAAAATGTGGTTCTGACGCTCGGCAGCAAGACCGCGCTGGTAAATGGCGGTTCAGCGAAGCTGGCGGTCGCGCCGCAGACGATTCGCGGTACAACGATGATCCCGCTGAGCTTCTTTAGCCAGCAGTTCGGTGCAAAGGTATCGTGGAATCAATCTACGAAGACGGTGTCGATCACCTCGCCGAAGACGGAGATGTACACGCTGGGCTTTTATGCGATGTCCTCATACAGCGAATATGCGCTGCTCCCGGATTTCGACGCGATGGCGTTTGGATGGAGCCGGCTGGACAAGAACGGCGAGCTGACCACCACGGGCGCGGATCACTACTGGCCGAAGGCAGACGGCGATATTACGCCGGAATATATTGTACAGAACGCAGATGCCGGAGGAACAACGCCATATCTTATGGTCTATTCCGGAGACGACGGTCTTGAAGTGACCAAGAACCTGGAAGATAAGGCGCTTCAGGAGAGAACGATTGCGAATATCATAGAGCTGGCTGTGCAGAAAGGCTTCAAAGGCATCGTGCTGGATCTGGAGGGGCTCGGCATGACCGGAGACAAGGCAAAGGCGGCGGCGGATTATAACGCTTTTGTGAAAAATCTGTCCGGCAAGGCGCGCGCGCAGGGGCTGAAGCTCAGCATCGCCGTCCATCCGATCAACAGCTCTTACACCGGCTATGATTACAAGACGCTCGCGTCTTTGGCCGATGATTTGATTGTGATGGCTTACGCCTACGAGGACGAACAACGTCCCGAACCGACGGCTAAAGTAGACGAAGCGATCCGGCTCGCCCTGAAACAGACGACCAAGGACAAGATCGTGCTGGGCGTCTCTCTCTATAGCGAGAACGAAAGCTCCGTCAATACGAAAATCGGCCTTGCCAAGCGTTACGGCCTGAAGGGGATCGCCGTCTGGCGTCTGGGCCTGATCGGCCAGAAGGCGTGGAATGAAATGAACAAGTCGGTGGAATTGAGCAAATCTTAGAGCGAACAATTGAGCGAATAAAACGAACGAGGCTGACCGAAGGGGATCAAAAATTACCTTCGGTCAGCCTCGTTTCGTATACGGTCGCTTTGCGGTATCCGCTAATCCAAGCAGGCATTGTCTCCTGTCATCTGTCCTATCGGAGCGGACAGCCGCATCAAAGCGGGAACCCGTCTTGCAAATGCGCCAGGGATTCATCCAGTATCTCCAGAAAATCTTTTTCCGGGTGTTCGAAATAATATATTTGCGCAGAAATGACCAAGCCGATAACGGCAGCGGCCACATTTCGGACCTTCAGATCACCGGCGTCCAGTCCCGCGCGTTCGGCAATAATGCGGGCCAGCATCTCGGCAGTTCCGGTAATTTGGTGAATCATTGCGATGCGCAGCTCGGGTATGGACATGGCCAGCGAGACGCGTTCCCAAATATCATCGCGCTCCTCCTCGGGAATAAGCAGGAAGCCTTCGCGGACGGCATTCCGGAATGCCTGGATGACGTTCAACCCGGGAGGCTGGTTCCGATAAGTCTCGATCAGCAGCGGATCGTAGTCGTCCTCAAGCACAACGGCTTCTTTGGTCGCAAAATACCGGAAGAATGTGCTGGGCGATATTTCAGCGGCTTCGGCAATCTGTTCCACGGTGGTGGCCTGATAGCCCTGCTCTCGGAACAGCCGCATGGCGTTTTGCTGTATTGAGGCTCTCGTCTTGATTTTCTTTCGTTCACGCAGTCCGACCTTTGGCCGAGTTAAATCAGGCACGGCAATCCCTCCATCAACCCTTTTCAGCGAGACTCCGGTAGAGGGGCCCTCTCTTAGTGTACCTTTTTTCTCGGCTCATGGACAACCCTGCTTGATCAGGCAAGCCCCGCCGGAGGCTGGACCGCTTGGTCCTTTCTTACGGCTTTCCGGGGAAGGAAGAGGAGGGCAAGCAGGAAGCTGACCGCAGCAATGCCTCCGCAAATCCACAGCATAGTATCCATCCCTTGGACAAAAGCTGACCGGACTTCAGCCAGCAGCGCATCGGACCCAGCCTGCCGCGCCGCCGCGGCTCCAGCGGATACGCTCTGCTTGATCGTGTCGGCGGTTTGGCTGCCCAGTCCGCCGAGCGCGAGATTGGCGCGATAGGTGGAGTTAAGCGCCGCCCCAAGCAGGGCTACTCCAACTGCGCCGCCGACTTGGCGCATCGCCATGATCAGGGCGGAACCGACACCGCTGCGCTCCGCCGACAACTCGCCGAGCGCCGAGTCCATGGCGGTAGGCAGCACGAATCCAAGGCCGAGTCCGGATACGCTGATCCAGAAAGCGGCGAATCCGTAGCTGGTATCCAAGCCGGTGGCCGTCCCCACGAGCAGCCCGGCCGTCATTAACGCAAAGCCTGCCGCGGCGGTGTACTTGGCCCCAAACCGCGGAATAAGGGCCTGGGCCGCTTTCGCCCCGACGATAAGACCGCCGATCATGGGGAGCAGGCGAAGACCGGTACCCAAGGCGTCGGCTCCGTTCACGGCCTGAAAGTATTGGGGCATGACAAAGAGCAGACCAAACATGGCGAAGGAAACGGTGGTGGCCAGGATTGTGCCCCAAGTAAAGCTGGAAGACCGGAACAGGGACAAATCGATCAGCGGGTGCTTCGTGCGGCGCTGCCACAGAATAAAGGCCGTCAAAATCAATGTTCCCGCAATGAGAGAGCCGAGCGTTCCCGTATTTCCCCAGCCGTGCTCACCGGCGCGGATCACTCCGTAGGTAATGCCGGTAAGACCCAGGCTGGAAGCGAGGACGCCGGGAATATCCAAGCGGGGACGCTCGGCGCTTCGGGATTCCGGCATGAGCAGCGTGACGGCGATCAAAGCGATCGCGATCAGCGGGAGGTTGAGCAGAAAGACGGAGCCCCAGCTGTAATGGTTCAGCAGCCAACCGCCAAGGATGGGACCCAGAGGGATGCCGAGCATGTTGGCGCTGGCCCAGATGATCATGGCTTTCGTCCGTTCCTCGCCGGAGAACATAACAGGAAGCACGGACATCGACAGCGGAATCAGAAATGCCGCGCCGAGGCCGAGCAGCGACCGCATGCCGATCATCATGGCGGGAGTGCCGGAGTAGGCGCAGGCGGCCGAAGCAGCCCCGAACAGGACAAGGGCGAGCAGAAGCAGCTTTTTTCGTCCGAAACGGTCGCCCAACATACCTGCAGGAAGCAGCATAGCCGCGAGCACAAGATTATAGGAGTCCAGAATCCATTGCAGTTGGCTAGTGGATGCCTGCATATCCATGGCCAGAGTCGGCAGAGCCACATTCAGAACGGTCATATCCAGACCGACAGCGAGCAAACCGAAGGTGAGCGCGAAGAGAACCCACCATTTTGATCTTGAAGAATCCGTCATTTCGATAAACCACCTTTCAATAAATGAAGTTGATAATGGCATTCTATATAAAATGATAGTAACTGTCAAATTAAATTTAATGTCAAATTAACCGTCGTAATAGACATAAAAAAACGGGTGTCAGGCCAAAAGGCATGACACCCGTTCTCATTCATCGCTAATCCAAATATTTTTCCAAGGCTGCCGGATCTTTCAGAACCAACCGCTTGTTGCCGATGAGCTTGATCAGCTTCAGTTCCTCGAACCGGGCGAATTTTCGGCTGATCGTCTCCCGGGTTACACCGACATAATTGGCCATTTCTTCCCGGGACAGGGGGAGCTGTATGTCAAAGCCACCATCCCGCTGCTTACCGTATTTGACACCCAGCTCCAGTATCATATGGGCGATCCGGATTTCCGGATCTTTGGTTGCAAGACTCTGCGCCAAATTTTCCGTATGGGCGAGACGCTGGGTAACGGCCTTCAACAGCCGGAGCGAAATATCCGGATTTTCGGTAATAATTGTCTCCATATCGGTCCGGGTCAGCTTGCAAATAGCGGTATCCTGCAGCGCATAGGCACTGAAGTTGCTGAGCTCCCCGCCGCCAAAAATACTGAGCTCGCCAAAGAACTCGCCCGCTGTCAGTATGCGCAAAATTTGCTCTTTCCCCTGGGGGGTCATTTTGGACAATTTCACATGGCCCTGGCGGATAATAAAGAGCGTATCCGAAGGCTGCTCCTCCAGAACCAGCGCTTGTCCCTTGTCATATTTCCGGTGTTTGATCATGGCCCCGATGCGGGACAAATCCTGATCAGTGAGCGCAGCAAAGATCGGTACCTTCCGGGTGCAGGGCTCAGCGGCGTATTGGCATGAATGCTTGTTCATCTCTCATCACTCCTGTTCTCACGGTCATGGCGCCGGTCTTTGCTTCATGCTGCAGACGCCGGTTTAAGCTTGAGCGCCTTCAACCGGCGCGAAATGGTCTTTATCCTCGCCGCAGACGGGGCAGACCCAATCTTCGGGCAGGTCCTCAAAAGCTGTTCCTGGAGCGACATCCTCATCGGGGTCGCCGACCGCCGGATCGTATATATAACCGCAAGGCTCACAGATGTATTTTTTCATCCTAATCATCTCCTGAATGTAAATTAAGTTAGGCGCTGCATGTCTTCCCGCTCAGTCTGGACTTCACTTCATCTATAACCGAGACTGCATCCATACCGGCAAGCGCGATACCTTCAAGCCCGATTCTTTGCTCGATGGCTTCCTTGTAAACGAGGGAGGCGGCTGCGCCTTCCCAGGAAATAGCGCCAACGATGGTGTTCCCTTTTATAAAAAGGGCTGTGTACACTCCGTTTTGCTCACCGGACAGCATGAGGTCACACCGGTCTTCATCGACGGTTCCGATGGAGAACAGCGAGATGCCGAAGGCGTTAAAAAGAGTGAGGGGCACCGCTTTGACGTAGACTTCCGGGTCGCCTGCCGCCATATTGAAGCCCGCCGTGCGGCCCTGTTCGAGCGCTCCTCCCCATAGCCCCTCCACATGTCCGTTCAGTTCGGCTACGTCACCGGCGGCATATATGCCCGCTACGCTCGTTTCCAGGCGGTCATTCACAACGATGCCGTTCCGGACCTCAATGTCCGTACCTTTGACGATAGACGTATTCGGCTGGATGCCAATGGAATAGACAGCATGATCGCAGGGAATTAGGGAGCCGTCTTCCAGCCGGATTCCCTGAACCGACCCGGTTCCCTCGATAGCGGCAACGCCGGAATGCAGGCGAACCGTGACGCCGGAACGTTCCAGCTCCGACCGGAGGCGCTCCGAGGAATGGGGGTCGAGCTGACGGGCCATCAGCCGGGGAGAGGCTTCGATGACAGTTACGGCGTAACCGGCTTCACACAGCGCCCATGCCGTTTCCAGCCCCTGAACGCCTCCGCCGATGACGGCGACGCGGCTGCCGCTTGCGAGGCTGGACTTGAGCGTATCGGCATCCTTCATATCCCGGATCGAGTGAACCCCGGGAAGGCCGGCTCCCGGAACGGGGAGCGCGCGGTTCCGGGCACCCATACACAGGAGCAGCTTGCCGTATTCCCACGTTCTTCCATCCCCCGTCTCGACCTGGCAGAGATCCGGACGGATAGATACGGCGCGTGCTCCAGTGTGCACGGTTATCCGGTTGGCGAGATACCATTTTTCTTTTTTAATGAGCACCTTTTCACTGTGCAGGTCGGTGAACAAACCCTTAGTCAGCTTGATCCGGTTGTAAGGAAGATGGTTCTCTTCGCCGAAAATAATGATTTCCGCCGCATCGTCACGGTCCCGGATCGCCTTTGCCGCATGAACGGCAGCCACGCCGCCGCCGATAATGACATAGGGCTTCGTCATATTGGTACGCTCCTTCCTAAAATGAGTTAAGCAGCAGGTCTGAAACGAATTCCGCCGCATGTCTGATTTTTTGTTCTTTTTCGGGTTCTTTGGGCGAGAAGCGGACTCTTACCGGAAATTCCACATGAGTCATCCCTGTAGTCTTAATAACTTCTGAAGTGCTCTGCACGTTCATGTTGGTTCCGTTCAAATAATCCTGGATAACCTCTATCGCTTCACCGCTCCATCCGTATGAGCCAAAGGCCGCAGCCAGCTTCCCTTCAAGGTTCATCGACTGCATCTGCACAAGAACCGGCTCCAGGTTTCCGATCATATCCGCATACCGGGTGGAGCTGCCAACGAAGACGGCATCGGCTGCCGAGACGCTGGCCAGAATATCCGCCGCATCCGCTTTGTCGGCATCCCAGACCGCTGTCTCGATCCCGTTCTGCTGAAGGGAATCCTCCAGGATTTTAGCCATTTTCCGGGTATTGTTTCTGATGGTGGTATAGACGATGGCCGCTTTTTTCCCTTGAGTCGTTTCACGGCTCAGCTCGGCGTACAGGTCGATATATTTACGCACTTCCTGACGGAGGACGAATCCGTGGGAGGGAGCGATCATTTCAATGTCCAGATCCTTGACCGCTTCAATCAGCGTTCTTACATATCTGCGGTGCGGATGAATAATGGCCGTGTAATAGCCCTTGAAATCCTCGGTGATATCAAAGCCGGCTTCGTCAGCGAACAGGCGCTTCGCCGCGACATGCGTGCTGAAAATATCGCACGGGAACAGGATTTTATCTTCGATGCAGTAGGTGATCATCGTTTCCGCGGTGTGAAGGTACGGCGTTTCTTTAAACAGCAGCGTCTTGCCGCCGATATCAAGCGTGTCTCCGTCTTTGACAACAAGGAAATTCCGGTTGTGAAGCTTGTACATTTCCTGCAGCTCCGGCACGGCGATTTCCGTACAGACGATAACGGCATTGACGGCCTTGCCCGCGAGAGCGGCCAGTCCGCCGGAGTGGTCGGGTTCGGTATGGTTGATGACAATATAATGAATGTCGAGCGGATCGATCATTTCAGCCAGGTGTTCCGCATATTCCCGTCCGAACTCCATATCCACGGTGTCGATGACGGTCGGCTTGCCCGTTTTTAACAAATAGGAATTGTAGGTTGTGCCCTTTGCCAGCACGAGACGGTGGAACGGAACTTCACGGTCGTCTATTTTTCCGACCCAGTACGTGTTGTCGGCAATCTTGAGATTTGCAATCATATGATATGACCTCCTGTAGGTTGATTGGTTGACCAGCAAATTCATTGTATCCGGGCAGCCGTTCAAAAAAGAGGATTTGAATCAAATTTTAAAAGTTTCAGGATGAGGCTTGCGTTTCTTTCATAGTTTTACTATACATGAACGGTATTTGGAGGTAGTGCGCCCGATCACGATAAAAGTCACATATTCCGGAAGCGTAAACCGCTATAATCACTTAGGTTCAAGCATCGGGCCTTAGCCCGCAATCATTACTTCTCGGGAGGACCTAAAGAGCATGACTTACAAATCACTTGAGCTTGTCAAACCGCAAACCTGGGAGCTGGAGGGGCTGGAAATCGGCGTCACGTCGAACTGCAACTTCCGCTGCGACTACTGCTGCGCTTACAACCGGAACGACGGGCAGGGCCTTGAAGGGAAAGAGATTATCCGCATTCTTGAAGAGCTTCCTTCTTTAAAAAGAGTCCGCCTGTCCGGCGGCGAGGTTACGCTGAAGTTCGACGATTGTCTGGAGGTTGTCACCTACTGCGCTTCGAGAGGAATCCAGACGCAGCTTAACTCCAACGGCAGCCTGCTGAGCGCTTCGAGAATTGACAGACTTGCCAAAGCCGGACTGACGACCATACATATTTCGTTTAATTTCACGAACGAGGATGAGTTCTCGCGCTATTACAACATCCATCCGACTGTGTACCGGAAGATCAGGGAGAATATTACGCAGTTCGCGAAGACGGACGTGGATACCGTGCTGGAAACGCTGCTGTTCAGCGAGACCGAGCACCGGATGCGGGAGATCAGCGAGCATGTCTACGACATGGGTGTCCGCACGCACGAAATCCAGAACAGCATCATTATGGACCACAGCGGCTGGAAATCAATTGCGGCCCGAGAAGCACTGAAAAATTCGGTCAACGATCTGATCGCCCACAAAAAAGAGGATACCGTGCTGTACTTCACCTGCATGGACCGCTTTATGGAGGAACTGGGCTTCAGGGAGCAGCCCGGCGTATATTTTTCGCACTGTATTGAAGGCAAGACCCAGCTGCATCTGCACGGCAACGGCGATATCCTGATCTCCGAATTATGCCATCCGGTTGTTATCGGAAACATCTATGAAGGAACTTCGTTGAAGGATATTTATAATCCGATGCCGGCGGAGCTGGAACGCTTTCTGGAACGCCAGCCTTGTCCCGCCCGGGACGCGCTGTTTCCTCCGGGAATCTAGACTTCAGCAGGCGTTCTTCGGACGATCCGGGAGCAAGGAGCGAAGGAGCGCCCGCAACCAGCCCTTTGACCATTAAAATGCACGACTGGCGAAAGGCCGGTCTGATCAGGCCGTCAGGGCCGTCTCCCCAAGCGAAGCGGGAGGCGGCCCTGACGCCGTTTTTCCTGAGCTTAGGGCCGTCCTGTCTAAAATCTGTTATGATTTGAGTATTGGAAGCCGGACAGATCCGATAGGAAAGGCTGGCGCAGAGCCGCTTTCTCCTAATTATGGAAGTGGTTTCTTTGCTATGTGGCAAGGCGAAACCGCCGGTTGCGGGCCCCTGGATCATTCCCGAATATTTTATAAAGACGAAGCAGAAAATAGTGAATTTTATACTGAAGAGGGTCTGCTATGATTGCAATGTAAGGGCATTCAATAACAGAAAGGGGAGGACAGAATTGAAAAAGAAAACAAAATTGGCTATAAGCGCACTGCTTATCACCGGCCTGTTAGCCGGATGCGGAAATAGTGGAGGGGGCAACAGCTCGGCGGAGGGGAACTCTTCCGGGACAAAGAGCGAGAAGGTAACGCTGACCTTCTGGAGAAACTCCGGTAATGACACAGAGAACGCGGCGTACGACAAACTGGTGGCTTCCTTCAATGAGAGTCATCCCGACATCAAGGTGGAGATGAGCCCGATCCCTTATGCGGATTACGATACAAAGCTCAGAACATCCATCGCTTCGGGCAACCCGCCGGATATTATGGCGATTGACGCGCCGAACATGGCTTCCTACGCACAGGCGGGCGCTCTGCAGCCGCTGACGGAATATTTTAAAAAGGATGGCAATCTGGAAGATATTCCGGAGTCCACCATCAAAACGTATACTTACAAGAACGAGATTTACATGGCGCCACTGACCGAATCTTCGATCGCCTTGTTCTATAACAAGAAGATGTTCGAAGCCAAAGGCATTCCGCTTCCTTCCAAGAATCCGGATGAGCCGATCACTTGGGATCAAGTGCTTGAAGCAGCTCAAAAGCTGAACGATCCGGGCAAAGGCGTCTACGGCATCGACCCGGCCCAAGGCTTCGGCAACGCGGGCGGAACGGCTTACTTCAAGTATCCGATCATCTGGCAATTCGGCGGCGATATCATGAGCCCGGACGGAACGACCTCCAAAGGCTACCTGGATAAGCCGGAAACGAAAAAAGCGCTGCAATTCTTCTCGGATCTGTATAACAAGTCCAAGGTATCCTCTCTGGAATACCCACCGGACCCGTTCCCGAACAACCAGCTTGCCATGACGATCGACGGCTCGTGGTCTCTTGGCAACTATGCCGATAAGTTCCCGAACTTCAAGCTTGGCGTCGATTACGACATCGCTCCGCTGCCTAAGGAAACGCAGCAGGCCGTAGCGAACGGAAGCTGGGCGCTGGCTGTGTCCGCGAAGAGCAAGAACCCGGAAGCCGCTTGGCAGTTCGTCAACTACGTTACCGGTGCCGAAGGCTCGAAGACCTACTGCTCGATGACCAAAGATATTCCGGCCCGCTACTCCGTAGCGAAGCAATTCCCGGAACTCAATGAATATCCGAAGAACATCTTTGTTGTACAGAACCAAAAATACGGCAGACCGCGTCCGATTACTCCGATCTTCCCGCAAATGTCCGAAGCGGTGAACAAGATGATCGAAGAAGTGACGATCAGCGGACGGAACGTCGATGCCGCCGTTGCCGATGCCATCACCAAGATCGACAAGGCTTATGCCGACCTGCCGCAAAAATAACCGCCTTCCCGAAAGCAAGCGGGAGAGCAACGAATAGGTTGGAGAAGAGGCGTCCGGAAATCCGGCCGTCTCTTTTCGGACGTTGGGGCGGAAAGTAGATGAAACACATTTCTTTTTGGGTAAAAAGCGACTATACTGATTAAAGTTTTCCGGTCCGTAAAGCAAGAAGCGGGGCCTTAGACAGGAGCTGTAACAACATGCCGTACTCGCTGCGAAGCCGATTGATGCTGTCTTTTTCGATATTGCTGATTATTCCTTTTACCGCCGTCGTGTTCATTCTGAGCAAGGAGTCGGCGAAGCAGATCCAATCTTCGATTGAGACCTCGACGCTTCAGACGATCGACCAGTTCGCATCCCATGCCGATACGCTGCTCCTGCAGATCGAAGACACAGGCAAGCAGGTGCTCAGCAGCCCGTTCACCCAGCAGTGGATTACCACAAGTTTAAACGGAAGCGGCACAGCCGGAGAACGGTATTTGGCGATGCAGCAGCTGCGGAATTTTTTCTCCTCTTATGCCATCAACAACTCCAACATCATCTCCATTTCTGCGTTCAGGGATGACGGGGGAGGAATCTGGACGCAGGATCGAAGCTATAAGGACAGAGAGTGGTACAAGCAGTACATGCATATGAATATCCGTTGGACCGGGGCCCACCATGACCCCGATCAGAGCGATGAGAGCATGCGCGGGAGAGAAGTGAACAGCCTTGTCGTTCCCCTCGTTCAGCTTCAGTCCCTGAGCAATATCGGGTTTCTCAAGATCAATTACCCGACCAGTTTGCTGCGCAGCGATATTGACAAGATCCGGTTCGGCAGCAGCGGAAGAGCTTTTTTGCTGACCGAGGAAGGGACGAGCGTGCTTGACCAGAATCTCGGGGACAGCAAGCAGGTGGTCAGCGAGGGATTGGCATATGTCAAGGCGCACTCCACCGGAATCATCAGCGGCATCATTCCGCTGCGGCAGAAGGATCGGGATTATCTCTTGTTCTACCGCAAGCTGCCAGCGCAGAACTGGATTATTATCGGGGAAGTGCCCGAAGCGGAGCTGTATGCGAAGATTACCCGGATCAAGCAGACGCTGCTGCTGGGAAGCCTCGGTCTGCTGGTGGTTGTTATCGCGGTCGCTCTGTGGCTGTCGATCGGGATTACAAGGCCGCTTAGCGCCATGGCGCGGGCGATGAGGCATGTCAAGCACGGGCGGTTCGATCTTGCGCTGCAGCATATGCCCAAGGCCGGGAAACGGCAGAGCGAAGTGAATTATGTCGCCAGTGTATTCGAGCAGAT
Source organism: Paenibacillus sabinae T27 (assembly GCF_000612505.1). NCBI lineage: Bacteria > Bacillati > Bacillota > Bacilli > Caryophanales > Paenibacillaceae > Paenibacillus > Paenibacillus sabinae. Next base: position 2,096,957 of record NZ_CP004078.1, read on the forward strand.
GACCCACAGGCTGAAGTATTTGATCGAGACTGAATTCGAGACGGATCTGCGGCGCAAGAACGCCGAATACAAGGCGCTGCTGCTGCAGATTAATCCGCATTTTTATTACAATACACTGGAGATTATAGGCGGGTTGGCGGCGATGAAGCAGGAGGAGCTGGTCATGGACGCGACGGAAGCGCTCGCCAAGATGATGAGATATTCGCTCAGACTGGACAGCGACCTCGTGAAGGTCAGCGAGGAAATGGGCTATATCCGCGATTATTTGTTCATTTTGCACCTGCGTCATCAAGATAATCTGAACGTCACTATCCATTGCGATCCGCAAACCGAGTCGCTTCATATTGCGAAGTTTATTTTGCAGCCCTTGGTGGAGAACGCGATTAAATACAGCCTGGAAAAAGGCGACACCGCCGAAATAACGATATCGTCGGAGCTGCGAGGCAACCAGCTGTGGCTGACCATCGAGGATAACGGAATCGGCATGTCCGAGGAACTGATCCGCAGCGTGCTTGCGGATACAGAGCTGAGGAGCGGCGTCGGTATATTGAACGATAAAGGAAACAGCATCGGTCTGCGAAATGTGCTTTCCCGCTGCCGCCTGTATTATGGCGATCTGTTTGAAGTGAATTTGAAGTCCGAATTGAATGTGGGCACTTCCATTACGCTGAAGCTGCCGGCGGTAAGGAGCTGAATGGGATGTATACGATTATGCTGGTCGATGACGAGAAGGGCATCCGCGACAGCATCAAAGCCAAGATTAACTGGGAAGAAGCCGGATTTCGGATTGCCTATGAAGCATCCGGCGGTGGAGAAGCGCTGCAGCTACTGGAAGAGGGGCCGCTGCCCCATCTTCTGATCTCCGATATCCGCATGCCCAAAATGAACGGCATCGAGCTGATCACGATCTGCAAGGAGCGCTATCCGGGATTACGCACGGCTGTTCTGTCGGGCTATTCCGATTTCGAATATTTGAAAGCGGCCATCCAGCTTGGCGTCAAAGACTATCTGCTGAAGCCTGTAGCCCGCGGCGAATTGACCGAAATGCTCGGCAGAATCGCCGCCGATATCACCGCGGAGCAGGAGCGGCTCCGCGATTCGGAGCGGGAGCGGCACCAGAAGAATGAGCAGCTGCTGATGCTTCAGGAGCATTACCTGCTGCAGCTGGTTAAAGACGAGTGGTACAGCCTTTCGGCCGTGAAGGAGCGGCTGCAGCAGCTGCAGCTCGCCCCATTGGCCACAGACAGTTTAAAAGCCCGCTTCGCCGCTGTGGAGATGCGGATTCCGCCGGACCGGCTCGGCGTGAGCCGGGAACGCAGGGACCTGATGAACCTGGCTTTCCAGATGCTGTGCAGAGAGACAGCTTCGCGGAGAGAGGGGATCTATCCGTTTCCGGAAATCGCCCACTCCTCGATGATGTATTTTCTGATCGTGATGGGGGAAGGCGTGCCGGAGAACAGCGCGGAGAGCTTCGTCGCCGAATTGAAGCGGAATATTACCGAATATTTGAACGTCGACAGCGTGGCGGGAATCGGGGAGACCGTGGAGGGCTGGGACGCTTTGAAGAACGGCTATGCCTCCTGTATGCTGGCCTGGAGCCGGAGCACCGTGCATGAGCAAAAAGGGAGCGGACAGACCGGTCTCTTGGAGCTGACGAACGCGTTTACGCCCGAGATGGAGCGTAAGCTGGTTCAGGCGATCGAGAACCTTGATATGCCGGCGTTCCGTCGTCAGCTGCAGGCCGTCTTCTCCGCCGACCGGGACACACCGGTGTTCGCCTTTACCTTTCTTGCGCTCCGGCTGCTGCTGCTGTTCAGTTCGGTAGCGAAGAAATTCGAGCTGGGCGACTCTTCGCTGCAAAAGCATTTATGGAACTGCCAGATGACCATATCGGATTATCAATCCAGAGAGGGCATTATGGGACAGATCGACGAGCTGGCGGGCCTCGTGATGGAAGAAGTCAAAAAGACGCGGTTTTCCAGCGGCCAACATATTGTGGAAGCCGTACGCCAATATGTGGAGGAGAACTTCTGCTACGAGCTGAATCTGTCCTCTTTGGCGGATATGTTCCACTTGAACGAAACGTATCTGTCGGGCCTCTTCAAGCAGCATGTCGGGGTCACCTTCAGCGATTATGTCACGGGTCTGCGCATCGCCAAAGCCCAGCAGCTGTTGAAGGAGAACGAGCTGAAGCTGACCGATATCGCGATGCTTGTCGGCTATTCCAGCTCCAGTTATTTCAGCACCGTCTTCAAGAAGGCATCCGGCAAAAGCCCGAAGGAATACAGGGAAGATTATTTGCAGAACGCGCAGTGATGCACTCTTCGCGTTATCCGCCTTACCGCTTCGATCTTCGAAACAAAACAACCGTACCTGAAAAGCGTGTGAACCGCTTGGGTGCGGTTTTTTTTGCTGTCTGGACCGGCTTTTTTAGCGGCCTGAACCATGTTTTGCTGCCAGTCTGCGGGCATCCGCCCGGCCGGACAACACCCCATTAATGCGGGCCAAAAAATTGCAAGTTAATACCCGATGATATTGAAATTTTTAAGACGGCCGGTCGTCTACAATGAAATCACAAGGGAAGAATCCAATATGTTGAACCCAAAGATAGGAGTAGACGGCATGAGCGAAAAAACAAAAAAGCTGTTATGCCTGATGGCTCTGGCGCTGGTTGTGGCGGTGTCCGGCTGCGGAAAGGGAGGCTCGTCCAAGGGAGGAGAAGCTGAAAGCGAAAGTACGCCAAATGAAGCGACGCCGGCGCCTTTCAAGTTCAGCCAGGACCCGAATTATTACACCGAGCTGTACCGGCCGCAGTATCATTTGTCCCCAGAAACGGGTAATATGAGCGACCCGAACGGGATGGTCTTTTTCGAGGGGGAGTATCACCAATTCTATCAGAACAGCGGACAGTGGGGGCATGCGGTAAGCACGGATCTTATTCACTGGCAGCATCTGCCGGTAGCGCTGCTGCGCGATTCGCTCGGAGAGATTTGGTCGGGCAGCGCGGTGGTTGATTGGAAGGACACAAGCGGTTTTTTTGACGGCAAGCCCGGACTGGTTGCGATATTCACCCATTTCAAGGGCGGATTACAGTCGCAGAGCATCGCCTATAGCGCCGACAGAGGACGGACTTGGACCAAGTATGAAGGAAACCCCGTCATCCCGAATCCCGGCCTGAAGGATTTCCGGGACCCTAAGGTGTTCTGGTATGAGCCGTCCAAATCGTGGACGATGGTTGTCTCCGTAGATAACAAAGTCAGGTTCTATTCCTCGCCTGATCTGAAGAAGTGGGAGATGACCGGCGAATTTGGAGCGGATCAGGGTTCGCATGCCGCGGTATGGGAATGTCCGGACCTGTTCGAGCTTCCGGTTGAAGGCACTAAAGAGAAGAAGTGGGTGCTGGCCGTGAGCATCGGCAACAACCCGGCGACCAAAGGCTCTACCGCGCAGTATTTCGTTGGATCTTTCGACGGGAAGAACTTTAAGAATGAGAACGAGCCCTCCAAGGTGCTCTGGACCGATTACGGGAAGGATTTCTACGCCGCCGTCTCATACTCCGACATTCCCGAAAGCGACGGACGGAGAATTTATACAGGCTGGATGTCCAATTGGCGCTATCCCTTCAATATGCCGACGGACCCCTGGAAGGGCAATATGTCCGTGCCCCGCGTCCTGACGCTCAAAGACGTACCGGGAGAAGGCTTAAGGCTGGCGCAGCAGCCGGTTAAGGAGATGGAAGCCCTGCGCGGCAAGCCGGCGGAGATACCAGCGCAGGAGCTGAAGAAGGGCTCTAATCCCTTCTCCTCGCTGCTGGGCACATCCTATGAGCTGGATGCGGCATTTAACGTCGATGACAGTGCGGAATTCGGTATCAAGGTGAGAAAAGGAGCCGGGCAGGAGACGGTCATTTCCTACAATGCCGCATCCTCCACTTTAACGGTGGACCGTACCAAATCGGGCGACAGCTCGTTTGAACCGGGCTTTGCCGAGAAGGTGGAAGCGCCGCTGAAGCCGGAGAACGGAACCGTCAAGCTGCGTCTCTATGTGGATGAATCCACGCTGGAAGTGTTCTCGGGAGACGGCACCACGGTGATCTCCAGCATTATTTTCCCGAGCGCCACGAGCAGCGGCCTGGAACTGTATCTCTCCAAGGGCAGCGTTAAGCTGGAAAGCGCGGCGCTCTACCCGATGAAGTCCATTTGGCGGGATGAGGCGGCGGATGGAACAGAACCGCTGAGAGTGGTGCTGAACAAGAGCAGCCTGGATGTTCCGGTTGGCGGCAGTGCGCAGGCGGTCGCAGCAGTGCTCCCGTATACCGCTCCGCAGAAGCTGGTCTGGGAATCGTCCGACGAGACGGTCGCAAAGGTTGTGAGCGACGGAGGAACGACAGCCGTCATTAAAGGCTTCAAGGAAGGCCAGGCCGAAATCAAGGCACGGACTCCCGACGGCAAAGTCTATTCCGTGCTCAGCTCGTTCGTGTATAAACCTTAGCCCGCCTATGCATAAGGCTTGATTCATAATAATAATCCGCCGCACGGTAAACGCCCGTCAGGTCTTAGGGAAGCGGCCCGGAGCGGCGGAGGGATTGGAGATGAGGTAACCTATGGCAAGTCCAACAACTGCTGCAAAACCTGCGGCCAATATCGTACCGAAAAAGAAGCGGCATTCCTCTTTGAGAAATGAAGAGATGACGGCATGGTGGTTCGTCCTTCCGGCGTTTGCCCTCCTGCTTATCTTCGTGTTCTACCCGATGCTGCAGGCGTTCATTATCAGCTTTCAAAATTATAATCTGGTCGGCGGCACCAAAACCTTTGTCGGCCTGGACAATTACAAAACGCTGATAACGGATCACTCGTTCCTCGCCAGCCTCGGGCATTCGTTCTATTTTGCAATCATCGTCATCCCGATTCAGACGATCATCTCGCTCGGCATGGCGCTGCTGATTCAGAAAAAGGTAGTCGCAACCGGCCTGTTCCGGACGCTCTACTTCATTCCGGTTGTCATTTCGACGGCGGTGGCGGCAACGGTCTTCAAGCTGATCTACAACAAGGAATACGGTCTGCTGAACAATTTTCTGGAGCTTCTACATCTGCCGACGACGAACTTCCTGTCCAATCCGGACACGGCAATGAACGGGGTTATTATGCTCGGCATGTGGAAAGCGGTCGGATTTTTCATGATCATCTTCCTGGCGGGGCTGAACAATATTCCCCAGGATTTGTACGAAGCGGCCAGAGTCGACGGCGCAAGCAAAATTCAGCAGTTCTTCCGGATCACGCTTCCGCTGCTTAACCGTACCACCGCCTTCGTTGTCATCATCACGACGATTGACGCCATCAAGATTTCCGGTCTGGTGTTCGTTCTGACTAACGGGGGACCTAACGGGGCGACCGAAACTGCAGTCTTCTATATTTATCAAATGGCATTCAAGCAAATGCAAATGGGATACGGAACGGCGGCGGCGTTTATACTGTTCGCGATCGTGCTTGCCATTTCGCTTGTGCAGATGAGACTGTTCCGGAATCAGGATTACTAGGAGGGAATGGATATGAACCGTTTTGCAAGCTTCGCCAAATATACAGCCATGATCATTATCGCCATTATCTCCATCATTCCGATTGTCTGGATGATCACGGGGGCGTCTCGTCCCTACGAGGAATTGTTCAAATACTCGAACAGCTTCAATATTCATTTGTTCGTGCCGGTGCATCCGACTCTGCAGAACTTCAAAGATGTTATCTTTAATGAACGGAATCCGTTCCTTACGTATATCGGCAACACGCTGTTTGTCGCTGCGATTGTCACGGTGCTCGTGCTGCTGATCAACTCGATGGCCGCATTCGCTTTTGCCAAGCTGCGCTTCCGGGGCAAGGCGATCGTGTTCGCCCTGTTCATGTCCGCCATGATTATTCCCGGCGAAGTGACTTTGGTACCCAACTACCTGCTTATGCACGCTTTCGGCTGGCTTGATTCGTACAAAGCGCTGATTATTCCTTCGATGCTGTCCGTGTTCGGCATCTTCCTGCTGCGGCAGTTCTTCGCTGAAATTCCGGATGAAATTCTGGAGGCGGCCAAAATCGACGGCGCAACGATGCCGCGCACCTTTGCCCGGATCGTGCTGCCCGCTGCTGTACCTCCGATGATCACGCTGGGGCTGATGACCTTCCTCGGCAACTGGGACTCTTACCTGTGGCCGCTGATCGTCATCAACGATGACAAGAAGCAGATGATTCAGGTTGCCATTGCCGCGTTCTCTTCGGCGGAAGGAACGGACTGGTCGAAGATTCTGGCGGCGAGCACCATTTCGACCGTGCCCATTCTGATTCTGTTCCTGTTCCTTCAGCGGTATTACATTCAGGGGATTACGGCGTCGGGTGTTAAAGGTTAACGGAAGCTTCAACTGGGGAGTTTGCCGAGCTTGAAAGGGCCGGTACCGATAAGAACTGGCGGCAAGCCTTCTGACGGACCGTCCAATTCGAGGCAACTCGATTAAAATGTGCAAGACTGAGGACAGCCAAGTCATGTCCTCGTTGCAATAATGCAAGACCGCGGCGGCGATCCGCCCGGTCTTGCTCATTTGAGTTTAAGGAGCGAATGTATGAGAAGAAGTAAAGGTAGATGGGCAGCATTTTTGTTAGCGCTTGCATTAGGGATTTCCGGTCTGTATGCCTCTCCGATTGCCCATGCGGCAGGGCTGGCCGGCAACACTCCCGGGTATTTGCCCGTATCGGGGACGTGGACGCAGGATGCGGGCGGACTCCGTGGGGTTAGTTCCGGAGCGGACAACGCCTTCAATATGTCGACAGCGGCTGTGGGGGCGAACTTTGTCTATGACGCCGACGTCAAAGTCGATGCCTCATCGCCATACGGCGTGGCTTCGCTGGTGTTCAGGGCGAGCGCAGACGGTTCCAAAGGTTATGTCGTCAGCCTGGACCCGAACATGGACCGCATCCGCCTGTTCGATTATGCCACGGGAACGGACTTGGCGGCACCTGTTTCCAAGACGATGAGCGAAGGAACTTCCTATCATTTGAAGGTGGCTGCCGATGGAAGCTCGCTAAAAGTTTATGCTGACGGTACACAGGCCTTTTCTGTAAGCGATTCCAAATATAGCTCTGGACTCACCGGCTTTCATGTCTATAACGGTACTGCCTATTTCCAGAATGTGTTCGTAAATGTGCTGAATACGAATGTGACGGGCTGGAACACTTCTGGGACATGGAATCTTACATCTCAAGGCTGGAAGGGCACGGCTGCTGCCAATCAGAATATTTCGGCCATCTCCGCAACAAGCTCGGACAATTTCTCCTATGAATCGGACGTGCTGATTAACGATGCATATGCCCTTGGGACCCTGCTGTTCCGCTCGAATGCGGATGGATCGCAGGCTTACGGGCTGCAAATCGATCCTAACCTTGACCGCATCAGGCTGTATAAGACGGCGGGAGACGTAACTCTGGCACAGGCGACTGCGCAGATTGCCCCCGGCAAAGTCTATCATCTTCGGATCAAGGCGCAAGGATCATCAATTAAAGTATACTTACAGAGCGATTTCATAAACACGAGCGGTTACAATCCTCTGCTTTCGGCCACGGATACTACTTATACTCAGGGATTTACGGGTCTGGGTGTCTACAACGGTTCGGCCGTGTTTCAAAATATTCTGATGAGCACGCCGAACACTAATCTGGAAGGCTGGACGTCTCCAAGCGGGACCTGGATTCCGCAGCTCGGAGGCTTCAAAGGGACAAGCGCCGGAAGCACGGACGCTTTTAACGTATCAGCGACAAGCCTGTCCGATTTTGTGCTGGAAGGCGATCTTTCGGTTGATGCCGGAACGCCGCTTGGCACGGCGGGCCTTGTCTTCCGGGCCGCATCCGCGTCAAGCGGGGGCTACGTGCTGAACATCGATCCGAATCTGGATCGTATCCGCCTCTTCAACCGCAGCGGGGGAAGCACGATCGCCACGGCCAACATGAGCATAGAATCCGGACGTGTGTATCACATTGAAATCTTTGTAAACGGTTCCAGTATTAAAGTTTATGCGGATGGTTCGGCTTCCCCGGTGATCTCGGCAACCGACACGTCCTATTCATCGGGTCAAATCGGGCTGAACACGTTCAATGGCACTGCCTATTTCCAGAACGTCTATGCTATGGATCTAAGCCAATACTATAACGAGACTTACCGTCCGCAGTACCATTTTACCGAAACGAGAAACCGGACGAGCGACCCGAACGGTCTGGTCTATTATCAGGGTGAGTATCACCTATTTCATCAGCAGGACGGGCAATGGGCTCACGCGGTAAGCACCGATCTGGTGAACTGGAAGCACCTTCCCATCGCCATTCCGTGGAACGACGCCGGGAATGCCTGGTCGGGCGGGGCCGTGGCTGACCTGAATAACGCTTCCGGTCTGTTCCCGAGCGGCTCCGGACTGATCGCCTATTATACTTCGTTTAATCCGGACAAGCCGAACGGCAACCAAAAGATCAGCATTGCTTACAGCAGCGACAAAGGACGCACCTGGACCGATTACGCGAGCAACCCCGTGGTGCAGAATCCGGGTGGAACCGACGGCGGCTGGGATTTCCGCGACCCTAAAGTTGTATGGGATGCCGATCATTCAAAATGGGTCATGGTTGTCTCAGGAGGGGACCATATCCGGTTCTACACATCGACCAACCTTCTCAGCTGGACGTTCGCCAGTACATTCGGCTACGGTTCTTACCTGCATGGCGGTGTGCTGGAATGCCCGGATCTGTTCCAGCTGCCTGTCGACGGAAGCACGAGCAACAAGAAATGGGTGTTGATGCTCAGCACCGGAGCGGTCGCCGCCACGCAGGGCTCGGCAATGGAGTATTACGTCGGCAGCTTTGACGGCACCACGTTTGCCAGCGATAACTCCGCTTCGACCGTACTTCGGACCGAGAAGGGCAAGGATATGTATGCGGCCATGACGTTTGACGGCATTCCGGCCGCTGACGGACGGCGGATTTCCATCGGCTGGATGTCGAACTGGGATTACCCGTTCAGCTTCCCGACTTCGCCCTGGAACGGGCAGATGTCCATTCCGCGCGAGCTGAAGCTGACCGACATCCCGGGAACCGGCGTCCGAATCACAGAGACGCCTGTCTCCGATTTGAACGCGCTCCGTGACACGGCAAACATGACTTCGCTTAGCAACGTAACCGTCACTCCTTCGAGTGCCAATCCGCTCGCGGCGCTCGCAGGCACGGCCTATGAGATCGACGCGGTGCTTGAGCTGCCGTCCGGCAGCACGGCATCCGAATTCGGCTTCCGTCTGCGGGAAGGAGGCAGCCAGAAGACGGTTGTGGGCTACAAGCCCGGAACATCGGAAATGTTCGTGGACCGCACATCCGCAGGGGCAAGCGGCTTCACGACTGATTTCCATCCCGTGCAGAGCACGGTTCTTCCGCTGGAGAATGGCAGAGTCAAGATGCATATTTACGTCGATCAATCGTCCATCGAGGCCTTCGGAAATGATGGCAAAGCAGTCTTCTCCGATATGATTTTTCCCGGATCGGCCCGCAGCGGCCTGAGCTTATATACAACCGGCGGCAATGTAAAGATTGTCTCGCTTAATTATTATCCGCTCAACAATGTCTGGCGGTCCGAGCCTTCTACCGGTTCAACGCCGCAAAAGGTTGTCATGGACCAGACCCGCGTTCAACTGGCCGGCGGCTCCGTTTACCGGCTGTACGCGGAAGTTCTTCCGCGTTCTGCAACAAACAAAACGCTGGTATGGAGTTCAAGCAATCCGGCGGTGGCGTCTGTAGCCCAGGCGGATTCCGTCAGCGCTGACGTCACGGCGGTTTCGCAGGGCAGGGCAGTGATTACCGCGACGACGCAATCGGGCGGAATCGCCTCGAAGACCGTCGTCGAGTTCGGTTCGTTCACGACCAATTTGACCGGCTGGAACAGCATGCCGGCACCTTCCTGGACGGTGACCGGTGATGGAATCTCCGGCACGTTCGACAAGGACAGCAATTACATGTCCGGCAGCACCGGCTCCGATTTCACGTACGAGGCCGATGTCAAACTGGACCGAAGCGGAGGGGCGGGTTCTATCATTTTCCGAGCCACTTCCGACGGCTCCAGCGGCTATTATTTCAATATTGATCCCAATATCAGAGCGCTGAGATTGTTCTATAAACTGAACGGCAGCTTTTCCGATTCCCAGGTCCTCGCCAACATTCCGGCGACCCTGACATCCGGTACGGCCTATCATGTCAAAATCGTGACCTCCGGAACGAATATCAAGGTGTACTTCGACGGCGCGACCACTCCGGTCATCGACGTTAACGACTCCACATTCAGCAGCGGGTATTTCGGCCTGAATGTATTTGGAGGAACGGCCAGCTACCAGAATGTCATCAAAAATTAAAGTCGAATAAAGCGTTTCATTAAAATTCGCCGAACGAATTCATTTCGTTTCGGCGGATTTTTTGCTGTATATGGGCTTTAGCTTATTTCAGCGTGCCATTTTTGGACGTTTACATTAGAATCCATGAATTTTGACAATATCCCTGTTCATTTTTTAAAATCTTTTTCCGATAAGAATGAATATTACAATTTGTACATCGAGCGTATTTCGACAGAAGTATCGTCCGTGTTGAAAGGGTGTAGACAAATAATGAAGATTCGTTCCAAGCTTTCACTAATGGTTCTTGCAGTTACCCTGCTATCCACCGCTCTGATGGGGTACTTCAGTTATTCGAAGTCGGCCGGCTCGCTGGGGTCCATGTCCGACAATTCGATGCTGGAACTGAACAAGAGCCGCGGTGAAACGATAAATACCATGATTCAGAAAGAGCAAAACAGCGTAGCTGTGTTCGCCGGAGAGGCCGGAGTCACGGAGCTGCTTGCGGGAGTACGGAATGGAGCCCCCGGGGATAGCGCACTTCACGCGGAGGTTAATGCCAGGCTCAAGCAGCTGGTTAAGGACGCGGGAAATCTGGAGCATATGTTCGTCGTCGGCATGGACGGCGTTATTATTGCGGACAGCGATCCTGTGCTGGTCGGCAAAAATATCAGTGATCGGGCTTATGTGAAACAAGTGCTTCAAACCGGCGAGCCGGTAATCAGCGAGACGCTCAAGTCCAAATCGACGGGCGCATTTGTTCTTGCCATCGCGCAGCCGGTGAAGGCGGGTTCCGAGACGGTGGGCCTTGCCGTATCCGCCGTTTATGCGGACAGTCTGACGACTTACCTTGGAGGCGCGAAGGCGGTGAATGGATCGACCAGCTACGCCTACCTGGTTGACGCCCAGGGAACAATGATCTATCATCCGACCAAGGAGAAGATCGGCAAGCCGGTGGAGAACGAAGGCATCAAAGCCATTGTTGCCCGTGTTCAAAAAGGCGAACGGCCAGCCGACGGAACCATTGATTACGATTTTTTGGGCAAAGCCAAAAAAGCGGCCTATACCGTTCTTCCCGGCACCAAATGGACGCTTGTTCTGGCGGGAGACGTGGGAGAGATCATGCAGCCTGTCCGGCAAATGACGGTCTTTATTATCATTCTCGGTCTGATCAGTCTGGCGGTGACCCTGCTCATAGGCGTGTTCGTGTCTCAGAAGATTACCGCTCCGATTATTAAATTGACCGAACTGATCAACAAGACGGCCGAGCTCGATCTGAAATACGACAATCAATATGAATATTTGCAGAAAAATAAAGACGAGACCGGTACCATCGCCAAGGCGATATTCCGGACACGCAAGGTGCTGAGAGAAATGGCGGGCAGCCTCAAGAATATTTCCGGCCAAGTGCTCAGCAATGCGGAAATGCTGGAGCGGGTGGCTGTCGAGGTGAGAGAGAACGCCCATGACAACGGGGCGACGACCGAGGAGCTGTCCGCAGGCATGGAAGAAACCGCCGCTTCCACACAGGAAATGACGGCTGCGATCCAGGAGATCGACAGCAATGTCGGCGCCATCTCCGAGAAGGCGAAGGAAGGCGGCAAAGTGTCGGTTGGCATTACAAGCCGCGCCTTGTCGCTGCGGAAAGATGCAGTGGAATCGGCGGAGCATGCGCAGAATATTTACAATTCGGTCCGCGCCAAAATGGAGCAGGCGATTGAGGAATCAGGTACGATTACTCAAATCAATGATTTGGCGAAGACGATTATGGACATCACGAGCCAGACGAATCTGCTGGCGCTCAATGCGGCGATTGAAGCGGCGCGGGCGGGCGAGGCCGGAAAAGGATTCGCGGTAGTCGCCGGTGAAATCCGCAAGCTTGCCGAGAAATCTTCGGTGACCGCATCGGGTATTCAGGATATCGTCAAAGGGGTGCATCATTCCGTCGGACAGATGAAGGACAGCTCGGAGGATCTGCTCTCTTTCATCGACCGGAATGTGCTGACCGACTATGAGAAGTTGAAAGAGGTTGGCGAGCAGTATAATCAGGATGCAGAGCTGATTAACCATCTGATGAGCGATTTCGAGACCTCGGCCGGACATTTGAGCGAGACGGTCTCGGCGATTACGATTGCGGTCAACGAGGTGGCGGCGACGATTTCCGAAAGTGCGGCTGGCGTGCAGGATATTGCCGAGAAGACCTCCGATATCGTGGAGAAGACGTTTAAAGAAGCCGAGATGGCGGATGAGAACACCCAAAGCGCCAAAGAGCTCCAAGAGCTGGTTGAGAAATTTAAAATTTAGGTTATACTCAAGGAACGTCTCTGCCGGAAGGCAGGGGCGTTTTTGGCTAAAGGACTGCGTTTCGAATCGCGATCAGCTTTGTCAAAAAAAGTGTTGCTTTTCACAAAGAAAAGCTGTATATTCTTAATTACGGTGATTGCAGCCGGAATTACATAACATGCGGTCGTGGCGGAATTGGCAGACGCGCACGGTTCAGGTCCGTGTGGGCTAACCCCCCGTGGAGGTTCGAGTCCTCTCGACCGCACCACCATATTAATGAACAAGCTCTTGAATTTGTCCTTGTGACGATTCAGGAGCTTTTTTGCTATTCGAGATTTGCAATCGGAGCGATTGACATGAAGGAAAAGAGTATGTAGAATTATTAAATCGTAATAATTACGAATAAAAGGAGATGTTCAGAGATGAGAGTTGTTGTTACTTTGGCGTGTACCGAAACGGGAGACCGCAATTACACGACCACCAAAAATAAAAAGACGCACCCCGGACGCATGGAATTGCGCAAATACAGCCCCCGGCTCAAAAAATATACGCTGCATCGTGAAACGCGTTAATTCATGGGAGGAGGCCATACATGTTAGCTGAACAGGTGGACAGGAAGATTCCGATAACGGTTTTAAGCGGTTATTTGGGAGCCGGGAAAACGACTTTACTGAATCATGTATTGCATAACAGGGACGGGCTAAAGGTTGCTGTTATTGTTAATGACATGAGCGAAGTCAATGTGGATGCCAATCTGGTAAAATCGGGGAACGCCCTGTCGAGAACGGAAGAAAAGCTGGTGGAGCTGTCCAATGGCTGCATTTGCTGCACGCTTCGGGATGATTTGCTGCGGGAAGTGCAAAAGCTGGCCGACGAAGGCCGGTTCGATTACATCCTGATTGAGTCATCGGGAATTAGCGAGCCTATTCCGGTAGCGCAAACCTTCACTTATGCAGATCCGGAGTTGGACATCGATTTAACCGCCCTGGCTCGATTGGATACGATGGTTACCGTCGTTGATGCCAACCGTTTCTGGCAAGATTTTGCATCGGGGGAAAGCTTGCTTGACCGCAATCAGGCGGTTGGAGAGACGGACTATAGAGATATTGTAGATCTGTTGATTGATCAGATTGAAACCTGTGATGTTTTATTGCTGAACAAGTGCGACTTGGTGGAAGAGAAAGAATTGGTTAAGCTGGAGGCTGTCCTAAGAAAGCTTCAGCCGACGGCTAAAATCATTCGTACCGTGAACGGGGTTGTGAACCCAAAGGAAATTTTGAACACAGGTTTGTTTGATTTTGAGAAGACAAGCATGTCCTCAGGGTGGATTTCGGAGCTTGCCAAGGAAGAGCATGCTCCGGAAACCGAGGAATACGGAATAGGGTCATTTGTGTATTGCCGCAGAGTTCCGTTTTATCCTGAGCGCCTCAGTAACTTCTTAAACGATTGGCCTGAGGAAGTGATTCGGGCAAAAGGACTGGTATGGATCGCGGCGCGTGGCGATATGGCTGCATCGCTTAGCCAGGCCGGCCCCTCCATCCAGTTTGGTCCCGCAGGATATTGGCTGGCATCTCTGCCGGAGGACCAGCAGCGCGAAGTATTGGAAGGCGAACCGGAAGTGCTGGAACGCTGGGATCATAAGTGGGGCGATCGAATGACCGAGCTTGTCTTCATCGGCATGGATATGAACCGGGAGGATATAGAGAAAGAGCTGGACCGTTGCCTGCTGAGTGAGGAAGAAATGAAGCAGGACTGGAATACATTTTATAATCCGCTGCCTTGGCCGGTTGAAGATTGAGCCGGCCGGGTAAATGCTTTGAACCGGAACCGGTTAAGGTTCCGGCTCTTTGCTCTTCATTCGTTAAACGTTTTTAATGATACTTTTAATAAATTGGTTGGCTCCTGGGGCGCCAAGCTTCCGGCATATGATTTCATATCGAAGACGCTGCTTCAGTAGTTATTGATTGCCATTTTTCAAGATGATGTGTGGGGGTTGTTTTATAAGTCTTCATGGCTGCCAGGACGCCCCCGCCGCATTTGTCGTATTATGGCGCACCACAGCAGAAAAAGCATTGACAAGACCGGGGGAGGCACCCTATACTTTAAAACGTTAATCCGACAAATTTAGTATGTTTAAATCAAATCTGTAAATTTATGCCTTTGGCATAATGTTTATAGGAAAAGGAGATGAGGCAATGCCGGAATTAAGCAATCGGCTGGATGGCTTTACTGAATCGATCATTCGCAAAATGACCCGTATTGCCAGGCAGTACGACGCTGTGAATCTCTCTCAGGGCTTTCCTGATTTCGATCCTCCCCGGGAGCTGACGGAAGAACTGCGGAAAGTGGCGGATGATGGTCCCCATCAATATGAAATTACATGGGGCTCTGAATTGTTCCGGGAGAAGCTGGCGCTCAAGCAGAGCAAGCTGATGGGCATCCCTGTGAACCCTGCGGAAAATATTGTTGTAACCTGCGGCAGCACCGAAGCGATGATGGCGGCGATGATGACGGTGTGCAACCCGGGCGACAAGGTTATCGTATTCTCACCGTTTTATGAAAATTATACGGCGGATGCGATCCTGACCGGCGTCACTCCTGTATATGTGCCGCTGGCCCCGCCGGAATTTATGTTCAACCCCGAGGAACTTCGGCGCGCGTTCGAGCAGGGGGTTAAAGCGATCGTGCTGTGCAATCCGTCCAATCCGACGGGTAAAGTATTCACACGCGAAGAGCTGGAGGAGATTGCCCGGCTTGCGGTCGAATTCGATACTTTCGTGATTACGGATGAAGTGTATGAGCACATCGTGTACGAGCCTTATGTACATACGTACATGGCTTCTCTTCCAGGCATGTTCGAGCGGACGCTGTCCTGTAGCTCGCTGTCCAAGACGTATTCGATCACAGGATGGAGGCTCGGGTATATTATCGGTCCGACCCATGTTATTGAGGTCTGCCGCAAGGTCCATGATTTCCTTACTGTCGGTGCCGCCGCTCCCTTGCAGAAGGCCGCGGTGAAGGGTCTGGAAATGGACGATGCGTATTACGAGGAATTGACCCAGGTTTACGAGCGGAAGCGGACGCTGTTTCTGGACGGTCTGGACCGGCTCGGTCTCAAGTATTACAAGCCCCAAGGGGCGTATTATGTGCTCGTAGATATCAGCGAGTTCGGCGAGCCGGACGATTACAAGTTCTGCGAGTGGCTGGCAAGGGAGATTGGGGTGGCGGCGGTTCCGGGCTCGAGCTTTTTCCGGGAAGACGTCAATCAATACATCCGGTTTCATTTTGCCAAGAAGGAAGAGACACTGGTCGAGGCGCTCAAACGGCTGGAGAAGCTTGAGGCATACCGTGGCGCGGAATTATCAAATACCAAATAATTTGAATGCGAGAGGAACAGACAAATGAACAAGATAAAAAAAGGGTTGGTCTTTACACTGGTTATTTCCCTGATGGGACTTCTGCTCGCCGCTTGCGGCGGCAATGAGAAAGCGGCGGATGAGGGCGCAGCGTCGGAGACGAAGAAGGATATCAAGATTGGCGTGGCTCCTGGCCCTTATGGCGATATGATCACCAAAGCGATTGCTCCGTATATGGAAAAGCAGGGCTACAAAATTGAAGTCGTGCAATTTTCGGACTATGTACAGCCCGATCAGGCACTAGGCAGCGGTGAAATCGATGCCAACCTGATGCAGCACACGGTGTATCTGAACAAATTCGCAGCGGACAACAAGCTGGATATCGGCAAGGTAATCTCCGTTCCGACAGCAGGCATGGGTGTATATTCCAATACAGTGAAGAATTTAAGCGATTTGCCGGATGGCTCCAAGGTAGCAATTGCCGTCGACGCTTCCAATCTGGCTCGCTCGCTGCGTTTCTTGAAGGCGCTTGGCCTGATTGATCTGAAAGCGGACATTGACGCCACGAAAGCCACCGTACATGATGTATCGGATAATCCGCACAAGCTGGAGTTTGTTACCATGGACGCCGCCCAAATCTCGCGCAGCCTGGATAGCGTGGCTATCGGTCTTATCCCCGGAAACTTTGCCATCGCAGCGAAGCTGGATCTCGCGAACGCGATCGCTGTGGAGAAGCTGACGGAGGATTACAAGAACGTCGTTGCAGTCCGGACCGCCGATATCGATGGGCAGCTTGGCAAGGATCTGAAGGCTGCTGTCGAGTCGGAAGAGTTCCATCAAGCGATTGAAGATGCGAACGGGATTTTTAAAGCATTTGACAAACCGGAATGGTATACGGCCAAATACGGCAAATAATCAATCACAGGATACAGCCGGATAGAACGGCGTTGATTGCAGGAAAGGGTGCTCGTGGTGATTGTTCTTGATAAAGTCAACGTGATCTTTAAACAGAAGGGCCGAAAGATGCATGCGGTAAAAGAGGCGTCCATTTCCATAAACAAAGGCGAAATCTTCGGGATTGTCGGCCCGAGCGGAGCCGGAAAGAGCACGCTGGTCCGGGTAATCAATCTCCTGCAGCCTCCCGCTTCAGGCAGGGTTATTGTGGGCGGCCAGGATATTACCCGGTTCAAAGGCACTGCGCTGCGTAAGGTCAGGTTGAAAATAGGAATGATCTTCCAGCACTTCAACTTGATCAGCGGAGCGACGGTGTACGACAATATCGCATTCGCGCTCAAAGCGAATAATTGTCCCGAGCCTAAAATCCGAGAACGGGTACTTGAGCTGCTTACCCAGGTGAATCTGGCGGACAAGGAGCAAGTATATCCGGCCAATTTGAGCGGCGGACAAAAGCAGCGGGTAGCGATCGCCCGCGCGCTCGCGAATGATCCGGAAATTCTGCTGTGCGACGAAGCGACCTCGGCGCTTGATTTGGAGAATACGGAAGAAATCATTCGGATTCTGCGGCGGATCAACCGGGAGAATCCGATTACCATTGTGTTCATTACGCATGAGATGGACGTGGCGCGGAAGCTGTTCGACCGTATTGCCGTAATGGCGGATGGCGAAATCGTGGAGGTCGGAGATACGTACCGGGTATTTACGGAACCGGAGCATCCGATGACCCAATCTTTGGTTTCCCGGGTGCTGAATATCGAAATTCCGGAGCATTTGCAGCTGAAGGATCAGGAGGAAATGCTGAAGATCACCTACACTGGGGAGCGGGCATACGAGCCGCTGATCAGCAAGGTGTCGAAGGAATTTGACGTGCTTGTCGATATTCTCCACGGGAAAATCGAGTATATTCAAGGCAAGCCGCTCGGTATTCTGCTCATCAAGCTGAGCGGGGATGCAGCGGAAATTGCAAAAGCCCGGGACTATATCGCCGGACAGGTGTTCAAAATTGAACGGCTTTCCGCCGCAATCGAAGGGGGAGAGCTGAATGGATAGCACCTGGGATATTTTGCAGTTGGAGCTGCCTTCCGCGATTTGGGAAACGCTGATTATGATTGCCATCTCCATGGCCGCTTCCCTGGTGTTCGGATTGCTGCTTGGTCTTGTTTTGTATTTGTCGGCAAGCCCGCTGTTTTTTCCGAAACGGGGTCTCAACGCAGTGATGGGCGTGCTTGTGAATGTGATCCGCTCCGTCCCGTTCGTCATCTTGCTCGTGCTGCTCATTCCATTAACCAAGGCTATCGCCGGAACCAGCATCGGGCCGGTAGCCGCTTCGGTTCCGCTTGCCTTTGCTTCCGTTGCGTTCTTCGCACGGCTGGTGGAGGCGGCGTTCAGCGAAGTGGACAAAGGGGTGCTGGAGGCGGCCATTGCCACGGGTGCAAGCTTAAGCCTGATTTTGCGGAAGGTGCTGTTTGTGGAGGCGATGCCGGGGCTGATCCGGGCAACCACCGTGACGGTCATCAGTCTGATCGGATATTCCGCGATGGCGGGATTGGTCGGCGGCGGCGGGATCGGCGATCTGGCGATCCAGTACGGATATTATCGCTATGAAACGGGAGTAATGATCGCAACGGTCATCCTTCTGGTTGTTATTGTCCAGGGGGCGCAATTTATCGGCGACTGGTGCGCACGGCTATATACCAGAAAGTAGAGGTGGGTTTCTTGCAGGAGCTGTACAGTATTATTTCCGATCCGCAGCGGATCAAGACCGAAGGAATCGCGGAAAAGTATGTTACGGATAATTTGGGACGCCTGCAGGGAACCTGCGACGCTCTGGTATTTCCGGTAAGCACCGAAGAGGTCAGCGCGATTATGAAATGGGCGTATGCGCACTCCGTTCCCGTAACGCCGCGCGGAGCGGGGACGAATCTCGTCGGCTCCACCGTGCCTGAGCATGGGGGAATCGTGCTTGATCTATCCCGGATGAACCGGATTGTAGAGCTTGACGAAGATACGCTCAACATTACGGTTCAGCCGGGCGTTCTGCTGACCGATTTGCAAGCCTATGTGGAAGATAGGGGATTGTTCTATCCGCCCGATCCGGGGGAGAAGAAGGCCACGATTGGTGGCAATATCAGCACCAATGCGGGCGGAATGCGGGCGGTCAAATACGGCGTGACTCGGGATTATGTGCGGGGGCTTACGGCGGTATTGCCAAATGGCGAGGTGATTCGTACCGGCGGCAAAGTGGTAAAGGACAGCTCGGGGCTGTCGCTCAAGCATCTGCTGATCGGCTCGGAGGGCACACTTGGCATCATCACCGAATGCGTATTGAAGCTTATTCCGAAGCCTGCGTTCGTGACGGGGGCGCTTGTGCCTTTTGACAGCCTAAAGACGGGGATTGATGCTGTGATTCGGCTCATTCACGAGAATGTCGGACCAACCGCGATCGAATTTATGGAACGCAAGGTAGTTGCCTTGGGCGAGCAGTTTATGGGAGTCACCTTTCCATATCCGGAGGCGTCGGCGTATATCCTGCTATCCTTCGACGGCAGCAGCGAGAGTGAGGTCCGCACCAATGCGGAGCGCGCGCGTCAGGCTGTCACTCGGAATGGTGCGCTCGATTTTCTGCTGCTCGAGGACAAAGAGACGCTGGATGAGGTTTGGAAGGTACGCGGGGCGCTGGTCAAGGCGGTAGAAGCGGTATCCGAGCAGGAGCCGGTGGATATCGTTGTGCCGATCGACAAGACGGCGGATTTTATCGCTTACGCCAATGAAGTGGAGCAGGAAAGCGGCGTACAGATGATCAGCTTCGGCCATGCCGGGGATGGCAACGTGCATTTATGCGTGGTTCGCGGGGAGCGGGATGCTGAGGCTTGGAGGAAGGATTTGAAAGCCGTCATGAGCCGCATTTACGGAAAAAGCCATGAGCTTGGCGGCTTGACATCGGGCGAGCATGGAATCGGGCTTAGCAAGAAGCCTTATTTCCAGAAAGCTACGGACCCGGCGGTGATCGCTGCCATGAGGCAGATCAAGAACGCGCTCGATGATCGCAACATTCTTAATGCGGGCAAGATTTTTTAGACAAGGAATAATAAGTTGGAGAAGAAGCACTGACACTTGTTTTCAGAGTGAATGTGCTTCTTTTTTTATTGTGCTGCGCTTGTTTTATTTTGTTTAACCATATTTTAACATTAATGTTTTCTAAAAGTATTGTTTTCAAGATTCATTTTGCCGATATATATCTTAGTGTTTGTTTCAAATCAAACCGAAAATGGGGTTTATTTCCTTTGAGAGAAAGAGAGGATGGGTTTAGCTTGGGAAAAGTGCGAAGTCGGAAGTTCAATTTTCATTCGGTCAAAAGCAGGTTGGTGCTGTCTTTTTTATGCATCTTGCTACTCCCCGGTCTCGCGATCGGCAGTACCGCTTATGTGACCGCCAGAAACAAAGTGGATGAGGAGATAAGGAATTCGGCATCCTCTAACGTGAATCTGCTGAATCAAATGATTGATAAGTACATACGCGAAAAAATGAATGCCATTGATTTTTTGTCCCAGCAGGTGCCGGTTAATAATCTCATTTCGGAATCAGGCGCTGAAAATGCCGAATTAAAAGCGCTGCTTGTCAGCTTCAAGGCGCTGCATCCCGATCTGGAGACGGTATTTGCTTCAAATAATCAGGGGCAGATCCTTAGCGCAACAAAATTGAACCTTCCTAAAGGGTACGATCCGCGGACGCGACCTCAATACATCAAGGCCATGGCGAACAAAGGCAAGGTGATTATTACAGACACTTATAAATCCGCGTCAACGAACAGTACGGTGGTGACGATAGCCAAAGCGACGAGTGACGGACATGGAATCGTCGGCGCCAATTTCAGCCTGACCGAGCTCAGCGAATCGGCAAGAGGAGTGAAGATCGGCAGACAGGGGTATGTCATCATGACTGACAATCAAAAGAAATTTTTGGTTGCTCCGGGAGTGACTGTCGGAGATCCGGTTGATTCGTTAATCGCCGACCCCATGTTTAAATCCGGCTCGGGTCAATTGGAATATGTGAACGCAAGAGACGGAAAGTCCAAAAAATTGGTGTTTGTCACCAATCCCCTGACCGGATGGAAAATAGCCGGAACCTGGTACATCGATGAAGTGAAGGAAGAGGCGGCGCCAATTTTCCGGACGACGCTCATCGTTCTGATCGCTGCCATGGCGGCTGGATTGGCCGCTGTTCTGTTCATTATCCGTTCAATCACTTCTCCGCTGCGGCTGCTCACGAGGGCGTCCGAGAAGCTTGCCGAGGGAGATTTGACTGCCCACGTGCAGGTAGAAAGGAAGGATGAACTGGGCCAGCTTGGAACGGCCTTTAACCGGATGACCGACTCGCTGCGCGGGGTTTTAAGCGATGTGAGCGAGCTGTCCAATCAATTGGCCGCTTCGGCGGAGCAGCTCTCGGTCAGCTCGGAGCAGACTGTCAAGGCTACCGAGCACATTGCCGGAGCGACAGAGAAAATGTCGGATGGAGCCGAGCACCAGGCTGCCACGGTGGAGAAAGGGGCCCGGACCGTCTTTGAAATGACCGCCCGAATCCAGGAAATCGCCTCCGCTGCCCAATCGGTTGCGAGCACATCGAGCAAGACGTCGTCGCTGTCGGCGGAGGGGTCTGTCGCCATCGGAAGCGCCGCCGAGCAGATGAATTCCATCGACCAGTCCGTCGAGCATCTGGCGCGGCTCATCCAAGTTTTGTCCATAACTTCGGAGAAGATCGGTGAAGTGACGGATGCGATCAACAAATTTTCCCGGCAGACAGGGATGCTTTCACTGAATGCTTCCATTGAGGCGGCAAGAGCCGGAGAGCATGGGCGGGGATTTGCGGTGGTTGCCGATGAAGTGAAGAAGCTTTCGGACCGTTCGTCGCGCTCTTCGCAGGAGATTTCCGAACTGGTCGGCAGCATCAGGAATGAAATTGTTAACGTCGAGGCATCGATGGAAGCCTCTACGAATGAGGTCAAGGGCGGCATGCTCACCGTGGAAACGGCCGGCAGCCTGTTCTCGCAGATCGAACGGTTTATCGGCGAGGTTAACGGTCAAATCGGTGAGGTCTCGGCGGCCGCCCTGCGGATTTCCGAGGGAGCGGCGGAGATGAACGAGGCGATTGAAGCCATTGCGGGTGTTGCCCGGTCGAGCGCGGCCGAAACGGAGAGCATATCGGCTGCGGCTCAGCAGCAGCTGGCATCCATGGAAGAAATTTCGTCGTCATCGGGCGACTTATCCCGAATGGCGGCGGAAATGCACGAACTGGTCGAACGATTCAAACTGTAAAATCGGGCAAGCGTGGCCGCTATGCTGGCCTATCTGTTCGCTTTGAACTGAAGCGCTGCGCGGTATGCGGGCCGGCGGGGAACAACTTGTTCCCCGCCGGCTTTTTTAATTAAACTTAAAGTTTAGCTTGCCTGTTCCTTTTTGTGGAAAGCTCTTAGATTATTCTGTCGAAACCCGGTATACTTAAAATAGAATTTTAAATACACCGCCGAGTGCTTGCAGAGGAGGGTTCCTTTGTGTCCGATTTGATATTTGAACAAATCTATCATCGCTCATCGAGCGGAATAGCCGTAGTTTCTTTGCAGGCTGGGGCGAAGATCCGCTGCAATCCGGCTCTCTGCCGCATGTTTGGATACACCGAGGAAGAACTGGCAAGCCTCCGTTATGGCGATCCGATGATGCCTGGCGGAGAGTACACGTCTGATCCCTCTTCCATCCTTGCCTTTTTGCTGTCGATTCCGGGTGAGGAATGCAGCAAAGAAAAGCGGTTCATCCGTAAGGACGGCGGTCTGCTGTGGACGCAGCTTCATTTGTTTATGATCCGGGAACAGCCGGACGGTGAACCTTCTTGCCTGGTTGTCGAAATGACCGATATCACAAATCGCAAGCTGGCCGAAGAGAAGCTGCGGGAAAGCGAGCATTTATATAGACTGATCACTGAGAACAGCCCCGACATGATTTCCTTAAGCAAGCCGGACGGCACGCTGCTCCATATTTCCCCATCCGTAAAGCAGCTTCTCGGTTACTCTGTGGAAGAAGTTATCGGGCAGAAGCGGCCTCTTTTCTACCACCCGGACGACGCGCTGGATGTCACACAGTACGGTGAGTATAACTCGTTCGGCAAGGTCTTCACCCGCAGGGTCCGCCACAAGGACGGCCGTTATTTATGGATTGAGAGCAGCTGTAAGGTGATGCGGGACGAAGAGGGGGACTTGCAGCAGATCATGACCATCGCCCGAGATGTCTCGGAGCGCAAGAAGCATGAGGACATGCTCGCGAAAGCGCAGCATTTGGCCCGCATGGGCTCTTGGGAATGTGAAACGGGTACAGGCCGTTTGACGGTATCAAAAGAGCTGCGGCATATATTTTGGATAGACGATGAGGAAGGAGACTCCCCCCAGCATGGAAGCAGCGATCCAGATTTGTTCCTGTCCCGTATGGAGCCGGGCGATCGCGAAAGGTTCCTTGAAGTGTTGTGCCAGTCGGTAGAGGACGGAATCAGCGGCCAGATGGTTATCCGCATTATGAACGGCGATAGTCTGAAATACATTGACTGTCACTGGGAAGCGGTAAAGGATGAAAACGGCAGAATGCTTTCTGTCAGCGGTATTATGCAGGATGTCACCGAGCACCACCAGATGGAAGAGAAGCTGCGGGTAAGCGAGCGGAACTACCGTCTGATCTCGGAGAATTCACTGGATTTCATATCGCGCAACGCGGTTGACGGATATGCTACTTATCTGTACGCTTCGTCGATCTGTCTGCCGATGTACGGCTATACGCCGGAAGAGATGACAGGGACCCGGGGAATCGATTATATCCATCCGGATGATGTGGACAAGGTGAAGCATTATTTGGAGGAATGCATTGAGGGTAAAGAGAACCTTCCGATTCTGTTCCGCTTTTTATGCAAGGACGGAACCTATATGTGGACCGAGACGACGATCCGCCTTGTGTATTCCGAGGAGAGGCAGGCCTTTGAGATTATTGCGGTATCACGGGACGCCAGGGAACGCAAGCAATATGAAATGAGGCTTGAGGAAAGCCAGAACCGTTACAAATCCTTGTTTGAGTATAATCCTTCCGCAATCAGCGCGATGGATCTGCTAGGACGTACTCTCTCCGTGAATTCCAGCATGGAATATTTAACCGGCTACAGCTACTCCGATCTCCTGATGTCCTTCTTCACGGAAGTCATCGACACGGATGAACTGGAGTATGTGAGCGAACGTTTCCGCCGCGCTGCGGGAGGCATTGCCCAGACCTTCGAGAGCCGGATCGTTCACCGGGACGGGCATATCGTGGAAGCCAGCGTGATTCTGGTCCCCATCCTGGTGGATGGCGTGGTGGTGGGCGTGTTCAGCATAACCAGCGACATCACGGAACATAAGCGCCATCTTCGGCAGATTGAGAAGCTCAGCTACGAGCATGCGCTGATCCTCAATTCGGTGTCCGAGGGGATTTTCGGCATCGACATGGAAGGCAAGACAATGTTCATTAATCCGGCCGCGGCCAATATGCTGGGGTACGGACCGGGTGAATGGGCAGGGCGCAGCCATGAAGGCCCCATTCAGCTGACACGACTGAGCGGAGAATATGCGGGCGAACAGACGAGCCTCATTCAGACCTTGTCGGAAATCGGGATGTACGATGAGCGGGAGGGCGTCTTTTGGCGGCAGGATGGCTCAAGCTTTTTGGCCAAATATCGGATGACTCCGCTGTATGACAATGGCGAAAGAAAAGGAACTGTCGTCGTATTCCGGGACATTACGGAAGAGAAGGAGATCCGGCGCGCCAAAGAATCGGCCGAGCAAGCCGACCGCGCCAAATCGGAGTTTCTGGCGATTATGAGCCATGAACTGCGAACGCCGATGAACGGGATCATCGGGATGACGGATTTGCTCAAGGATACGGAGCTGGATGAGGAACAGCGCGGTTATGCCGAGATCATCAGCCAGAGCGGCGAATCGCTGCTGCATATTCTAAACGAAGTGCTGGATTTCAGCAAAATTGAAGCGGGCATGATGACGCTGGAGCTGAAAGAGGTAGACTTGCGAAACGTGCTTCAGGGCGTGAGGGATCTGTTCTATCCGAAGGTAGCGGATAAGAAGCTGCATTTCAGCTATTCAATCGATCCGGAGCTCCCGGATACGCTGATCACCGATGAGGCGAGGCTTAGACAGATTCTCGTCAATCTGGTTGGCAACGCCGTTAAATTCACGGAACGCGGAAAAATCAGCATTGACGCGAAACTGGGCGCGGCATTGGATTACTCCCGGATCATCGTGCAGTTCACGGTTACGGACACCGGTATCGGCATTCCGGAGGACAGGCAGGGACTGCTCTTCCAATCCTTCACGCAGCTCCATCCGTCCATCAACCGGAAATACGGGGGAACGGGCCTTGGGCTTGCGATCAGCAAAAAGCTTTCCGAGCTGCTCGGCGGCACGATCGGAGTGGACAGCCGGGAAGGGGAGGGATCTTCCTTTTACTTTACGGTGGAAGCCTTGCTACCGGGCGGAGCGCCTGCATCCGGAGCTGAGAAAAGAGAGGATATGAAGGCGGGCAAGCATCTTGCGGCCAACTCGATAGCGGGAGGGCAGTATGGTCCGCTGTCGATCCTGGTCGCCGAAGACCATCCGGTCAACCGGCATTTGCTCGGAACTTATTTGCGGAAACGCGGTTATCAGGCGGATATTGTGGAGGACGGGGAACAGGCCGTCCGCGCCGTCCAGCTCAAGGATTATGATCTTGTCTTTATGGATATCCAGATGCCTGTCATGGACGGCCTTGAGGCCGCGGCTCTTATCAGGGAGAAGCACGGCTCGCGTCCGGCTATCGTTGCGGTAACGGCTTTTGCCAGAAAGGAAGACAGGGAGATGTGCATGAAGGCGGGAATGCAGGATTTCATTTCCAAGCCGATCCACAGCGATGAACTGGACAGAGTGCTGAAGCAGTGGGCGCCGGGGAGCGCCATGACCGGCAAGGCAATCTCGAAAGAGCGCGAATAAAGACAGATAGTCTATAATTGCTGATCAAGGATTTATGCGGCTAAGTTTCCCTGGTACGGCCGTTTCAGATCCTCATCGATCAGGTAGTCATTGAGCAGCCCTCTGCAGCTCGTTCCATGCCTCCACGGAATCGGGGCTGGTATAGACATACGGAGTGGAAGGCTGTTTTAGCGGCGTCACCGATTCGGCGTCAATCTGCAGCGTTTCCTTGCCCTTATAGACCACAATTTGAAGCTTGCCCCGAACCTTGATCCAGGTGTCGGCTGGCAGGCTTTTTTGCTGTCCGGCGTTGACGAGGACGCCGAGCGGTGTCGCATCCGCGGTGCAGCACTGCACCAGAAAGCGGCTCACCGCAAAGCGGCCGCCCAAGTCGTGGTTATCCTCACGGTACAGGAAGCCGCTGACCACAACCTCTCTTCCCTTGAAATCCTGTTTGTATTGATCAAGCGCCCCCAGTGTTTCCGAGAAGATTTGCGGATATACGGGTATGACCGGCTGGGTGTACAGCTTCCTGGCCAAGGCGGCAAATTCCGCCGCGAACGGATCGGAGGTCCGGAACCCTGCAGCATCTCCGTTCCGTTCCGATGCAAAGGTTAGCGCTACTCCCTTGCTGGCTGCGGCAACGCTGCCAAGCGCTCTGTCCGGCAGGGCGAAGCCGAGCAGGAGGGGGAACAGGAAAGCGCCGTATACTGCGGCGCTGCGGGCCTTTGAGCGGGGGAGCTGATGGCCGCAATCGCACCCGGCGCTTTCCCTGCCGAAGATGGCCTGTACGGCCAGACCAAGCGCCATGAAGGCGAGCGGGATCGGACAGAGCCTGACCCAGAACGCCAGACCAGGAGTGACATAATAATGGAGCGCGTCCTGTCGTGCCAGATGTTCGATATAGACGGCGAACGCCAGCAGAACGGCCGCCCGAAACAAGTAGTGGCGCTGGATGCTCGCTGAGTTATTCATGAGCGGTCCTCCTATAATAGCATCGGCAAAGCCGGCCGGATCATGGTCATGGGGCTGTCACAGCCATCCGGACAGCAGGATCGAGCCGGTAAACACAATGGAAGCGATCAGAAAGAACAAATAAAAGGCAAAACGGGTCTTGAATAACGACAGCAGCATCAAGGCATTTTTGAAGTCGAGCATCGGCCCGAGCACCGTAAAGGCAAGCAGCGATCCGGCCGGAAAGGAATGCAGAAAAGCCGCCCCAACGAAGGCATCGGACGTCGAGCAGAGCGACAAAATAAACGCAAAGCCCATCATAAACAAATAGGAGCCAAGCGGTCTGGCGCCGATGGAAGCAAGGCTGCTCTGGACGACAAACGTCTGGATCAGAGAGGTGAGCATGCAGCCGAAGATGAGGAATTTTCCCATCTCAAAAAAATCATCCGCAGCATGCGTGAACACAGCCGCAAATTTCCCTCCCCTTGTGCCGTGTTGATGCTCCGGCCCGCTGCCGCGCGGAATCGAAAGGCGGAGCGGCGATTTTTTGACCGTGACATACAGGATAAGTCCTATAAGGAAAGCCACGGCGAAGGCAAGCCCCATGCGGGCATACGCCAGGCTCGGATGACTGCGAAAGGCCGTCAGCGTGGCGGCGAATACAACCGGATTCAGGATGGGGCCGGACAGGATAAAAGCGACCCCGACATGCAGCGGCATTCCCTTGCGCAGCAGCCGCCTGACAAGCGGAATCATACCGCATTCGCAGATGGGGACGATCACGCCCAGCAGACAGGCGAACAGCAAGGCCGGAAGCACCCGGCGCGGAATCCAGCGGGCAATGGCTTCATCCGGCACGAATACGCCGATCAGCGAGGACAGCAGCGAACCGGCCAGCACAAAAGGCAGGGCCTCCAGCAAAATGCCGATAAACCCCGTTTTGAACGTATACAGATAAGCGCTGTCCAGGAGCTCGCTGTGCTGAGGCAGCCACAGGACGGCGGGAATGATCAGAAAAGCCGCAGGAAGAAGCAGCGGCAGCGCTTTGAGGGGCGAAAAGGCGGTCATGCGGCGGCTTCCTCCTTTGCTCAGCGGAACAGGGCGGACCAACGCTCAGCCAGTCGTTCCTTGTCGATGTTCATGCCGATAAAGACGACATAAGGCGTCCCTGGATAGCGGGAGTTTTCCCAGGTTGTCCGGGCGCCCGCATGCTGAACAAGCTGCACCGGCTCTCCACCCGGAAGCCGTACATGTCCTTTAGCGCGCAGCAGCCTGTCCGCCCATTCCCGGAAAAAGCTTTCCAGAACCGCCTTGGGCAGCGTTTTTCCTTGGGGAAAAGCAAGCGTAACGGCGCCGACCTGGGAGAAGGAACCGGCGTGCTGTGCGGGCACCAGGACCGGTTTGGCCTCGCCATGCTGTGCGGGCACCGGGCCTGGTTCGGTCCCGCCGTGTTGTGCGGGCGCCGGGCCCGGTTTGGCCTCGCCATGCTGTGCAGGCGCCGGACCTGGTTCGGTCCCGCCCTGCTGTGCGGGCACCAGGCCCGTTTTAACCCCGCCGGGGTCCGCCGCCGCTTTCTTAAGCAGGCCCTCCTTGAATTCGGCAGGTGCCCGCTTTGGCAGGGGCTTCGCTCCCCGTGAAACAATCCCCTCAAGCAGCGGGTCCAGCGAAATCCGGCTGAAAATTGTAAATTCGATGCCCGCCGAGGCGTTTTGCTTACGGATCAGCTTTTCGATTTTCCAGAGCGTTTCCTGTTCCACAAGATCGCTTTTGTTCACGATAATGAGATGTGCTGCGGCCAGCTGGCTGCGTAAAGTGCGCACAAGCTGCTTGTCGGCGGACAGCCGGCTGCCGTAGTCCAGCACATGTTCGGCATCCACCAACGTCACCAAAGAATGCAGCGACAGCCTGCTGTCCCAGTAAGGTTCCAAGAGCGACTGCGCAATTTCATCGGGGTTCGCCACTCCGGTAAGCTCTATATAAATAACGTCGGGGCGCCGTTCGATCAGCAGCTCAAGATTGGCTCCGAGCTCTTCCTTGCGGCTGCAGCATACGCAGCCGTCCAGCAGCTTCTCAACCGCCGCGCCGGTCTGCTCCTCCAGAATATAGCCGTCCACATCCTGCATGCCGAGCTCGTTCATCAGAACACCCGGCCGCAGGCCACGAGCATAGTTCTCTTTCAGCAGCGACAGCAGCAGGGTTGTTTTACCACTTCCCAAAAATCCGCTCAAGACAATAACCGGTATTCTCATCCTTCCTTCCGCTCCTTCAATTCCTCGTAAAGATGAATATATTCCCGATTCTATCTATACGTGTCCAGCGCGCTATAAAGACCGATTTTGTTGTAATCCCCTGATGGGAGGGGCGGCGAATTTTCAAAGCGCAGGATTCGTAACACGGCGGGCGAACCGTTTAAATCCCAATATATTGCCGCAAAAGATGAACCTCCTGCTGGATGAACTCAGAAACGGGACCTTTTTTCCTGATTTGAGAGGCCGTGATCTTTTCTGAAAGGGAGGATTTGGAAGCTTGAGGCGCGAAATTGTTGAGCACAGGAACTGCATAGGCATCCACTACCGGGAGCGGGCAAATTATTTTCTTCGTAAGATAAGAGCTGAACAGACTTTACAAGTACGAGGTGATACGCAGTATTAGTAACGGCAGAACCACGAGGAACCAATTGCTCAATGGGGCGCATGTCTGATGGATAACGTTAGATTAGGATGTGGAAGGGACGAAACGGAATTTCTCCACTACATTTTTCAAAAAAGGCGCTTTTTCAGCCCTGGGCGGGAAAATCTCCATCTCAATTCAGGCATTTAAGCCAGCAATTAAGAAAAGCGGCCAATAAGCCGGAATTTTTCCCGTTTATTGCCTGAAATCTCTTTTTTTCATTGAATAAAGAGGAGTTATTCCCGTTCATCCCATGTGTCTAGCGCGAAATCGAGCTAAAGCACCTACGCAGTCCGCGTGTTAAGTTTTGAGCGATGTCTTGATCTAACATCCGGCTGAAAAATCACAAAAAAATCAAACGGGGGACTGTATGCGAATAAACGATCAATATTGGGAACGGCGGTTCGGCAGCGAAGGGATGATCTGGGGAACGGAGCCCAGCCCAACCGCCCTCGAGGCAAGGGAGCTGTTTCTGAAGCATGGGGTCCGGACGGTGTTCGTTCCCGGAGCCGGTTACGGCCGCAATACGAAGGCATTCTCGCGGGACTTCATCGTGGAGGGAGTCGAACTTAGCGAAACCGCCGTGAAACTAGCGGGGGAGTGGGATCCGGACAGCCTCGTCCGCTGCGGCTCTGCACTGGATGCTCCAGAAGAGGGCGAGCTCTTCGACGCGATATACTGCTACGACCTGCTGCATTTGTTTCTTGAACCGGAGCGCCGGAGGCTGGTGGCTTCCTGCTTGAGCCGGCTTCGGCCGGGAGGACTTCTGTACTTCACCAGCTTCTCTGACGAGGACCCGTGCTGCGGGCGAGGTGAGCAGTTGGAAACAGGGACGTACCGGTATAAAGAAGGCAAATATGCGCATTTTTTCAGCGAGGATGACTGGAAGGCCCATTTCTCCGGAACGGAAATTCTGGAAACCGGCGCCTTAAGGGAGACTTTGGACGGTGCGACGGAAGGCTTGCATGATTACATGCTGCGGACGATTGCTGCCCGGAAAAAAGGGTAGAAGGAACCGCCGGAGC
Organism: Paenibacillus sabinae T27; assembly: GCF_000612505.1. Taxonomy (NCBI): domain Bacteria; kingdom Bacillati; phylum Bacillota; class Bacilli; order Caryophanales; family Paenibacillaceae; genus Paenibacillus; species Paenibacillus sabinae. The sequence continues at coordinate 2,127,608 of NZ_CP004078.1, forward strand.
CCCTGCGGCCAGCTTTCACACGCAACATGCCACAAAAAGACCGCACGTATCGGACGATCCTCGATATGTCCGCTGCACGGTCTCTGATAGGCCTGTCAATACTAGCTCAAATATTTCCCGTGGTCCGGGACAGCCATTTCTTTGAAATGGTCAGCCAAATCCTCAAGCCTGCCGGTCAGCTCCGCTCCGCTTACAGGCAGGCCGTGGCCGGTCAACGCTATCAGCGGCTTCATGCCGGCGAGCATAGCGACCGACTTCTCAGCAGCCGCCCAGTCGGTTGTAAAATAGGTCGGCGGCCCATGAATTTCCTTGCTCTGCTGAACGACGGAGAGAGCGGATTCCTGCTTAACGGTGATGAAGGCGTCCCCTGCAATAAGCGCCTTGTCGGCGTCACGAAACAGAGAAATATGCCCGTGAGTATGGCCGGGCGTATGCACCCAGCGCCATCCCTGTGCCCCCGGAACACTGCCGTCCTCCGGCAGCGGAGATACCGCGCCGCCCAAATTGACTCCCCGGTGGGGATACAGGGGAGAAACCTCGGCCATCATACCTCCGCCGACGGAAGGGTCGCCCGGAGGATAGTCACCCTCGCCTGTCAGATAAGGGAGCTCCAGCAAATGGGCGAATACAGGGACGCTCCATTCTTCGATAAGTTCGCCAAGCGTGCCGACATGGTCGAAATGGCCGTGGGTCAGAATAATCGCTGCCGGCGGTCGGCCGAACCGTTCCCGTGCCAGCTTGCGGATGGTACCGGCGAACATGCCGAGCCCAGCGTCCACCAGAACCCAGTCACCTCCGGCCTGCCCCAGAAAGGCAACGTTGACGAACAGCGTCCTAAGACCGACGATGCCGGAAGCAACTTCCCACGTATCCGTTAAGCCCGTTTTCAGCATACTGCCTGATTCCAATACGAGCACCTCCTGTGCTTCTCGCTGGATCTATGATCCGTTTACCGCTTATCTTTTACCGGAGAAAGAAACAATAACCCTGCATTTCAAAAACAGAGCCCTAAAAAACAAACAGACCGTCCTTCGTAAAGGAAACGGTCCGAGTGATTTATGTATGATTGTCCTTATATCTCCGGGCGGGTACCGCGGCTCCCAAGAAGATCCCGAAGAATCCGCCGAGCAAAGCGAATTTCAAAGAAACCGGGTTCTGCCAGCAGAATAGTGCGCCGAGACTATGGCCCAGCGCCGTTCCGGCCAAGAGCCCGAGCGACATTCTGAGCGTCCGGGTTGTTCTCACTTCCGATCCACCGCCCCGCTAAAAGTATTGGGTGATGATCTACATTAACCGGGTGGGAACGGAATTTAACAGCGAAAATGCAAATTATTGATGTTTCCTTGAAGGTACGCAGTCGGCGAACAGAATAGCCCGAGGTATCCGGAAAAACGCTTCCGCTTTTTCCTGCAGGGAAGGGGCCGGAAGCAGGCTGTGGTGCATCCATTTGCGGAACGTGCCGGGATGAACGCCGATCCACCGGGCTGCATCGGTGACCGAAAGGTCATGGACCATGCACAGTCCGGTCAGAATGTCGCTGCGATTCGGCTGAGCCGCTCTTCGTTTCATAAAGCGGGAAGAACCCGGCTGGCACAGGATCGGGCTCTGCCGAAGCAGCGCTTCGTTAAATAACACATGCTGCGGGTAACCGAGAAAACGGCAGGCTTTGTCCATATTCGTCTTGGACGGAATGCGGCTTTCATACACCCATGCGCTGACGCTCCGCGAGGATACGGAGAGCTCTTCCGCAAGACGGGAAAGCTTGATATCCCGGGACATCAGCACGGCGAGCAGCACGCGGTTGCGGATCTGGCTTCTTTGGGGACGGCGGAATCTTTTGATCCGGACGCCTTTTCCCAAATACTTGCGGTTGACCAGAGACCACGCCTGTATCATATAAGGCTCTGACTGATTTGTAGGCATACAATCCTCCGATTTTTTAAAAATATACTACAATACTTGTCCGTTTTAAGGCAATGGTTATTCCTTACACTTCACATCCTGGCGCACATTCCTTTCGGAAAACGGGGGGGTATGATATATTTTAATAAACTTGTATGAATCAACTTTAATCCAATCACAGGGAGCGAATGAAATGATAAAGCACATCGTATTTTTTAAGCTGAAGGACGGTTCGGAGGAGAGCGTGGCCAAGACCGTGGCAGTACTGCGCAACATGGAAGGGAAAATCCCGCAGCTGCTCTCGCTCGAGATCGGTCAAGACATCCTGCGCACCGAGCGTTCGTTCGATATCGCCCTGACCGCGACACTGGCCAGTCTGGAAGACCTTGAACAGTACCAGGTGCATCCTGCGCACAAGGAAGTTATCGCTCATATCAACGAGGTCAAGGAGCTCTCATTAGCTGTGGATTACGAGATCTGACCGAAATAGGGATTTATCTGACCAGGGGCACAGCCATCTCATAACGGAAAGCGGTGACTGGTATGCGTGAGCTGGAATACCCGATGGAAGCGTTAACGTATCTTGTTGTGTTTTTTGCGGCCTGCGGGATCATGCTTTTCTGGCTGAAGCGCCGCGGCAAACGCCGTAAATAGAAAGGAGCGCCCCTAATGTACTATGTTAATCGCGGGCAAATTGAGCGCATTTTGCGGCAAATCCCCGATATTGCGGACGGACTGCGAATGGCGGCGTCTTCCTGGGATGGAGGAACCGTCTGGGGAATGGTGCAGGAGCGCTGCCTTCACCTCGCCATTGAAGTCGTCACCGATGCCGGAAGCTGTCTGATCGACGGCTTCATTATGCGCGATGCGGGGAGCTATGAGGATATCGTCACGATCATTTACGAAGAGTCGGTATTTCGCGACCAAGAGATGTATGACCGGCTGATTGAGCTGGTCTCGCTGCGGAAGCCGCTGGTGCAGGAATACTACAACTGGGAACGGGGGCGCCTGCATCCGCTGACAGCCGTGCTCCCGGAGCTGCTGACACGCTTTGCATCCGAGATCCAAGACTATTTGAATCGGGAGCTTGAAATCGCCCGGCCGGTGCGTGAAGCTCCGCCGAAGCCCGTATAGAATCTTTAGCAGAAGGGAGGTCTGAGGGGTGAAGAGAGGGCAGGAGAACGGTTCAACAAGGCGAATCATTATGACGCTCCTAAAAATGAAAGGCCCGCAGACCATCGGAGCGCTTGCCGAGGAGCTCGGCATTACCGAAATGGGGGTAAGGCGCCATGTCCTCCAGCTGGAGAGAGAGGGTCTGGCAAGAAACCGGATTGTGCGCCAGGCCATGGGCCGGCCGATGCATATGTATTCGCTGACGGAAAGAGCAGAGGATTATTTTCCGAAAAATTATCATAATCTTGCGCTGGAGCTTCTGCGCGAACTGGACCACACCAGCGGGACCGAGGCCGTAAACGTCCTGTTTGAGGGACGGCGGCGCAGGCTTCTGGCGCAGTACAGTCCCATGATGGAGCGCAGGGACCTCGAAGAACGAGTGGCGGAGCTGTCCGCCATCCAAAACTCGGGAGGTTATATGGCGGAGTGGGACCGGGAGGATGACGGTTCTTTTGTGCTCCGGGAGTATAACTGCCCTATCCGCCAGGTTGCGGTTCAGTACCGCCGTGCGTGCGAGTGCGAGCAGCATTTGTTTGAGGAGCTGCTGGAAGCGAAGGTCTCGCGGAGCGAGTGCATGGCCGACGGCGGACAGTGCTGCAAATATTCGATCAGACCGAAGGGTTAGTCGTAAAGGAGACGCACTGCTTGTCTTTTTTTATCTTCGTTAAAAAAGTTCTTCACCAGTCACAGGACAAACTCTCTTTGCTTATGATAAAGCAGGATCTAGGCATTCGCCCGTAAAGGAGAGATGTAAGATGAAGAAGAACACGAAAAGCCTGCTCTGGGGAATCGTTGCCGGAGGAGCCGTCGGTTCGGTAACCGCCCTGCTGCTGGCGCCCAAAGCCGGAAAAGAGCTGCGCAAGGATATTTCGGACGGAGCCACAGCTACGATCGATAAAGCCCAGGAGCTTGTCCAGCAGGCTGCGGACAAAGGCGCGGAATGGTACGGCAAAGCCAAGGATTCCGTCGATCTGGTCATTCAGGAAGTGGCGGACTGGAGCAAACAGTTCGTCGGGGAAGATGAGCCTGAAGCGGTGACGGTAAGCTCAATTGCCGATACCGGGGCGACAGCGAAATCCGCAGAAGCGTCTTTCGAAGATGAAGCCGCCGTGTCCTCGGCGGATCTTGCAGGCAATGAGGCCGGGAAGCAGGCATAGCGCAGGGTTCTGGAGCGGCGGGAAAAATCGGGTCCCGGGAGCCGATGGAGCATCGCACCTAATTACGACCGGTTCATACAGCAGGACGGCATGCCCTTGAAAGGCCGCTGCTTCGCTCATAAAGCGAGCAGGCGCCTTTCAAGGGCATTCATTTTTACGGAGACTCCTGCCCTTGAACTGGAAAGCCAAAAGGAGTATTATCTGCAATTGGGACAGGAAGCCCGGTACACTTTGCTTCCGCCTTACATAAGCTATTCAAAACAAGATGAAGGAAGCGGTGTGTTCGTGCAGCAAGCTATTGCAATACTGGATTCAGGCGTGGGAGGGTTGACGGTTGCCAAGGAAGTCATGAGGCAGCTCCCGCGGGAAAAAATCATTTATTTCGGAGACACCGCCCGCGCCCCGTACGGACCCCGTTCGTCCGAAGAAGTCAAAATGTTCACCGAGCAAATTGTCGATTACCTTATTCAATTTAATCCCAAACTGATCGTGATTGCCTGCAATACGGCGACCGCGGCAGCTCTCGATTATATATCGGACAAAGTGGACATCCCGGTCATCGGTGTGATTCACCCTGGCGCCCGCGCGGCGATCAGCGCGACCAAGACGGGCAGGGTAGGCGTTATCGGGACCGTCGGAACGATCGGCAGCGGGGCTTACACCGCTGCGCTGAAGCAGCTGTCGCCTTATATTGAGGTGGTCAGTCAGGCATGCCCGGCGCTTGTCCCCTTGGTCGAACAGGGAATGTTCCGTTCGAAGGAATCCGATCAGGCGGTAATCGAATCACTAAACGGCATAAAGCATGAGCCGATCGACACCCTGATCCTCGGCTGCACGCATTACCCGTTTCTGGTCGAGCCGATCGGCCGGGCGATGGGGCCTGGCGTCAAGCTGATCAGCTCCGCGGACGAGACGGCGCGCGAGATCAGCACGATTTTATATGACAAGGGAAAGCTGGCGAGAGGGGACGACAGTCCCGTTCATCAATTCTTCTGCAGCGGCGACGCCGGCATCTTCCAGAAGATCGCCATGGACTGGCTTGGCGAGCAGATCAAGCGAACGCCGGTCGTTTGGCAGGTATCGTCGCTTGAGCCCATGGATGTCTGAATGGTACACAGGACAAATCTTTCAGAACTTATGAATATACTTTCCTTCGGAAACGGCCGGGCTGCCTGAAGCCCGGCCGTTCTTTGCGTGGAATCTTTTATTACGCTCTCCGCATACAATTAAAGAACTCCCATTGAACTATGGCCGCTAGCTGCAGCAGGATGCTTTATATCTGCACAGCCATCATTAGAAGAGCAGCGGAGAGGATGAGAAGGTATGCTTCAATATATTGTCCGAAAAGGAGACACCTTGGCGCGGATTGCGGCGGCTCACGGACTTGCTCCGGAAAATGTAATCCACGGCAATCCCTGGGCGGCGGCCCAGCCTTACCTTTATCCAGGGCAGGTGCTGTTTCTCCCTGCCATCCAGCGGAGAAGGCATGCGGCGCAGGATGGGGAATCTGCCCGGGATGTAGCGGATCTCTATGGAGTCAGTATAGATGCGCTGATCATGCTTAATCCGAGACTATCTCCGGACGGGTCCTGCACGCCCGGAACTATACTTGTGATCCCGCCGTCCGAACGTACGGCGATTGTGAAGATGCGCGGCGAGTACGGACCGAGAGAACTCGGGGATGATATCGGCAGGCTGACCGCCAAATATCCGTTTATTTCGACCGGCACGATCGGCGCAAGCGTCCTCGGCCAGCCGCTTCATCTGCTGCGGATCGGCACCGGCAGCCGATGTCTGCATGTCAACGCGGCGATTCATGCCAATGAATGGCTGACTTCGCCGTGTCTGCTGTCCTTTCTGGAGCAGTACGCCGATGCCTATGCGGACGGCCGGAAGTGGAACGGTCACAGTCCCGAAGACTGGTTCAGCAATTGGACGCTGTGGGCGGTTCCAATGGCGAATCCCGACGGCGTGGAACTGGTGCAGGAGGGAGCTGGCCCAGGGCATCCATACCGCCGGGAACTGACGGAATGGAACAGCGGACGGCGCAGCTTCCGCCACTGGAAGGCCAACATCCGGGGCGTCGACCTCGGGGACCAGTTCCCGGCCTTTTGGGACGAAGAGCAGTCGCGGCGGGGAGCGGCCGGGCCTTCTCCACGGGATTATGGAGGCCCTTCGCCGCTCAGTGAGCCGGAGGCGGCCGCTCTTGCCGAGCTGTGCGAGAAGGCCCCGCCGGACATGGCGGTGTCGCTCCATAGCCAAGGCCAGGAAATTTACTGGAACTACCGGGGGTATGAGCCGCCGGAGAGCCGGGAACTTGCGGAACGCCTGGCGAAGGCCGGCGGCTACCGGGCCGTTACATTGACAGAGAGCGACGCCGGGTTCAAGGACTGGTTCATTATGAAATTCGGAAAGCCGGGATTCACCGTGGAGCTGGGACTTGGAAGAAATCCGCTCCCGCTGGAGGATTTTGAAGGCATGGCTCTGGAAACGGGGCTCATTCTGGCGTCCATTTTGTCCGGGTAAAACGGATTGAAACATTTTCAGGAAATCTGCGTAATCTAATGCAGAGGGTATGGCCGTAACTTCGCGTAAAAGCTGTTAAACGGCCGTACCCTTTTCTACGGAAAGGAGGCAGAAGGTGAAACTGAAGAAGCTGTTGTCGCTGAAAGGCTGGTCCACCGTGCTGCGGGGCACCTGGAAGTATTTGAGCTCCCCCCGCGTTGCGATAGGGGACAAGCTCCTGTTCACAATTCCGGCTCTACTGTACTGGGTGCTTCCCGATGTCATGCCTTTTATGCCGGTTGACGATATCGGCGTATCGATGCTGCTTATGGCCTGGTTCGTTTCCAGAATGGACCGCAAATACCCGTCACTCCGCAGCGGAAGATAAAATTCGAGGCATGAATGGTTGCAAAATGCGGCTGTTATCCTTTAAAATAGATTACCGAGTATTTAAATCCAGTTGTCAGGAGATGGACGGATCATGAATGTGAAAATTACCCGCAACGCGGCTAAAGTTATAAAGAAACAGATGGACCTGGAAGAAAACAAGGATCTCAAGCTGCGGGTGCTGATTACCCACGCGCACGGCGATCATGCCCACTACGGCCTCGATTTGGACACGCCCAAGGAGAACGACGAAGTTATTCCAACCGACAAGGAAATTGACGTTATTCTGGAGAAGGGCCAGCCGCTGCTTGACGGAGTAAAGGTCGATTATCTGTATTTTCCGCAGGAAGGCTTTGTCATTACCAATCCGTCCAAAGGCAATCACGGCGACCACTAATCCGGCCCATAGGAGGCTTGGACAGATTGGATCGCGCATAGAAGGGAACTGCAATGGCTAACGATATACGCATCTGCGACAAATGCAATCATATGAGCATCAAGAGCGTGCTCCCCAAGCTCCGTAAAATGGCGCCGGACGCCGAGATCAAAATCGGCTGCAAGTCCTACTGCGGTCCGTGCGGCAAGCGTGCGTTCATTTATATCAACGGGCGCTACGTCAGCGCTCCGACCGAGGACGAGGTACTAAAGAAAGCGGAGCCTTTTGTGAAGCGCCCCGTTGTCAAAGAGTAATATTTGGAACGTGCGGTCTCCATCTGAAGTCGGAGCAGCGCCGTTATGGATGAAGGCCGATTTCACAGCTTAAGCTGTGAAGCGGCCTTTTTGCTTCGGGAACGGTACGGCAGCAATCGACGGTGCTCCTTCCTAACCGGTATGCGGACAGGTTGGCAATAAAGTCAAGCGTGATATAATAGCTTTGTTGTATCAAATGGTGCGTGTTACATAGAAAGGAGCAATGCAAATGAAGCAGCTATCGGATACCATATTGCTGAACAACGGCGTCGCCATGCCATGCTACGGCCTTGGAACGTATAAAGCGGAAGGCAATGAGGTGGAACGTGCGGTGACAGCGGCGCTGGAGCTCGGCTACCGGGCCATCGACACGGCGTCCCTGTACGGGAACGAGCAGGAAGTGGGACGGGCCATCAGGGCCAGCGGTCTGCGCAGAGAAGACGTATTCGTCACAACCAAGGTATGGAATGACGATCAGGGCTATGACCGGGCGCTGGCCGCTTTTGAGAAGAGCCGGGAGGCGCTGGGGCTGGAAGTGATCGACTTGTACCTCATTCATTGGCCCGGAGTGAACAGATACAAGGATACGTGGCGTGCACTTGAGCGTCTGTACGAAGAAGGCAGCGTGCGCGCGATTGGCGTCAGCAACTTCCAGATTCATCATCTGGAGTCGCTCATGAATGACAGCCATACCGTTCCGGTCGTGAACCAGGTGGAACTGCATCCCCGTCTAAGACAGCGGCCGCTGCATGATTTCTGCTTGCTGAACAATATCCAGATCGAAGCCTGGGCCCCGCTTATGAAAGGAAAACTGCAGGATAACGAGATTCTTACATCCATCGCGCGAATGCATGGCAAATCGGTGTCCCAAGTCATCCTTCGCTGGGAGCTGCAGCATGACATCGTCACGATTCCGAAATCGGTAACGCCTTCCCGGATCAAGGAGAACAGCGAAATCTTCGATTTCAACCTGTCTGAGGAGGAAATGAACGCCATCGATACGCTGGATACCGGGGAACGCATCGGCAGACATCCGGACGAGGTTGATTTCTGAGAAGGACGATTGCACAAAAAGAAACAGGCAGGCTGCGGGGATATCGCAGCCTGCCTGTATTTTAGCGCTTATGCCCGGCCCGTCGGTTGTCCTTCGCTCTCAAACGACTGAATCCGATTGTATCCGGGCCGGTTCAACTAGGCTTCATCCGTTTCCTTCTTCGGCGCTCTTGGCGGAAGCGGACCGAAGAACTGATAATACTGGCACTCGATCCGTCCGTTATACAGCTTGCGCCGCTTGTCCGCCTTGCGTCCGAAGTAGTGCTCGAACTGCTTGGAAGGACTGATGGCGAAGAAGGACCAGTTAGGCAGATGGAGCATCATCTGTCCGAATTGGCGGATGAGCTTCTCCACTTCTTTATCATCGCTCAGCCGCTCCCCATAAGGTGGATTGGTGATGATGCAGCCGTAATCGCCCTCCGGCCTTGCTTTGGCGGCGGACAGGACGGAGAAGGCGATCTCGCCGGACAGACCCGCGCTCTTCGCGGCGGCCTGCGCGACTTCAATCGCCTTCGGATCGATGTCGCTGCCGGCAAGCTGCAGCGGAATGTCGTCCCGTACGGCGTCGAAAGCTTCCTCGCGAGCCGTCTGCCACGCTTCCGGCGGGATCGCCGGCCAATGCTCGGACGGGAATGAGCGCCGGAGGCCGGGCGCGATATTCCAGGCCATCATGGCCGCCTCGATCAGAAACGTGCCCGACCCGCAGCAGGGGTCGTACAGAGGGCGGCTGCCGCTCCAGCGGCTGAGCTTCAGCATTGCGGCGGCCATAGTCTCTTTGATCGGCGCTTCCGTAACCAGCTTGCGGTAGCCCCGCTTATGCAGCGCGGGACCGGTGGTGTCCAGCGTAATCAGCGCGATGTCATTCAGCAGCGTGACCTCGATGACATAGCGCGGCCCGTTCTCGGGGAACCAGTCGGTGCGGTAATACTGCTTCAGCTTCTCGACGACCGCTTTTTTGACGATGCCCTGCGCGGCCGGAACGCTGCTGAGCTGCGATTTGTGCGAGCGGCCTTCCACCGGAAATTCGCCGTGTTCAGGAATCCAATCCTGCCAGGGAAGCGCTTTGACGCCTTCAAACAGCTCGTCAAAGGTCTTGGCAGGAAATTGTCCCATGTTGATCAGAACCCGGTCTGAGGTGCGCAGCCACAGGTTGCAGCGGCAAATGTCGATGACATCTCCGCTGAAGTGAACGCGGCCGTTCTCGGTAACCGTTTCATAGCCCATTTCATTTAATTCGCGCGCGACGATAGCCTCGAGCCCCATCGGGGCGGTGGCAATCAATTGTAGTTTACTCAAGAATCTCAACTCCGTTGCTTGTAGGGATGTGCGTATTGCCGTTACAATCGATAAGAAACATTTTGCCCTAATAATCAGGCGCGGTACCCGTTTCTCACAGAAATTAATACGTTCTAAGTATAGGTGAAGGAAGGACGTATCACAACGTCCAGCCTGCGTTCGGAGTGACCGAATGCCTGCATCAGAATAAAGAAAGCGATAAAAAGGAGAACTGACATGCTTAATCAGGAGCAATATTTCAATCAGGAACAATACAGCGAGAGGCTCTATGAAGAGGATGAGCTTCTGCTGTCGGTAAAGGAAGCCATCCGGAATGGCGGCATGCCCGAAGTGTCGATTGCTCCGGGCTACGGAAGGCTGCTGGGCATGCTCGTCTCGCTGTCCCGTTCGTCAAGCGTGCTTGAAATCGGGGCGCTCGGCGGCTACAGCGGGATTTGCCTTGCCCGCGGGCTCGCTCCGGGCGGAACGTTGACCTCCTTGGAGCTGAAGCCAGAATACGCTGAAATGGCCCGCCGCCATCTGGAGCAGGCGGGGTTCGGTGGCATCGTGGAATATCGCACTGGGCCCGCACTGGACAGTTTGGCCAAACTCCAGGAAGAAGGCCGGACCTTTGATTTCTTTTTTATCGACGCGGACAAGGAGAATTATCCGAACTATCTGGAGTACGCGATCCGGCTTGCCAATCCGGGGGCGATTATCGCCGGAGACAATATTTTTCTTCGCGGCCGGACGCTGAACGCGGACAAGAACGGACCGGCGGTGCAGGCGATGCGCCGTTTCAACGAAATGATCGCAAGCGACAGCCGCCTGACCAGCACGCTGCTCCCCGCCTATGACGGTCTGGCTCTGGCGATGGTGAAATAGTATAAGCTGCGGATGGCCTGGGCTGCGGTTTAGCGGAACAGCCTGATCGGGGTAGCCTTGTACAACATCATGCGTACCCATAATGTATTAATCAGCAGCATGGCGCCGGAAACGATGAATATCCCTTCAATGCCAATATAGCCCGCCAGAAAGCCGCCTATCAGCGACCCTAGCATATTGCCGAGGGCCAGCGTGCTGCTGTTGAAGCCGAAGGCCCGGCTCTCCTTGCCGTCCGGTGTATAAGAACGGATCAAGGCGTTCACGCTCGGAAGAAGTCCGCCCATGAAGACGCCCATCAAGAAACGGACGAAGATGAGCTGCCAGACGCTGCTGACGAACGCCTGCGGAATAACAAACAATGAAGCGCCAATCAGGGCGTAGGTTAGTATACGGTGGGCGCCGACCTTGTCGCTGAGCCTGCCGAGCACCGGCGAGGCGAGCATGTTCGAGACTCCGGTGACAGCGCTGACAACGCCTGCCCAGAACGCGATGTTAACAGCGGTCCCATGCAGCCTCTCGACATAGAGCGGCAGCAGGGCCATCGGGCTGATCATGGCGAACTGGATCAGAAAGGTGACGGCGAACAGCGCCGGAAGCTGCGGAACCTTGATGAGATCCTTAAGCCCTTCAAATGTGGAAACTTGCGGCTTGTGGGCGGCTTCCTCGCGGTTGAAGTTCTCTTTGACCAGAAACAGGGCGAGCAGAGAAGCGATGAACAGCAGCAAGCCGATTACATAAAAAATAGGACGGAATCCGATCCAGTCCGCGAGCAGCCCGCCGATCAGCGGTCCGAGAATCGTTCCGGCCACAGAGCCGGACTGCATCAGGCCCATGGCGAAGCCCATCCGATGCTTCGGCGCCGTACCCGAGACGAGCGAGATGGAGGCGGGATTGAACCCGGAGATCGTCCCGTTGAGCAGCCTCAGCAGGAGCAGCTGCCAGGGCGTCTGCGCAAAGCCCATCAGCGAGATGACGATCGCCATGCCGAAGCCGGAGCGCAGCAGCATGATTTTGCGGCCGTATTTGTCGGAGAGCGAGCCCCACAGCGGCTGAAACAGAAACGAGGTCATAAAGTTGGCGGAAAATATGATACCGGCCCAAATCCCGACGGCGTTTCCCTGCACACCGAGGTTCTTGGCCAGATAGAGGGACAGGAAAGGGGTAATCATCGTCATCCCCGCATTGACAAGAAATTGTCCAAACCAAAGCACATAGAGATTGATCTGCCAAGGTTCCCAGGATTTCCACTTTTTCAATGTGCTTTCACATCCTTTCAACTTACGCGATCATTCACGAAGATGACATTCCAAAAGTATACCATATTTTTCTGCCCAACTTGAGACGCATTTTTGCCGTTGTCAAGGAATTGTCATGCCTTGTAAGGTGTGACGGTTGTTACATTCTTTTAAAAAGGGCATAATATATTTTGAGAAAATTTTAATTAAAACATATGGAGACTTTATCATGACCTATAACGATACATTTATCCGCGCCTGCAGGAAGCAGGAGACGGAGCACGTCCCCGTATGGTATATGCGGCAGGCCGGCCGCTACGATCCCGAATACCGGGCGATCAAAGAGAAGTATTCGCTGCTGGAAATCAGCAGACAACCCGAACTGGCGGCCGAAATTACGATGATGCCGGTGCGCAAGCTGGGTGTGGATGCAGCCATTTTATATTCCGATATCATGAATCCGGTAGCCTCCATCGGTGTCGAGTTCGACATTGTCAAAAATATCGGACCTGTCATCGAACAGCCGATCCGAAGCTCGGCCGACGTGGAGCGGCTGCGGCCAGTAGACGTGGAAGGCGATCTCGCTCATATTCTGGAGACAATCGCGATTCTGGACAAGGAGCTCCAGGTGCCGTTGATCACGTTCGCCGGCGCTCCCTTCACGATCGCGAGCTACCTGATCGAAGGCAGACCTTCCAAAAGCTATATCCGCACCAAGGAGCTGATGTACAGCGAGCCTCTTGTATGGGCAAAGCTGATGGACAAGCTGGGCGATATGGTCATCGCCTATTTGCGGGCTCATGTCCGCAGCGGAGGCAAAGCGTTCCAGCTGTTCGACAGCTGGGTTGGAGCGCTGTCGCCGCAGGATTTTGAAATCTTCGTTCTGCCGACGATCACTCGTATTTTTGCCGAATTATCGGATTTGGATGTGCCCAAAATTTATTTTCCGGGCGTAAGCTCGGGGGAACTGCTGCCGACTCTCTCCGGACTTCAAGCGGATGTGATCGGTCTGGACTGGCGGGTGTCGCTGGCCGAAGGCCGCCGCAGAACCGGAGGGCGATTCGCGGTGCAGGGCAATCTGGACCCTTATCTCCTGACTGCTCCGATGGAGCTTATCAAAGAGCGCGCCAAAGCGCTGATTGACGAAGGCATCCAGGAACCCGGCTACGTGTTCAACCTGGGGCATGGCCTGTTCCCCGAGGCGTCTCTGGAGAAGCTGCGCGAGCTGACGGAGTACATCCACGGCTATTCCAGGGAAGCGCTGGCGCTGCGGAAAGCAGCACAGCCGCACTCCTAACTATTCGCACATCATTAATTCGCTAAGAGGTGATTCCTGCTTTGACAACCAAAATCGGCGTACTCGTCATGTCATACGGCACTCCCGAAAGCCTGGAGGGTGTTGAGTCTTATTACACGCATATCCGGCGCGGCAATCCGCCATCTGATGAACAGTTGAAGGAGCTGAAGGGCCGATATGAAGCCATCACCGGCGGCGTATTTCCGCTGAGGGAGCATACGGACCGGCAGACCGGGGCGCTGCAAGAAGCGCTGAACCGGGATAATGAAGATAAAGCGATCGAATATATATGCTTTCAGGGGCTGAAGCACGCGCATCCGTTCATTGAGGACGGGGTGCAGCGGCTGGCGGAGAGCGGAATCGACCATGCGGTGGGGATCGTCCTCGCGCCGCATTATTCGGTCATGAGCGTCGGAAGCTACATAAAGCGCGCCAGGGAAAAAGCGGAGAGTCTGGGCATCCAAATGGTATTTGTGGAAAGCTACCATCTTCATCCGCAGCTGATCGCCGCCCTGAGCCGCCGCGTGTCGGCAAAGCTGGACCAATATGAAGAGGCGGGCGCGAAACGGGAAGACGTACGGGTGCTCTTCAGCGCCCACAGCCTGCCGGAGCGGATTCTTAATATGGGTGATCCGTACCGGGACCAGCTGCTGGAAACCTCGAAGGCCGTTGCCGAACAGGCTGGCGTTACCTCCTGGCAGTTCACTTGGCAGAGCGCTGGAAGAACGCCGGAGCCCTGGCTCGGGCCGGATATTCTGGATACGCTCCGCGAGCTGAGCAAGGAACAGGTGGAATACGTCCTGTCCGCCCCAATCGGATTTGTATCCGATCATCTTGAGGTGCTGTACGATCTGGATATCGAAGCCCAGGCCGTGGCGAGCGAGCTGGATATGCGCCTGCTGCGGATCGAATCGCTGAACAGCGACCCTGCTTTTATCGCTGTGCTAAGCGACGTGGTGCGCACCCGGGCGGGGGAACTGAAGGCGGGGCGTTCATGAACGGAACTTCACGCAAGGTCGTCATTATCGGCGGAGGGCTGAGCGGATTAAGCACCGCTTTTTACGTCCGCAAATTTTATAAGGAAGCCGGCGTTAATCCGGAGATCATTATTCTTGAAAAAGAGCGCAGCCTCGGCGGGAAAATCGAGACCCTGCACAAGGACGGCTTCGTTATCGAAAAAGGACCCGATTCCTTCCTGGCCCGTAAGAAGGAAATGAGCGATCTCGCCAGGGAATTGGAGCTCGATCATGAGCTGGTGACAACGAATCCTAACGCCAAAAAAACATATATTTTGCAGCGGGGCAAGCTGCAGCCGATGCCAGCGGGCCTTGTGCTTGGCATTCCGACGGACCTCAAGCCTTTTGTCGGCACCAAGCTCCTGTCCTTTCCCGGCAAGCTGCGCGCATTGATGGACTTTGTCATTCCGCCCCGGCGGTCGGAGGAGGACGAGCCGCTTGGAGAGCTGATTGAGCGTCGTTTCGGCACCGAAGTGCTGGAGAATTTAACGGAACCGCTGCTGGCCGGTATTTATGCGGCGGATATGCGCAAGATCAGCCTGCAGGCAACGTTTCCGCAGTTCGGCGAGATGGAGCGGCAGTACGGCAGCCTGATTCGCGGAATGCTGAGGGGAAGACAGCCTAAGGAGACGCATACCGGCGCCAAAAAGAGCATGTTCCTCACTTTCCGCCAGGGGTTGCAAAGCCTCGTCCATGCGCTTGTGCATGAGCTGCATGATGTGGAGCAGCGTACGGAAGCGGCCGTCGTGGCCATTCACGACCGGATAGCCGATACCTTCACTGAAGCGGCCGGAACCAAGGACGGCTATCCCGAAGCGGCTGATACTCCGCAGCCGCGTTACGCGGTTGAGCTGGGAACCGGCGAGCTGCTGCCTGCGGATGATATTTACATCACCGTGCCCAACTTTGCAGCGGCCGAGCTGCTGCGGCCTCATGTCGATGTGTCCTCGCTGGACGCGGTGAACTACGTGTCGGTCGCCAACGTGGTTATGGCCTTCTCCGGCGAGGAGATGGACGGCAATTTTGACGGTTCTGGCTTCCTCGTTCCCCGCAAGGAGGGGCGCAATATTACGGCCTGCACCTGGACCTCGGCGAAATGGCTGCACACAAGCCCCGAGGGTAAAGTGCTGCTTCGCTGTTATGTGGGGCGTTCGGGCGACGAGCAGAATGTGGAGCTGCCGGACGCTGCGCTGGAGGAACTGGTGCGCAAAGATCTGCGCGAGGTGATGGGCGTTACGGCCGAACCGCTGTTCACGGAAATTACGCGTCTGCCGAACTCGATGCCGCAGTATCCGGTCGGACATCCTTCGAATATCGCCGGACTACGAAACGACCTTGCGGCACTTCTGCCCGGTGTGTATGTCTTTGGCGCAGGGTATGACGGCATTGGCATGCCGGACTGCATCAAGTTTGCGAAGCTGACGGCGAAGGCGGCGGCCGAAGGCCTGCGGGAGAACTGAACTAATTTTCTATTGTTATTGGATTTAGATTGGATTGACGGCGAAGCGAGGGTTCTGCCCGCGCTTCGCCGTTTATTTGTTACCGGCCGAGCAAGATTAATTGATATGATATAATAGAGCGAGTTTAGCAGAAAAAGGAGTTCGAGTCCGACATGTATTCCCCTAGATCCAGCAGAAAAAGGAGCAAAACGACCAGAAAGCAGAAAAGAAACCGGATCTGGACGTGGATCAACCTCAGTCTGCTGGTGCTGATTTCGGTTATGCTGTTTTATTTCTTCTACACCGGAGAGAAAGGCGGAAACCTTCCTCCTTCCGGCATGGGGGCGGCTTCCGCTTCGCCGGAGGCATCCCCGGAAGCATCGGCTGAAGCGGGAACCGGTCCCTCCGCGGAGCCCGGGACCGCTGGCGGAGCGCCTTCAGCTCCGTCAGGGGAGCCGCTGCCGTCCGCCACACCGGCGGCGGACCCGTCTCCGGGCGGGACGCCGCCGGCCGAAACCGACGCGGGCAGCACGCCCTCTACGGGGGGCGGAGCTTCGGCCGCGGCGCCTGACGGCAGCCCTGCTGCCGAAGAAGGAGGCGGTCAGACGGCCGGGCCGTCCGATGGCCAGGACGGAAGCGGCCGCACGGTGACGCTGAATTTTGCCGGAGACGTCATCTTTGCCGGCAAAGTCGGCGAGCTGCTGAAGCAGAAGGGCTACGATTATCCGTATGCCCGCCTGAACGGCCTGTTCCAGAAGGACGATCTGTCGGTTGTCAATCTGGAAACGCCTGTCACCGTCCGGGGTGCAGAGGCCGACAAGACCTATGTGTTCAAGTCGGCTCCGGAGGCTCTGGACGCGCTGAAGGCGGCGGGCGTGGACGCCGTCAATCTGGCGAACAACCATACGCTCGATATGGGCGAGCAGGGACTACGGGATACGCTGGATAATCTGGAGTCCAGAGGCATATCGTTCGTTGGGGCGGGAGTGGACGCCGGCCAGGCCTATTCGGCGCAATATTATACGCGCAAAGGAATCACCATCGCCCTGCTCGGCTTTACGCGGGTCATACCCGAAGCCGGATGGGCTGCCGGAGCTGGCAAGCCCGGCGTAGCTTCCGTATACGACAGCGCCCCGGCGCTGAAGGCGATCGCCGATGCCCGGAAGAAAGCGGATATCGTCGCCGTCGTCGTCCACTGGGGACAGGAACGGATGGATGAACCGAATGCGGTTCAGCAGTCGCTGGGCCGGAGCTTTATCGACGCCGGGGCGGATCTTGTCATCGGAGGGCATCCCCATGTCCTGCAGGGTCTTGAGCCGTACAAAGGAAAATGGATCGCGTACAGCACGGGCAACTTTATTTTTACAAGGTCCGCTTTGAAGACAACCTGGGAGACAGCCGTATTTCAGGCCGATTGCAGCGCCAATGGACAATGCGGGATCAAGCTTAAGCCTGTAGACGCCGAACTGGGCCAGCCGGTGCCGATGAGCGCCGCTGACGGGCAGAAGCTGCTGAAGCGGGTCGAATCGCTGTCCGGCGGCAAGGTTAAAATTGACGAAGAGGGCCGCGTGACAGAGGCCGGGCGTTAATAATTGTTGGATTTTTCAATACCATAGAAAAAGGAACTTATTCTTTATCGGGGGTCCCCGCTAATTTGGGGCAGGCTTCGAAGCAGGCCTGTTCTTTGCGGGGGCTATTTTTCGGGAGGGCTGCTCTTTGATGAACAACTTGTGCGTCGCCCATCGGGGATTTTCCGGGAAGGCTCCGGAGAATACGCTGGCCGCATTCCGTATGGCGATGGAGCTTCCGTATGTGACCTGGATGGAAATCGACGTTCAGCTGACGAGAGACGGGGTGCCCGTCGTGATCCATGATTACAGTCTGGACCGCACTACCAACGGTCACGGCAAAGTGAAGGATATGGATTGGAGCCAAATGCGTCGGCTGGACGCAGGGGGATGGAAGAATCGCTCTTTTCGGGGAGAAAGGATTCCGTCGCTGGAGGAAGTGCTGGAGCTGTCCAAAGAACGGATGCGGCTGAATATCGAGCTGAAAAATGCGGGCAACCTGTACCCCGGCATCGAAAAGACCGTAACGCAGCTGCTGGCCTCCAAAGGGATGAGCAAAGACGTGGTGCTGACCTCATTCGATACCGGCACGCTGCAAAGATGCCAGGAGGCCGATCCGGCTGTCCGCCGCGGACTGATCTTCGACTCCAGATGGGGCGATCCGGCGGGGCGTGTGCGGGAGCTGGGATGTTCTTTTTTGTCTATCGCATTCTCCCGTCTGACTCCAGGGCTTGCCCGGTTTATGTCGGCCCGCGGAGTGGGGCTCATGGCCTGGACGGTGAACAAAGCGAAAGAGATGCGTCGCCTTGCGGACATGCATTCTGATATAATGATATGTACGAACCGCCCGGATATATGGGGCGATACGTTTTTGGGAGTATGAATAAATATACAAATCGAGTGGAAAGAGAGCTGAATGTCAATGTGCGCTGCTGTAAAGACCTTATACTGTGTGGGACGAAACTACAAACTTCATGCGGAGGAGCTTGGCAATCAGGTTCCGGCGGAGCCGCTTATTTTTTTGAAGCCGTCTCATGCCGCCGTTCCTCTCGACAAAGAAACCATTCAGCTGCCTCAGGGTTCTGGAAAAGTGGATTATGAAGGGGAACTTGTGCTGCGCATCGCGCGCGACTATGTTCCGGGCATAAGTGTGGAAGAGCTGGTGGATGAAATGGCTTTGGGCCTGGATTTCACGCTCCGGGACATTCATAACGATCTGCAAAAAAGAGGACTTCCCTGGACGCCCGCCAAAGGCTTCCGGAATGCCGCGCCTCTGTCCCCCTTCATCGCTTTCCCTTCGAGGGAAGAGCTGGAGAATACTGATTTCACGGTCCGCAAGAACGGGGAAGAAGTGCAGCGGGGCAATGTGAAAAATATGATTTTTTCGCTGCAGACCATTGTGGATTTCATCGGCACCCGCTACGGGCTGGGCAAAGACGATGTGATCTTCACCGGCACGCCTGCAGGCGTCGGTCCCACCCTTCCGGGCGATTCGTTCGAGCTGTATTGGGGCGACCGGCTGTTGGGCAGCTGCCTGATCGGATAACGGAATTTTGGGACAGAGTATTGGAGCTGATGCCATGCAGTGGGTAATCGGCGTCTTGGGCGCCTTGTTCGTTGCCGGAGCGGCTTATCGCAAGGGATCGCTTAGCCTCTCCGGCATGCTTGCCGCCGTGGTTATGGGCGCCATATATTTTGGTGCGGGCAACGCCTTTTGGTTCGGGATCCTGCTGCTGTTCTTTATCTCCTCCAGCCTGCTGTCGAAACTGAAGGCCGAGCACAAGGAAGAGCTGGAACGTTCCTATGCGAAGACGGGCAGGCGGGATGCAGGCCAGGTATTCGCTAATGGCGGTCTCGGCATGCTGCTTGTTCTGCTTAGCGCTGTATATCCCCGGTCCGAGTGGGAGCTGCTCTTCGTCGGCGTAATGGCGGCTGTGACCGCGGATACGTGGGCGACCGAAATCGGTACCCTGAGCGGCAAGCCTCCCCGCTCGGTATTGACCGGCAGGAAGCTTCCGACCGGCGCCTCCGGCGGCGTTTCGCTCCCTGGGACACTTGCGGCTGCGGCAGGCGCCGCCATGATTGGGGCGGTTTCGTGGGTCCTTCAGCAGCTGGCGGGAATGCAAGGGCCGTCGTTCACGGCTCTGGTGGCCGCAGGACTCCTTGGAGGGCTCGCCGGCGCTTTTGCCGATTCGCTACTCGGCGCAACGGTTCAGCAGATGAACCGCTGCGACGTATGCGGGCGCGAGGTGGAAAGCGGGGTCCACTGCGGCCGCCCGGCGGTGCATCACAGAGGCTGGCGGTGGATGGGTAACGATGCCGTCAACGCGGTCAGTTCAATCGTCGGAGGAGCCGTGGCGCTCCTGATCGGCGGTCTGTTTTGACTTTTAAGTTCGAAATATAAAGGGAAGGCGAACAACAACTATGAATATTATGACCGTAGAGCACCTTGTCAAAAGCTACGGAGAAAAAGTGCTGTTCCAGGACGCGTCCTTCGGAATGGAAGACCGCGACAAAATCGGTGTCATCGGCGTGAACGGGACGGGCAAGTCGACGCTTCTGCGGATTATCGCCGGGGTTGAAAGTCCCGACGAGGGGCAAATTGCCATCGGCAATGATGTTCGCGTGCAGTATCTGGCGCAGAACCCTCCCTATGAACCGAACAACACCGTGCTCCAGCAGGTATTTGCCGGGAACAATCCGGAACTGGCTGTCATGCGGCAGTATATGGAGACGGCGGCAAGGCTGGAAGCCCAGCCGGGAAATGCTGAGCTTGAGCATGAGCTGATCCGTCTTGGCCAGGAGATCGACGCCGCGGGAGTCTGGCATCTGGAGAGCGAAGCGAAAAGCGTCCTCTCCAAGCTGGGCATCCAGCAGTTCGACGCGCGCATGGAGACGCTCTCGGGCGGCCAGCGCAAGCGGGTCGCGCTGGCGGCGGCCCTGATTACTCCCTCGGAGCTGCTTATCCTGGACGAGCCCACCAACCATATTGACACCTCCTCGGTCGCTTGGCTGGAGCAGTATTTGCAGAAGCGGCGCGGCGCGCTGCTGATGATCACGCATGACCGCTACTTTCTGGAGCGGGTAGCAGGCGTAATGCTGGAGCTTGATCAGGGAAGACTGTTCCGCTACGAAGCGAACTATTCCCGCTTCCTCGAGCTGAAGGCCGAACGCGAAGAGCGGGAAGCCGCTTCCGAGCAGAAACGGCAGAACCTGCTGCGTAATGAGCTCGCCTGGATTAGACGGGGCGCCAAGGCGCGGTCTACGAAGCAGAAGGCGAGAATCGACCGCTTCGAGAAACTGAAGGATCAGCAGGCTGTATCCTCCGGCAGCCAGCTGGAGATTTCCGCCGCCTCGACAAGACTGGGGCGTAAAATCCTTGAAATTGAAGATTTGACGATTTCCCGGAACGGGCGGACGCTCATCAATAAATTGAGCTATATCGCTGTCCCTCAGGACCGCGTCGGAATCGTCGGCCCGAACGGCAGCGGCAAATCGACGCTGCTGAACCTGATCGCCGGCAAGCTTCAGCCGGACAGCGGCGAGGTGGTGCTGGGTCCGACCGTGAAGCTCGGGTACTTCACCCAGGAGCATCAGGACATGGACGATTCGCTGCGGGTGATTGAGTATATCAAGGAGGAGGCGGAGGTCGTGCGGACGGCCGACGGCTCCACCGTTACGGCAGCCCAAATGCTGGAGCGCTTCCTCTTTCCGCCGGCGATGCAGTGGACCCCGATCTCGAAGCTGTCCGGTGGAGAGAAGAGAAGATTGTATCTTCTGCGCATCCTGATGAGCGCCCCCAATGTACTGCTGCTGGACGAGCCGACGAACGATCTGGATATCGGCACGCTCGCCATCCTCGAAGATTACCTGGACGAATTTCCGGGAGTCGTGCTGACCGTTTCCCATGACCGGTACTTCCTGGACCGGACGGTGGACAAGATCATCGCGTTCGAGGACGGCAATATCCGTG
The DNA here is from genome assembly GCF_000612505.1 of Paenibacillus sabinae T27. Classification (NCBI taxonomy): domain Bacteria; kingdom Bacillati; phylum Bacillota; class Bacilli; order Caryophanales; family Paenibacillaceae; genus Paenibacillus; species Paenibacillus sabinae. The sequence goes on from NZ_CP004078.1 coordinate 2,149,163, forward strand.
TTCATGTCGGCGATTACAGCGAATATGAGGAGTGGTTGGCGAAGAATGCGCCGGTTCGTAGTTCCGTGGCCGACGGTAAAGAGAATACGGCGGTCAAGCGGAGCGAAGGAGGCCAATCTTCTCAAGGGAACAGCACTCAGGCGCCGGCCCGGGAAAAGCTGAAATTTTCGTTCAAGGAACAACGGGAGTATGAGGAGATAGACGGTCTTGTCGAGCGGGCCGAGCAGCGGTTAAGCACCATTGCGGCGCAGATGGAGGCGGCCTACGCTGATTCCGCGAAGCTTCAGGAATTGGTGGAGGAGCAGCGCGGGGCCGAGGCCGAACTAGAGCGGCTGATGGAGCGCTGGACGTACCTGAACGAACTGGCGGAGAAAATCGCGAACAAATCGTAACGGGTCTGTCGGCGGATTAAGATAAGATAATTTAAAGACGAGGTGAGTGCATTGACAAAGTATGATTTTGACCGTGTCCTGGACCGGAGAAATACCCATTCCTACAAATGGGACCAGGCAGAGAAACTGTTTGGAAGCAAGGATATATTACCGCTGTGGGTGGCGGATATGGACTTCGAGAGTCCTCCGGCTGTCAAAGAAACGCTGGTTCGCCGCGCCGAGCACGGTATCTATGGATACTGCGTCCCCAGCGGCTCATACATAGAGTCCATCACCGGATGGTTCCAGCGCCGCCACGACTGGGAAATATCGAAGGAATGGATCGCCCAGTCTCCAGGCATCGTAACTACACTCAGCCTTGCGGTCGAGCTGTTCAGCGAGCCGGGGGCCGAGGTAATTTTGCAATCGCCGGTCTATTATCCTTTCTACGATGTCATCAAAATGAATGACCGCAAAGTAGCCGACAATCCGCTGATCCTGCGGAACGGACGCTATGAGATGGACTATGAGCAGCTGGAAGGGCTGATGAAAGGCGGCGCAAAGCTGCTGCTGCTGTGCAGCCCGCATAATCCTGGAGGACGAGTGTGGGAGCGCGAGGAGCTGCTTCGGCTCGGCGAGCTCTGCCTGCAGTATGGCGTCATCGTCGTTTCCGACGAAATTCACTGCGACCTGGCGCTGCCCGGGCATAAGCATATTCCGTTCGCTTCGCTGTCCAAGGAACTGTCAGACATTACACTGATGGCGCTGGCTCCAACCAAAACCTTTAATTTGCCAGGCATTCATTCCTCCTTTATCGTAGCGTCGAACCCGGAAATCAAGCGGAAATTCGAGACGCGGATCAAAGCGCTCAGTCTGCACATGGCCAGCTTTTTCGCCCAGGATGCGGTTGAAGCGGCTTATAACGAAGGGGCCGAATGGCTCGACGAGCTGATCACATATATTGACGGCAACATTGGCTACACCATTTCTTATCTGGCCGAGCATCTGCCGCAAGTCAAGCCTATGAAGCCCGAGGCGACCTATCTGTTGTGGATCGACTGCCGCGAGCTGGGCCTAAACGGAGCGGGATTGAAAAAGCTGATGTATGAGGAGGCCGGCGTTGCCTTCAACGAAGGATCGGTGTACGGAAGCGAAGGGGAAGGGTATCTGCGGATCAATATGGCCTGCCCGAGATCGATTCTGCAAAAGGCGCTGGAGCGCTTCTGCGCTGCGGCTGCGGCTTATCCAGCCCAATAAATCAAGAACCGCTTTACAAAAATAAAAAACCTGCACAACCTTTCTGGGGTGTGCAGGTTTTTCTTATTCCGGCAATTAGTTCGCCATATTTCGTTTGAATTTACTCAGAGCGGATCATACATAAGAAGATTTGATTTAATACAACAGATTAGGAGTGGAGACACATGGAAATATGGATTCAGTTCGCTCCCACATAAGCCGCAAGCAGCTTGGCCGTGTTGAATACGGCCTGCTTGTGTGTGCGCTCCATGGAATGGGAAGCGTGCACGCCGGGGCCGATCAATGCGGCCCGGATATTCGCGCCGCCATGCAGCGCGGCGGATGCGTCCGAGCCGTAGTGCGGATATACATCGACCGCATAGGGGATGCCGAGGCCTTGTGCCAGCTCGATGAGCCTTCCGGTCATCGTGTAGTCGTACGGGCCGGTGGAATCCTTAGCGCAGATGGAGACATCGGTCTCCTTGCAGCTCAAATCGTCGCCCAGGACGCCCATATCGACAGCGATCAATTCGCTGATTTCGCCGGGAATCCAGGAAGCGCCGTGCCCGACCTCTTCATAATTAGAGATCAGCAGAGACAGATTATGCAGCGGCTTCCAGCCTTCGCGCTTAATACTTTCCAGCAGGCCAAGCAGGGCGGCGACGCTCGCTTTATCGTCCAGATGACGGGACTTGATATACCCGCTTGGCGTGAATACGGGACGGGCGTCGAAGGAGATGAAGTCCCCGGGCGCGATGCCCAGCTTCAGCACATCGTCCTTGCTTGAGACGACTTCGTCGATGCGGACCTCCATATTTTCTTCCACGCGCTTGATATCACGGGCATCAGCGGGGTAGGCATGGGCGGAAGGACGCGTCGACAGAATCGTTCCCGTATAAGTCTTTCCGCTACGGGTGTGAATGACGCAGTATTCATTCTCGATGCTGTACATCGTGAAGCCTCCCACGGAGGTCAGCCGCAGAGTGCCGTCCGGGCGGATGGAGCGGACCATCGCCCCGAGCGTATCGACATGGGCGCTCAGTCCGACGATGCGGGAAGGATCGAGGCCGTCCACACTCAGGATCAGACCGCCTTTTTCGTTCCAGGACAGGTTTACGTCCAGCGCGGCAGCCTCCTCGGCGACCAGCTTCATAACGGCATGGGTGAAGCCGCTTGGGCTAGGCGTTTCCAGCAGCTTTTTTAGAATACCCAGGATATAATCTTCATTGGGCTGAATCGTAAAAATGGACAAAGGAAGCCCTCCTGTCTAATTAAACGTGCTTGTTCCTTCAGGATAAACGGATTCGGGTACCGCACTCACCGTGCTTGCCGCCTCAAGTGTGGCAATTTTCTCCTGCGCTTGCGTGAGCTCCGCTGTCAGGGATTTGATCTTTCTCTGCTGTTTATACTGGCGGAAAATGCCGTATAAGCCCACGATTAACCCTCCGATCAGCGCACAGCTGAGTATGACCAGGATCAGGGGGAGAGATACGATGCTGAAACCGAAGTTCACCTGCACCGGATCGACGTTGATGACCGCAAACAGGGCAATCAGCAGCGCAAAAATCAGTCCGAAAATTATTGACCATTGCATTCTCATTAGTAAATACCTCCTCAAGCATTTGCGAATCTTTTAGGTTTGGGGCCGCTTTACATTATAAAATCCCTTACCCCAAAAAGGGGCAAGGGACGACATGGACTTGCAACTTGTAAGCCGCAGCGATGCCGCTTTACTTCGTCAACTCTTCCATTTGCTCGATCACATTCTCGAAGACGCTCATCGCTTCGCGGATCGGCTGCGGCGAGGACATGTCGACGCCTGCTTTTTTCAGAATATTGATCGAATAGTCGCTGCCGCCGCTCTTCAGGAAGCCGAGATAACGGTCGACCGCCGGCTTGCCTTCCTCCAGAATCTGCTTGGAGAAGCTGGTGGCCGCCGAGAAGCCCGTCGCGTACTTATAGACATAGAAGCTGTTATAGAAATGCGGAATCCGCGCCCATTCCATCTCAATGTCCTTGTCCACGACCATGTCCTTGCCGTAATATTTGAGATTCAGATCGTAGTAGATCGCCGACAGATCCTGCGGAGTGAGCGATTCGCCCTTCTCGGCGCGCTCGTGAACGATTTTTTCGAACTCGGCAAACATCGTCTGACGGAACACCGTTGTGCGGAATTGATCCGCGTAGTAGGTGAGCAGATACATCTTTTCCTTCTTGTCGGTCGACTTTTCCAGCAAATAATGCATGAGCAGCGCCTCGTTCGTTGTGGAAGCCACCTCTGCAAGGAAGATCGTATATTGGGCGTCACGGTACTTCAGCGCGTTATCCGAATAGTACGAGTGGAGGGCGTGGCCCATTTCATGCGCCAGCGTGAACATGCTGTTCAGGTTGTCGTTGTGGTTCAGCAGCACGTACGGATGCGTGCCGTAGGCTCCCCAGCTGTATGCTCCGGTGCGCTTGTTCTCATTCTCGTAGACGTCGATCCAGCCGTTGTCGTATCCATCCTGGAGCGCCTTTAAGTAATCCTCGCCCAGCGGTTTCAGGCCTTCTTTTGTAATTTTCTTGGCTTCTTCAAAAGGAATGTCCAGCTTGTATTCGTCCACCAGCGGCGCGAACAGATCATACATATGGAGCTCATCCACGCCAAGCAGCTTCTGGCGCAGCTTCATATAACGGTGCATCAGCGGCAGGCTCTCATGGATCGTGTCGATGAGGTTCGTATAGACTTCTTCGGAAATGTTGTCGCCGAACAGAGACATCTCCAGAACGGAAGGATATTTGCGCACCCGCGAGTAAAAGACATTCTTGTTCACATTCGCGCCGAGCGTTGCGGCGATCGTGTTCTTTTGCTTGGCATACGTGTTATATACCGCCGTAAAGGCACTCTTGCGGACTTCCCGGTTCGGGCTCTCAAGGAACTTTATGTAGCTGCCGTGGGTCAGTTCGACTTCCTTGCCGGACTCATCTTTGATTTTTGGGAATTTGAGATCGGCGTTGTTCAGCATGCCAAAAATATTTTGCGGCGCCTGGGACAGCGTGCCGACCTGCGCCAGCAGCGCTTCTTCCGCTTTGGACAGCACATGAGCTTTTTGGCGCTTCATCTCGGTCAGTGTAAAGGTATAATCCGCCAGCGAAGGATCGGCGATGAACTCGTCAAGCTTCTCCACCGGCAGCGCCAGAATTTCCGGCGTCACATAGGAGAGAGCTTCCCCGGCGTCTACGCTGAGCTTCTTCGCTTTCTGGGAGAGCGCCTGATAGACTGGATTGGCGGTGTCTTCATCCTGACGCATATGGGCGTATACATACAGACGCTCAGTCTTGAGCGACAATTCGTCGTCCAGTTCAAAGCATTCCTTGAGCGCAGCAGCGGTGCTGAGTTTGCCTTGGAATTTGGAGGCTTCCTCAATCAGCTGCTTCGCTTGATCATAAGTTTTGTCCCACTCCTGCTGCGAAGCGAACATATCTTCAAGCTTCCAGCGGTGCTCTTCGGGCACTTCGTTTCTCTTCAATAATTGTTCCATGGGAATCCTCCTTAAAAGATGGGATGATGATTGCGCGGGCTGCCGCCCGGCCGCTGCGGAGGAGAAGCTCCCCTGCAGCAGGCCGAACGCAAGCAGCAATAACAGGGATCGGGCGGCGAATGGCATGGCGGCGGCCTCCTCTAGACTAAAGGTCCGCCTATTATTCCCCGGCACCCCGCAATTATGAATCTATTCCTGCGCTGTTTGTCTCTTAGCGGACTCTCCGGAGCGTCACGTCAGCAAATCGACGATGACGAACACAAACGCCAGCGCAATCATAATAACCGTGATAAGCGCCATGCTCCTTCTCAATTTGGGGGCGAGGCGATCCTTGCTCATAATCAGCACGGCTCCCAGGCACAGGACAGCGACAACATAAATCGCAAGACTTTCGTTGTTCACGTCTATACCTGCTTGAACGCTTCAATGATGCGGCTGTACTCTTCCGGGTTATCTTTAAAGGAATCCTTGTTGAACCGGTTATTTACCCATTGCATCATGGCGGGACGGCTGAGGAATGTATGCGTTTCTTCACCCCATTGGTCCGATATTTCCCGTAGAATGATGTAGCGGCCCTGAACCTCCACCGTCATCATATTCCATTTGTCTGTTTTATAAATTTCGTGTTTTTTGATCATAGTAGTCCCACCCTGGCGATAATTGGCTTTTGGTAAATGATAACGCACCGGAGAAGGGAAAAGCAAATCATTTGGGGCGAATCATAAAGATGCATTGCTTTGACCGGAAGATTAAAGTATAATGTAGATATTCGCCATATATGGCGGTATTTTTAGGAGGTTGTTCACTTGAAAGGTACAGTAAAATGGTTTAACGCAGAAAAAGGTTACGGTTTTATCCAAGTTGATGGCGGCGAAGACGTATTCGTTCATTTCTCCGCAATCCAAGGAGACGGCTTCAAGACTTTGGAAGAAGGTCAATCCGTTGAATTCGAAATCACTGAAGGCAACCGCGGCCCTCAAGCAGCTAACGTAATTAAACTGTAAGACAAGGCGGAAGGGATAGCCCTTCGCTCTGAATATACTTGATATGGTAGGCTTTTAACAAGGCGTTATCCAACCATGTATAACTCAAGGCACAGTTCTCGAGAGGGGACTGTGTTTTTTATTTAGGCTATGTTAAACCTCGAATTTAACATTTTAAAGTAAGAGCATTTCTTTCTAATGAGAAATGCTTTTTATTTTTGTCAAAATTCAAAGGATATTTAAATAACAATAATAGTATAATAAAAACAATATAAATTTATTGTAATACGATAAATAATATGCTAAAATCATGCTGCTATTAGGTGGAGGAGGTGTTTTAAATGAATGTTAAACGAGGTTCAACCACGTTCTTAAAGGTAATTATTTTTCTGGCTGGAATTGCAGTGCTTGCTTTGTGTATATTTTTAGTGCCCCATATAGCGAATTTCGCAGCAAAATTGTATCCCAATATTGTCCTAATGAAATATTTCGTTTTCATTGTGATGTATGGAGCGGCTGTGCCGTTTTACTTTGCTCTCTATCAGGCTTTCAATCTATTACGGTACATTGACGAGAACACAGCCTTCTCGGAATTATCTGTAAAGGCGTTAAAGAACATAAAGTGCTGTGCGATTACAATCAGTGGTTTGTATGTATTAGGTTTGCCACTCTTTCGTTTGATAGCGAAGAAAGTTGACCCTCCTATTGGATTTTTGGGGCTAATCATCATTTTTGCTTCGTTGGTTATCTCTGTTTTTGCTGCTATCCTCCAACGGCTTCTACAAGAAGCGATTAACATAAAATCAGAAAATGATTTGACGGTCTGAGGTGGGGATATGACAATTATCATTAATATTGATGTGATGTTAGCAAAACGGAAAATGAGCGTAACGGAGCTTTCGGAGAGGGTTGGAATTACTATGGCGAATCTCTCCATTCTGAAAAATGGGAAAGCAAAAGCGGTTCGTTTTTCAACATTAGAAGCGATTTGTAAGTCTTTGGATTGTCAGCCAGGTGATATTTTGGAGTACAAAAGCGACGAAGACAATCAATAAAAACATTAGAATTTAACATAGCCTTTATTTAAAAAATTCAAAGCCCCGCAGCTCTCTTTAAGGAGACGCGGGGCTCTTTTCGCGGGTGCGGGAATTTACTCGACAAAGGTCAGGATCTCATCGATCTCTTTGCGCGCAATCGTTTTGGGCTTAGCGGCGGGATGTCCAAGCGCAACAGCCATGTTGATCTGCCGGTCATGGGGAATGTTCAGGTATTCCCTCAGATCCTGTTCTGCCAGCAGCACGGGACCGGTCATCGGGCAGGTGGCCAGCCCTTTGGCGTGAGCGGCGAGCATCAGATTTTGAACCGACAGGCAGCTGCTCTTGATTCCTTCCTCGGCCCAGATTTCCGGGTTACCGAACTGAACCGGATCAAAGATCCGTTCCCGGAATTTGGACGTGTAGGGGGTGGCCAGGCAAATAATCATCGCCGGGGCGTTCCCGAATGCGGTAGCGTAGGGGCCGAACGACTTCACCATCAGCTTGGCTTCCCGAGCAAGTCCCCGGGTCTCCGCCGCAGCCGCAATTTCATCCAGCCGTTTCCAGGTGAAGGCTTCAATTGCTTTAATCTTGTCGCGGTTCATCACGGCGATAAATTCCCAGGTTTGCGAATTGGTGTCGCTGGGAGCAAAGCGGGCGCAATCGATAATATCCCTAACGTCTTCCGGTAGCACGTCCTCATCGCTGAAATCCCGGATACTGCGGCGGGACTGAGCCAGCTGCTTGAAATCGTCAAAAGTCATTTGCATAAATGCCCCTTCCAATATTGTTACCAGGTACTAACACCTGCTGCTTAGTCTATTATAGCGTAACTTCTTCCAGGTGAGAAGCTTCGGCAGAGGTTTGGGCAGCAGGCACTTTCGGGCGTTTCGCCCGGCTGAGCCGTTTCCATGGAGTAAGCGAAAATTCGCCGTCCGACTCGAGCCAGTATTTTGCGAAGAACCCGGCACAGGCAACAATAGAGAGCAGCATCGCGACCCGGTAGAACGGCGCAAGTCCCGCTTCCTGAAATATCATCCCCCCGAACGTTCCGCTGAGCAGTCCCGATACGCTGGACCAGATGATGGTGAAAATAGCCATTCCGGTCGCACGCAGATGATCCGGAATAATGCGCGTAATATAGCGTACGGCCGTTACATAAAAGACCCCGAACGTGATGCTGTGCATGAGCTGAATGGCGATCATACCGCCCGGATGATGAACGGAGGCCATGAGCAGAAACCTGATGGCGTACATCAGGCTCGCCAACGCGAGCAGAGGCAGCTCCTTGAATCGGTCGCCGTATTTTCCGAGCAGGAACAGTACAGGAATTTCGCTTAGGGCGGAGACCAGCAATGCCCAGCCGATCAGTTCGGCCCCGGCTCCAAGCTGCTTCATGCTCACCGTCAGGAAAGCCTCGTTCATCCGGTGCCCCAGGGCAAGTAAGAATACGCAGCCGAAGAACCAGAGAACTTCCTTTTTAAAAAGAATCTGTCTTATGCCTTCCGATTTGCTCCCTGTCTGTGGCGTGACTTCCATTTCGGAGTTATTTATTGTGCTGCTGCGTTTCTCCGGTTTCGTATCCTGAAGCATCCATGCTGTAAACAGAGATATCAAAATGATAATGATACAGAGATATACGCTCCACGATGTGCCAAGTGCTCTAAGCAGATATCCGATCGTCAGAGCAAAAAAAGCATATCCTATCGATCCGAACAGGCGTATCGTGATAAAGTTCCGACCAAGTCTTTCCGCGATTTTGATTGCCATGGTATCTGACAGCGGAAAAACAGGATAATAGAAGAAGTAAAAGAAGGACAGAATAACCATAACCGAGGAAAACTCGGTCGCCTGGGACAACATAACCGCTGCACCAAGCTGGCCGCCTAGCAGAATGACCATAATTTTACGAATGGTGCCAAGCCGGTCGCTGATCATGCTCCAGAACAGGTTGGAGAGAATTGAAATCAGCGGGCCAAGGGAATATAAATAGCCGACTTGAGCGCTGCTAAATCCCAAATGGCTGTAAAAGAGCGGGAAATAGGATATGGCGAGTACGCTGGTTCCGTAAATAGTGAACATGAACGAACGCAGCCAGTTTTGGCCTGTGAAGCTTCCGTCTCTTCGCTTCATAGCTGCACCCCTCCTGAAATTTGCCAAAGGGACGGTTGCAAGCATAAGCTGACGGTTAAATTCATGAAAGCACTCCTCTAAAGATGAAATACGGTTAGTATATCATATAGTAATGATTAATTGTGTACCTATTTGCGTTACTCATGAAAATTTATGAAAATTTGCGAGTGATTTTCTTGTTTGTACAAACGTTTGGATCATATTATAATGAGTATGATTTGGATAAGGAGACAACAATGTGGAGGCACCGTCATTGAGTGAATTTGAGCAAGGCCGTTCCCTGAGTCCGCGCGGCCCGATTGGATTAATGAGCAGGGTCTACAAGTACGTGCTCCCTGAGGTACGGAACTGCCTTAATGTCTGGCGTAAGGATGCGGAAGGGATTCCCGATCCCGAGCTTCGGAAGCAAGCGCTCGCAAGTATAGAAACGAAGCAGTTTCATTGCGAAGGCGGAGGCGTATATGCAGCGGGCAATTTGCCGATGAGGCATATTCTTATCCCGCTGATTGTCGCCTATCAGACGATAAGCGATTATTTGGACAATCTGTGCGACCGCAGCACTTCCATGAATGCCGAAGACTTCAGGCTGCTGCACCAATCAATGCTGGATGCGATTACACCGGGAGCTGAACCGGTTAATTATTACGCGCTCCGCAGCGAACAAGATGACGGCGGATATCTGTACCGGCTGGTGCGCACTTGCCAGGAAATGATCTCAAAGCTTCCCGGATACGCGTCCGCAGCTTCAGAGATTTCCGGACTGGCAAGTTTATACACGGATCTCCAGGTCTATAAGCATATCCGTCATGATTTGAGGGAAGCTGCGCTTAAGGAATGGTGGGAGGAGAATCGAAGCAGGGCGCCGCGGTTACATTGGAATGAATTTGCGGCGGCAACGGGTTCGACGCTGGGGATTTTCATGCTGTTCCTGGCTTCCTGCGACTCCAGGCTTAGTAAGCCGGACGCTTCATTGATTCGAGCAGGATATTTCCCGCATTTATGCTGTCTGCATATTATGCTGGATTATCTGATCGATCAGGATGAAGACCGCGCCGGCGGCGATCTCAATTTCTGCAATTACTACGACAATACGGATACCATGCTGAATCGGATTGCTTCAATCGTGGAGTGGGCACGAAATGATGTTCGGAACATACCTGAGACTCCCTTGCACCGCATGGTCATCGAGGGGCTGCTGGCATTGTATTTATCCGATCCGAAAGTCAGCGAACAGCGGGAGGTTCGCTCTGTCTCCAGAAGGCTGATGAAGAGAAGCCCTCTGACGAGACTGTTTTTCTTTGTCAACAGCCGGTGGATACGCAAGCATTTGTATTAGCATTCTAAGGAGGAAACCATTCGTATGGCAGAAGTAAAGAAAATCGCAGTTTTGACAAGCGGCGGAGACTCGCAAGGCATGAACGCCGCTGTCCGCGCAGTTGTGCGCAGCGCTCTTTTTTTCGGAGTTGAGGTGTACGGAATTCAACGCGGCTACCAAGGGCTTCTGAATCGGGATATTTTCCCGATGGATATCCGCAGCGTAGGCGACATTATCCAGCGGGGCGGCACGATCCTGCAATCCGCGCGATGCCTGGAGTTTTTGAAGCCAGAAGGCCAGCAGAAGGGCGCCGATATTTTGCGTGAATACGGCATCGACGGCCTTGTGGTAATCGGCGGAGATGGTTCCTACAACGGTGCCAACAAGCTGAGCAAGCTCGGCATCAAGACAATGGGGCTGCCGGGTACAATCGACAATGATATTTCTTTCACCGACTATACCATCGGCTTTGATACGGCGGTCAGCATCGTCGTTGACGCCATCAATAAGCTGCGCGACACAATGTCTTCCCACGAACGCTCTTCTGTTGTTGAGGTCATGGGACGTCACTGCGGCGATATCGCCCTGCATTCGGGACTCGCTTCCGGAGCGGAGACGATTCTCATTCCGGAAATGCCGTTCGAGCTTGACGAGGTCGCCGACCGCATGCGGGAGAACTTTGCCAAAGGCAAGCGTCACAGTATCGTTATCGTGGCCGAAGGCGTAGGCAAAGGCGAAGACATCGCCCAGGCGCTCAAGGATCGCCACGCTTCGATCGATGCGCGCGTAACGGTGCTCGGACATATTCAGCGCGGCGGCAGCCCTACACCGGCCGACCGTAATCTGGCGAGCCGGCTTGGCGACTTCGCTGTGCGCAAGCTGATCGAAGGCGAATCGGGTAAAGCATGCGGCATCATCAATGGCGAGCTTGTGCTTACGGATATCGACAAGGTTGTCAATACGAAGAAGGATTTCGACCTGGAGCTGTACAACCTGGCTTCGCGTCTCTCCCAGTAATAGATACGGACAAGCCCTGCGCAATGCGCAGGGCTTTTTTGTCGCGCATATAGCTATTTCCTGCGTTGACAATATACCCCTACCCGTATAATATATACCCCATAGGGTATTTTGATTTTATGGGAGGGCACACAGATGGCCAGAAATATTGTAATCGTTGGAGGAGTAGCGGGTGGGGCGTCTGCCGCTGCGCGGCTCCGCAGATGGAATGAACAGGATCAAATCATCATGTTCGAACGGGGAGAGCATGTATCCTTTGCGAACTGCGGGCTGCCCTATTATATCGGGGGGATAATCGAGTCCCGCGACAAGCTTTTTGTTCAAACTGAAAAAGGGATTGAGGATAGGTTCAATATTGACGTTAGGCCGCTTACCGAGGTGACGGAAATAGATAGGATCTTGAAGACGGTCGTTTACCGCAATACGGAGACAGGCGAAACGGGACGTCAGCCTTACGATATTCTTATTCTGTCTCCCGGAGCCAAGCCGATCGTGCCGGAGCTTCCGGGAATCGGCTCAGCCGATAACCTGTTCACGCTTCGGAATATTCGGGATACGGACCTGATCAAGACCTATGTCAGCGAACGTTGTCCGAAGCGCGCTGTCGTGATCGGAGCCGGGTTTATCGGCCTTGAAATGGCGGAGAATTTGCGGGATCAAGGACTCGGCGTAACGGTAATCGACCGCGGGGAGCAGGTGCTAGCTCCGTTCGATCCGGAGATGGTGAAGCCGGTGGAACAGCATATGAAGCTCAAAGGGGTTGAGGTCCTGCTGAATACCGGGATTAAGGCGGTTGAACGGCAGGGTGGACAAGTGCGTCTCGACTCGGGGCGGGTGCTGGAGGCCGATATGATCATTCTCGCCATTGGTGTATCGCCGGAGAACGAGCTTGCCCGCAGTAGCGGACTTGAGCTCGGCGTCCGGGGTGCAATCTCCGTCAATGAACAGCTTCAGACCAGCGATCCTTCCATCTATGCCGTCGGAGATGCCATTGAGGTCAAAGACCGGATCCATGGATTTCGGACGCTTGTTTCACTCGCCTGGGGAGCGAACCGCCAGGGAAGACTGGCCGCCGACCATATCAACGGGCAGCAGATATCGTACAAGGGGGCGCTGGGAACGGCCATTATCAAGATCTTTGACCTGACGGCAGCCGCCACAGGCAGCAGCGAAAAGACACTGAAGCGGCTCGGCGTCCCTTATCAGGCGGTTCATATCCATCCCCAATCTCACGCAGGGTATTACCCGGGGGCTTCTCCTATTTCATTAAAGCTTCTGTTTGATCCGAAGACAGGGGATATTTTCGGTGCGCAGGCGGTTGGAGCAGACGGCGTCGATAAACGGATTGACGTAATAGCGACGGCTATCCGGGCAGGTATGAAGGTCCAAGAGCTTGCGGACATTGAACTGGCTTATGCCCCTCCGTACTCTTCGGCAAAAGATCCGGTAAACATGGCGGGCTATGTCGCTTCCAATATCGCGGACGGTCTGGTCGAAACCATGCAGTGGCATGAAGTTGACGATTTTGTTCGCAGGGGAGGGCTTGTGGTTGATGTCCGTGACGAAATTGAATTAATAGCTGGAAGCATTCCGGGCTCCATAAACATTCCACTGCCGGAATTGCGCGGCCGTCTGGATGCGCTCCCTTCGAACCGGGAAATAGCGGTTAGCTGCCAGGTCGGATTGCGCGGATACATCGCCGCCCGGATGCTGGCTCAGCATGGATACCGGGTTCGTAATGTGGATGGGGGTTATAAGACTTATGCTTCCATGGCCGATAACCGTATGCCTGAAGGGATTTCACAATTAGAGAATACAAAAATAAATGTTAATAAACGGTTGATGGCTGACTCGGCTGACAGGAGCAGGGAGGATTCTGAGCTTCCCATTTCGCGGATTACGATGGTGGATGCTTGCGGACTCCAATGCCCCGGCCCTATACTCAAAGTATATGAAGCGGTACAAGTGCTGAACGAGGGAGAACTGCTGGAAATCAGGGCAACCGATTTCGGTTTCGCAGCGGATATTGGCCAGTGGTGTCAGAAGATGGGCCATACGCTTGAATCGGTGGATACGGTCGGAGGAACAGTAAAAGCGCTGATAAGAAAGGGAAACAAAATATCAGGCGCGTCTGTGTCCCGTCAGCCCAGCCGTTCCGACGGAGCGACAATGGTCGTGTTCAGCGGCGACCTGGATAAAGCCATCGCATCATTCATTATTGCCTCAGGCGCGGCTGCCATGGGGAAGAGGGTTACGATGTTCTTCACGTTCTGGGGCCTGGGTCTCCTGCGCAAGCCGAAACACCCGAAGATGAAGAAGACTGCAATGGAGAAAATGTTCGGCCTTTTGCTCCCCAAGAGTACCAATGATCTGCCGCTGTCCAAAATGAACATGGGCGGTTTGGGTCCGAAGATGATACGAGGCGTGATGCGCCGGAAGAACGTCGATTCGTTGGAGCTGCTGATCTCGAATGCAGCCAAGTCGGGTGTTCGAATGATAGCCTGCACAATGAGTATGGATATTATGGGCATTCGCAAGGAGGAACTGATCGATGGCATTGAATTCGCAGGTGTAGCAAGCTATATCGGTTCTGCCGATGATGCGGGAATGAATCTGTTTATCTAAGAAAGGAGCTGCTAATGGAATACGATAACGCGATAAAAAACAGGCTGAAACGGATCGAAGGACAGGTGCGGGGAGTACTCGCCATGTTGGAGGAAGGGAAGGACTGCCGCGATATTGTAACCCAGCTGACGGCAATCCGTACGGCGGTCGACCGGACCATCGGCTCGGTAATCGGATCGAACCTGGAGCACTGTATCCAGGAGGAACTGAACAAGGGCCATTCGCCGGACAAAGTAATTAAGGAAGCGGTTGAGCTTCTGGTCAAAAGCCGCTGATATTTTCTGCTACCGCTGACGCCATACACTTTTATGCTTGGGCTGGATATAAGATGCCGCCTCTTTCGCAGATGTCTCTGCGGAAGAGGCGGTTTCATTTTTGCGGCTCTCAGAACGCATCGCCATACGCTTATTCGTCTTGGGGGAAGGGACTATCCTTCCGATTTGGAAATGGTGTATTCTGCCGTATACCGGCGTTGAACCTTGACCAACCGACTCAGTAGCAGAACCGCGCCGATGGCGAGACCGGTAATCAATCCGATCCAGTATCCGTACGCGCCCAGATCCGTATACTCGGCGAGGACAAAGCCAACGGGCAGCCCGATAACCCAATATGCGACAAAGCAAATGATGAACGCAGGATTTACATCCTTGTAACCGCGCAGCACCCCTTGGGTAGGTGTCGCGATAGCGTCGGATATCTGGAAAAAGATCGCATAGATCAAGAAATGCTGGATCAACCGGATCACGTCCGGATCGGTAGAGTATATGCCCGCCACATGCTTTCCTGCAAAGAGAAGGACCAGCGCGGTAGCCAGCGAGAGGGCGGCGGCGGAGCCTATGCCGAGAACACTATATTGCCTGGCATCCTTCAATCGGCCCGCCCCGGTCTCGAAGCCGACCAGAATGGTAAGACTCATGCAAATGCTTAGCGGAATCATATATAGCGTTGAAGCAAAATTAATCGCCGCCTGATGGGCGGCAATGGTCACCGTGTCGAATCGGCTCATTAGCAGCGTAACCGTTGAGAAGACGGCCGTCTCAAAAAAGATGGAGAAGCCGATCGGGATTCCGATCGCAAGCTGCTCCTTGATGGCCGCCGGAGAGAACGCATGGAATTTGCGGAGAATCCGCAAGCTTCGGAAAGGCTCCGCCCGGAAGATGAACAGCAGCCCAGCGCCAAAAATGACCCAGTACGTGATCGCTGAAGCCACTCCGGCCCCGACACCGCCCAGGCGGGGAAACCCGAAGTTGCCATAGATCAGCAGGTAGTTCAGTCCGACATTGACTGGCAGGGCGATCAGCGTGATGAACATGGATACCCGGGTCTGTCCCGTCGCATCGATGCAGCTTCGCAGCACCGTATATCCGAACAGCGGAAGGACGCCGAAGGAAATGGCGATCAGGAAGTGTAAGGCGATGCTGCGTACAGTGGGTTCTAGGTTCATAAAATGAAGAACCGGACCAAGCGACAGCGCTCCAAGTACCAGCACAATAGCCGATACGATTAATGAGAGCCAGATGCCCTGCATGACTTTGTAGGCGACCTCTCCTTCGCGTTTTTTGCCGAGCAGCTGCGAGACAATCGGAGTGAGACCAATTAATAT
Organism: Paenibacillus sabinae T27; assembly: GCF_000612505.1. Lineage (NCBI taxonomy): Bacteria > Bacillati > Bacillota > Bacilli > Caryophanales > Paenibacillaceae > Paenibacillus > Paenibacillus sabinae. The sequence goes on from NZ_CP004078.1 coordinate 2,165,001, forward strand.
ACCGTTCAGTCCGGTTTGTACGGGAATCCACAGGCTGGTTCCGATCGCGACCCCGGCAAGGTCTGCCGTGCCGAATCGGCCGGACATGTTCATATCGAAGAAGGCGATTGCCGAAAGGGCAATTTGTGTGACAAGGATAGGAAAGAGAATATGAAGGAACTGAATGGTTTTCTGGCCTAATGATGTTGTAGGTTTCATGTAAATGTGCCTCTTTATCTGATAGTTTGCAAAATAGGGGAGCGGGCAAGCTTGCACGCTTCGGGTGCGTTATCCAGCAAAGAACCCGGCATCGGAGCCGGGTCTTTGGGTTAGCTCAATTTTGACAGGATAGAATAAAACTGGATTAGTGCGGTATGCGCTTATTTGCTGTAGTCGACGCCTGCAGTATATCGGTTGCTCGCATTCCATAACAGGAATTCTTCGATATTCTGTTCGTTCAGAGCGCGGATCTGGTCTTCCACCTGCTGCTTGCCGTATTTAATGTAGTGACCGCTGCCAAGCCAACTGGCCGTAAAGTCCTGAATCCAGGGACGGATCACCGGTTTATAGCTTCCAAGCGGGTTCAGCTTTTTGTGGGTGTCCGCCATCGAGCCTTTTATTGTCGCATAAGGATTTTTATCGGGGTCATTCACGCCAAACCAGCCGGCGGTATAATGGCTCGGGTAGACCATCGGACTGATGACATCGACGTTTTTGGAGATCTTGACAAAATCCTGCCCGATGCCTTCGGCAGCTGGAACCGATGCGGCATAACCGAAAATATCGACCGAAACGCGAACGCCCAGTGAATTCAGCTCCTGCTTCGCATAATTAACGAAGTCTGAAACGATTTGAACCCGGGTTTTACCTGGGGCCTTCGTATATTTCAGTGAATCCGCGCGCTTTTCAAAGCCTTCAGGGAAGCGGACGTAGTCGAACTGGATTTCTTTGAAACCGAGCTTGACGGCTTCTTTGGCAATTTCGACATTGTACTTCCATACATCCTCATTGTAAGGATTGACGAAGCTGTCTCCGCCTTTGTTATGCCATACGGAGCCGTCACTCTTCACAAATGACAATTCCGGATGCTTCTTGGCGAGCACGGAATCCTTGAAGACAACGATGCGGGCAATAGGATAGACATTATGCTTCTTCAGCCGCTCCATCAGCTTGCCGACATCGCGGATGAACGGCTGCGGATTGCCCAATTGCTTAAGCTCCGGATTATCCGTCTTGTAGGTAATATAGCCGGCGTCATCTTTGATATCGATGACCATGGCGTTCAGCTCCGTCTGATCGATCAGATTCAGCAGCGTATCCATCCGGGAGCCTCCTGCGCTGTACGCCGTGACATATACTCCCTTGACTTTGGGAGCATCCGGCTGCGGATCGGCCAGCGGGGGCGCAGCATCGGCGGATTCAGCCGGACCGGGCGAAGCGGAAGGAGCCGGTGCCGGCGAGACGGTTGCGGTTGCAGTACCGGTGGATGAAGCCGGAGCCGACGAAGCGCCGGTCTGATTCGAGACGACGGCTGGATTGGCGGCGGATTGAAGCACAGCGGCTACGTCGGCATCCGTCCGGACATTTTGAACGCCAACGCTTCCCAGGGCCATCATCAATACAGCCCAAGTGATGTTCATTGTTTTCTCCCCTTTTATGTACGTTAGCTTAAATTATATAAGAACGTTTAATGTGAAAAAGAACAGGTTTGTAACAAAAGCGGAAGTTTATTCCTTCCTTTTTAAATAAACAAATACTGGGGGAGTCTAACGGTATCATAAAAAGTAAATGCCGCCTGAACCGGCAAAACGCCGGTCCAAGCGGCAAACTAAAACCTTGTAATTCTTATTGAAGATACGCAGAATCCTGATGCTCACATATGCTGTACTGAATGATGTCCATCGCATCAGCAGAGTCCAAAATGCTCAGCCCGTCCCGCAGAACGATCATGGAATCGAGTTCGTCCTGCTTGAGAAACGGCATCATATCGGGATACCACTTCATGACGATTGCTGACAGTTTTACCGTTTCCATTTCCACAGTAATCACCCTTTCCTTTTTCGAATGTTGCTGAACTTGCATTCAGGTTTCACCCAGAAAAACGACAAGTGCCTGGAAAAGAGGGCAAAGCAGAAACTTTATGAGCATTATATGGCATCTGCGCATCATTAATATATCACAATTTTAAAGCAAGTGCATCCTTTAACAATCACCTTTTGCGGAAAGAACCTAGTACGCCGACCGTTTCCAAAATATTAACAAACGCCTGCGGATCGCTTTCTTTAATGATGCGTTTCAGCTCGGCCAGTTCGTACCGGGTCGTCACTGTCATTAGCATATCCTTTTCCGTGTGAGTATAAGCGCCTTCGGTCTTGATTTTGGTAATGCCCCTTTGAAGACCTAACAGACGCTGAAGCATCTCGTCCGTCCGATTCGTCACAATAAACACGGTTACCTTGATATGGCTTACATGGATGAAATCGACCACCCGGCCGGATACATACATAGAGGCCATGGAGGCGAGGGCGATGTTCCAGTTGTTCTCCAGATAGCCCGCCGCGAGAATGACGAGTGCGTTCAGGGATACGAGCACGCTGCCGATCGGAAAATCCCGGTGCCGGCTGATGATCGACCCCAGAATGTCGAACCCGCCGGATGAACCGCCAACTCGGAACGAGATTCCGCTGCCCACTCCGACAATTACTCCGCCGAATACGGAAGCGAGCAGCATGTCCGATACCAGCGGTTTGACGGGAATCCATTCAATGAGCCATGCCGCTGCGGCAACCGATACAATACTGAACACGATAAAACGCCTGCCCAGCTGAAACCATCCGGCGATCAGCAGCGGAACGTTGAACAGAAAGTACAGGGGGCTGACACCAAGAGGAGTGAAGTAGCTTGCCAGCATGGAGAGGCCGGAGACGCCTCCGCTCAGCAAGTGATGGGGAATGAGGAACAGGTTGAAGCCGGCGGCAATCAGCCCGGAGCCGAGCACAACGGCCAGAAGGTTCAAGCTATATTTTATCAAGTAAACCACCTACCGATGTATGATGTAAACAGGGATGAAAACGATGCAAGAACGAATGAAAGGAATACGCTGGTATTCCTCTTGGAGTTTGTGATATAATGTATAGGATATTCTTGAGTAGAGCGTTACAATGAACTTTTTGCATTGTTTCGAACGTGAAGCTACCGTTGTTCGGGCGAATTGGAGCACCTGATGAAAAGGACGGCCTGCCGTCCTCTTAACGCGAAACCATGCAGAGTTTTCGGCATGTTTGGACACCCTATTAATGTTTGCCGCTACTTAAGAATACAGACAAGCATGTGGAATGTCCACTGTATAGAAGGAGCATGAATAATTTGAAAACATTTGCAGAATTTGACTTGGAACCAAAGGTGTTGCAAGCCATCACAGAATTGGGATTTGAAGAGGCGACCCCGATTCAATCGCAGTCGATCCCCATCGCGATGACAGGAAGAGACCTGATCGGACAAGCTCAGACCGGTACCGGGAAAACGGCAGCCTTCGGAATTCCTCTTATCTCTAAAATTTCCCGTGACGAAGAAAAAATCGCTGCGCTCATTATGACACCGACCCGTGAACTTGCCATTCAGGTGGCCGAAGAAATCGGCAAGCTCACCCGTTTTAAGGGGCTTCGTTCCCTGCCGATTTATGGCGGACAAGACATCGGCCGTCAGATCCGCGGTCTCAAAAAGAAACCGCAGATCATTATCGGTACGCCGGGCCGTCTGCTGGATCACATCAACCGCAAGACGATCCGTCTGGACGACGTTCAGACCGTCGTGCTTGATGAAGCGGACGAAATGCTGGATATGGGCTTTATGGAAGACATTCAGTCCATCCTGAAGCTGGTTCCGGAAGAACGGCAGACGATGCTCTTCTCGGCCACGATGCCTCCGAACATCCAGCGTCTTGCCCAGCAGTTCCTGAAAAACCCCGAGCATGTATCCGTCATTCCGAAGCAGGTCAGCGCGCCGCTGATCGACCAGGCTTACATCGAGGTTCCGGAGCGCCAGAAGTTCGAAGCGCTCAGCCGCCTCATCGACATGGAATCGCCTGAGCTTGCGATTGTGTTCGGTCGTACGAAGCGTCGGGTAGATGAGCTGTCGGAAGCTCTGCAAAAACGCGGATACTCCGCGGACGGCCTGCACGGCGACCTGTCGCAGAACCAGCGCGACGCGGTTATGCGCAAATTCCGGGACGGCAGCATCGACGTTCTGGTCGCTACCGACGTAGCGGCCCGCGGTCTTGACGTGTCGGGCGTAACGCATGTCATCAACTTTGACCTTCCGCAGGACCCGGAGAGCTATGTTCACCGGATCGGCCGTACGGGCCGGGCCGGCAAAGAAGGTTCCGCATGGTCGTTCGTGACGCCGCGTGAGATCGATCACCTTCGTCTGATCGAACGTGTGACCCGCCACCGGATCACACGCAAGCCGCTGCCGACATTGGCCGAGGCCATTGAAGGCAAGCAGCGCGTTACAGCGGAGCGTCTGATGGATACGATGGAGAATGGGGAATTGAACGAGTACAAGGGCATTGCTATTCAAATGCTTGAACAGTACGATTCCGTCCAGCTTCTGTCCGCGGCAATCAAGCTGCTGACCGGCGAGAAGAAGGACTCCGATATTCAACTGACGCCGGAAGAGCCGATCCGCGTGAAACGGCGCGGCGGCAAGAACGACATCCGCAGCGGACGCAAGCCAAGCGGCTACAGCGGCAACCGTGGCGGCTATGGCGGCGGCGGCGGTTACCGGGGCAACCGTGAAGGTGGAAACCGCGAAGGCGGAAACCGCGGAGGATATAGCAGCGGCGGCTACAAAGGCAACCGTGATGGATACGGCAGCCGCGAGGGCTCGAGCTACCGCGGTGGGGAGCGCAAGTCCCAGCGTCCAGCGGACGGCGAGCGCCGCACGGCGAAGCATGAAGACTCCTTTGACATTTAAGTCATGATCTGGGCTGACAAGCCCTGACCGCAAAGAAGACGGTGCGCATGCGCTCCGTCTTCTTTTTTTTAAATAAGAACTTACAAGCCATTCGCCTGTGACGGCCGTTATGTCCGGGATGCTTAGACCTCAGTCTAAACTTGTGAACATGGGCTATGGAAATAGCCGGATGAAATAAGGTATAGTTAAGGTACGCAGTAGCGAAGAGACAGGAGGAAGGAAAGTGGAGTTTAAAGGTGCTATGGGCGGTCTATACCGCATTACGGAGTGGATTTCACGCATTGCGTTCAGCAATGTGCTGTGGACGATCTGTTCCATTCCGTTCTTATTCTTTATCTTTATGAAATTCATCATGCTGGCGACCGGTCAGGGGGGAGTGAGCGAGCAGGTAACCTTAAACTGGGCGCTTGCGATAACAGCTCCGTTTACTGTTTTTCCGGCAACGTCCGCGCTGTTCACCGTCGTCCGCAAATGGGTGATGGGCAATACGGATATCAGTACATTCAAGACTTTTTTCAAAGGATATAAAGAGAACTATCTGAAAAGCATGCTTGGCGGCCTGATCTATACGGTGCTGTTCTTCGTGATGTATTTTGATGTGACAATTTACATGACGCGCATGCCGGATTTTAAAATTGTCGGTATTTTGATGCTCGTCCTGATGATTGTCGTGATGGTATCGATGTTCAACTTCTTCTCTGTGGTGGTTCACTATCAGATGACCTTCAAGCAGGTTATGAGCAATTCCATTCTGCTGACGATTGCCCGCCCGATTCGGGTGTTTACAACCTTGGTGGCAGGCGTGCTGCTGGCTTATATCGGCCTGAAATATCCGGCGCTGTATCTGGTTTGCATTCCTTCGTTGATTGCAATGGTTGCTTTCTTTAATTTTTATGCGACCTACAGCAAACTGCAGCTTCAGGCAGAGCAGAAGAAACAGAGGGAAGAGGAAGAGCGCGAGGCTGAACAATCCGACGAAACGGAAGATTCCGGCACGCTTTCGGAAAAAATCGACGCATCCAAAGAATCGCCGGATGAAGAGCGCCCACGGCCGTAGTTCAGGACTTCAGGGGGAGAAGAGCTGCCCGTCCGATTGGCCACTATGTAAAATAAAGCGCATACAAGGTTTACTTTTTCGTTAAAACGCAATATAATAATAACTAAATCCTGCGATGTACGTTATCGGCTGCTCGTTGTTTTGAACCAATGACATTGTCTCGGGAGATCTATATTGGAGCGCAGCTGAAAGGCCCTGTCTATATGACATGGGGACTTCAAAAACGCGACTGCGATCACCCACCTGCTGTTGCAGGTTCAGAAGACACTGTGGCCGGACGGCATAGGCGGGTTTTTCCTTTAACATTTACGAAGGCGCCATTATCCTAACGGGAGAAGGGCGTTTTCTTTTTGTCGAAATGTAGAGAGAAACAAGCATTTTACTTTTGTTCCGGGAGTAACAGTGATACACTTGGAATAGTGAACTTGGGATATGAGGAGGAAGTACGTTGTCTTTAAAAAGAAACCTGGTCGGCTTGTTACGCAGCCATGAAGGGACAAGCGATCGTGCCAAAGAACCTGCTCTAAAAACGCGGTATTACAACCTCTCCAAAGAAAAGGGATGGGAGGAAGTATCGTCCACCCTCAAGAAGATTCCTGGCTTTAAAGTGCTGCACGAGGTGAAATCCGTCGGCGAGATTACCCTGGAGAAAAAAACGGCCTTCGGCCGGACGCTCGATATCACCGTGTCCGTGCTGAGTACGTCGCCTACACGCTGCGCAGTTGATATTTATTCAGCTTCCCGGGGCTCGCTCGGCGATTTGGGAGCCAATTACCGCGTAATTCAACGTCTCTATGAGTCGATGGACAAGAAAATCGGCAAATATAAAATAGATTAAGTCCTATTTTTTCGGTGCCCTGGTTGAAGCAACCGTCCATTGTATGCGCTTATATTTAGGGGAGAAGCGAATTTCGCCGCAGCAGGAGGAGGAAATCGTCTTGTTTTTGCTGTAAAAAAGCGGAAGAAGGTGCAGCCTTCTTCCGCTTTTTTAAAAATTCCGGTATATTTTACGCTGATTAAAGCAAGGTCTTGACCGCGGCGATTGCGGCTTCGTAATTCGGATGCTCCGCCATTTCGCTTAAGTATTCCACATAAGTAATCTTGTCGTCTTTATCCAGAACAAAAATAGAGCGCATATCCAGTTTGAATTCCTTGATCAGCACGCCGTAGGCTTCGCCGAAGGCGTTTGTTTTGTAATCGGAGAGGGTAATTACGCGGTCAATGCCTGCGGCGCCGCACCAGCGCTCCTGGGCGAACGGAAGGTCGACGCTGACCGTCAGAATGGTGACCTCATCGCCAAGTTCGGCAGCCTCGCTGTTAAATCGGCGGGTCTGGGCGTCGCATACGCCGGTATCCAGGGAAGGAACAACGCTGATCAGCTTTATTTTTCCGCTGTAGTCCTTCAGCGTAACTTCCTCGAGCAGATTTTTGCTGAGAATAAAATCGGGGGCCTGATCTCCAACCTTAAGCTCGGGGCCTACAAGAGTAATCGGATTTCCTTTAAGAGTGGCTACGCCGGTTCTTTCTTGTGTCAATGTTGATTCCTCCTTGAACTAACAAAATTGGATTGTTGCTGCTCCAATAAATTATAATCTTTTTAATGAGACCATGTCCAACCGGTGACGTACATAGAAGAAAACAGAATGGGAGGAAAGAGTCCTTGATATTCATTCGGTACGAGAACTGGAAGAGCTATCTAAAGTATTACCCCGTGACCAGCCTGATTCTGGTTGCCAATATCATTATGTTCCTGGTGCTGACGTTTAACGGAGGTTCGACTGATCCGGAAACACTGTTCCGCTTCGGAGGGATGGTGGACTCCGGATCTCACAGGGGAGAGCTTTGGCGGTATGTCGCCTCGATCTTTCTGCATAACGGATTTTCCCACCTGTTGTTTAACAGTTTCGCGATTCTGGTGTTCGCGCCGCCGCTGGAGCGGCTGATGGGCTGGTGGCGTTACGCGCTTCTCTATGTGATCGGCGGAGTTGTCGGCAATATTCTCTCTTTGGCGGCATGGGGGGCCGGCCCGCGGGAAGTGGTGACCATCTCAGTCGGCGCTTCAGGGGCGATCTTCGCCGTGTATGGCGCGTATCTGTATATCGCACTGTTCCAGCGTCCGTTGATGGATGAGAGCTCGCGCAGGACGCTGTATGGTTTGCTGACAATGGGGATTATTATGTCGTTCGTAACGCCTAATGTGAACTGGGCTGCCCATATTGGCGGTTTAATCGGGGGCTTTTTCTTGTACGGCCTCATTATTCGGGTGTTATCCCGCAGGCGGCAGCGATGACCAGGATCCCGGCAGTAAGAAGTGTAAGACGGAGGCGGATGCGGCGTGGAGCTTAGACAACTGCAGTACTTCTTGAAAGTTGCCCAAAAAGAACATGTCACCCGAGCGGCGGAGGAGCTGCATGTGGCCCAGTCGGCGGTCAGCCGGCAGATTCGTCTGTTGGAGCAGGAACTTGGCGTTGATTTGTTCATGCAAAAAGGCAGGAACTTACAGCTGACTCCGGTAGGGCAGCTGTTCTGCAAACGTGTGGAGTCGATTCTTAAAGATCTGGACCGGTCTGTGTCCGAGATCCATGAATTTCTGGACCCGGAGCGGGGGGAAATCCGGATCGGCTTTCCGCACAGCATTGGGACGCACTTGATTCCGGCGATTGTCGCCGAGTTCCGGCAGCATTACCCGCATGTGAAATTCCGGTTCAAGCAGGGGACCTACCCCTCTTTAATCAAGGATGTGCTCGGGGGTGAGGTTGACCTGGCCTTCATATCGCCCTGCCCCGACAGCGACGATCAATTGACAGGGGAAGTGGTGATGACCGAGGAGCTGTTCGCCATTCTTCCTCCTAGTCATCCGCTTGCGGGGGAGAAGGTGATTCGGCTGGAACAGCTCAAGGAAGAACCGTTTGTGCTGTTCAGTCAGGGGTACTCGCTTCGCCCCATCGTATGGCAGGCCTGCCTTAAAGCAGGCTTCACACCGCAGCTTGCGTTCGAGGGCGGGGAGACGGATACGATTCGCGGTCTGGTCGCCGCCGGAATGGGAGTTAGTCTGCTGCCGGAAATGGCGCTGTTCCAGACAAGCACGCTGCAGCCGGCTCAGGTAAAAGTGGTGGAGCCCGCGGTCACGCGGACGATCGGCCTCATTTACCGTTCCGACGGCAAGCTGCCGCTCGTCGCCCGGTCGTTCCGCGCGTTTCTGCTGACCTATTTCAGAATGCGGCAAAATAATACCCCGGTCGGCTCCTAGAGCCTTCCGGGGTATATTGTGTGTCGCCAGATGATTGGCAGCCTGGGGTCAATCCCGGCTGCTGGTGTAAACCATAATCAAACGGAGCAGTTCGAGCACGGAGACGAGAGCGGCAGCAACGTAGGTCAGCGCTGCGGCGTTAAGAACTTTGGCAACTCCGCGTTCTTCTTCGTTCCGGATAAAGCCCTGTTCGACCATAACTTGGCGGGCCCTGTTGCTGGCATTGAATTCCACCGGCAGTGTCACAAGCTGAAAGGCGACGGCCGCCGAGAAGAAGATGATGCCAAGTCCAATCAAGTTCAACGAACTGAAGAGGAAGCCGGCCAGCAGCATAAACGGAGCGACGCCGGATGCGAAATTGACGATAGGGAACATCCGGTGGCGCAGCACCAGCATCGGATAGTGAACCTTATGCTGGATGGCGTGGCCTACCTCGTGGCAGGCTACCGAGACGGCTGAAATGGAACGCTCGTAATAAACAGGTTCGGACAGGCGGACCACCCGGTGAATCGGGTCATAGTGGTCGGTGAGGGCTCCTCGGACCGGCTCAATCGGAACATCGGAGAGACCGTTCGCGTCCAGCATGCGTCTTGCGGCGTCGTAACCGGTCATTCCGCTCAGATTCGCGACCTCCGACCATTTGTTGAACGTTCCTTTAACCCTGAACTGCGCCCACAGCGAGAATAGAAAAGCAACTATTATTAATAGGTACATCATGGTCATTCCTCCACTTTTTGATCAGTTGATTTACATTGGGGGTCCCTGCGCAAGCAGAATGCGGATCGCTTCAATACATGCGGCTCCCTGGGGAATCAGATGGGCCAATGCCCTTCTGGCCTGTCCCGGCTTGAGCTTGCTCAGCGCCGGCTCAAGCGCCTTGACCTCACGCTGGAGCTGCTGCATATGGGACTCAAGCTCCGCCAGCTTGCCGGAGACATCGATGTCGGATGTCGCAGTACTCCACTTGGCTATCATGGACTTGATTTCTTCCAATGTATATTTTTCTTGTTTCAATTGATTAATACGTTCCAGGATACCCAAGGTTTCATCGCTGTACAGCCGATAATTGTTCGAACCTCTGGATTCCGGCTGGATTAGTCCAAGTTTGGTATAATAATCGATGGTTCGCTCGCTGATCCGGGCCGCTTTGGCCAGTTCACCGATACGAAACAACTTCATATCCCCATGCCGTTCACCTCGCAGATGTAGTTTTTTGTCCTGGCCGATAAAAAGGCAGGATTTTATATCCATTTATAATGATATCAATCACAAACCATACAGTCAAACGTCATGCTTTTATCAAATATATGTGTTAAACTCTTCATTAATGCTGCTGAAATGCTGCTAAATATTTACTGAAAATTATTTTTCTTTTCGTGAAAAATACTCTTGTCAATTTTGATGCGTTTTGCTTATAATGACATTAAGAGTTTCACGCTTTGTTAGAATATATTACATAGGGGAGTGGGGAGTAATGAAAAGAAAGTGGTTATGTTTTGTGTTAGCGATGCTAACACTGACGATTTACCCGGTCAGCGCTTTTGCAGCTGACGGTCCTACGGCTCCGGACCTACAAATCGGTCTGGACACAGCTTTTACTTATCTGGCTTTTATTCTGGTGTTCTTTATGCAAGCAGGCTTTGCGATGCTTGAAGCGGGTTCCGTTCGAATGAAGAACGCGGGCCACGTAGCCGGTAAGACGGTGCTGACGCTGGCGATCGCAAGCATTTGCTTCTGGGCGCTGGGCTTTGGCCTGGGCTTCGGCAACGGCAACAGTTTCTTCGGCACAACGGGCTTTGGATATGGCGGCGATTCAATGGCATCTTCCTTTGATTCCCTGGCATTCTCCGATGTAACCCTGAACGTGAAATTCCTGTTCCAAATGGCGTTTGCTGCTGTCTCGCTGGCCATCGTTTCCGGCGGTATGGCGGAACGCGCGAAGCTGAGCGTATACATTATCTTCGGTATTCTGTTCTCCGTCTTTATTTATCCGGTTGTCGCTCACTGGGTATGGGGCGGCGGCTGGCTGGCCGCTATGGGTATGCAGGACTATGCAGGTTCGACAGTAGTCCATCTGACGGGTGCAACGGCTGCGGTTGTGGCAACTATTTTGCTGAAACCTCGCCTTGGCAAGTTCAACAAAGAAGGCAAGCCGGTTATTATTCCTGGGCATAACCAAGTGTTCACGGTTCTCGGTGTTATCATTCTGTGGTTCGGCTGGTTCGGCTTCAACCCAGGCAGCGCACTGAGCCCGATGGGCGGATTCTTCGGATATGTAGCCTTGACTACTAACATTGCGGCAGCAGCCGGCGGCCTTGCGGCTCTGGTAGCTTCCTGGCTGTACTTCGGCAAGTCCGACATTCCAGCAATGCTGAACGGCGTTCTGGCCGCTCTCGTAGCTATCACCGGCGCCTGCGCATTTGTTGAACCTTGGGCTGCCTTTGTTATCGGTCTTGTTGCAGGTGCATTTACGTTTATGACTTCGCAATGGCTGGAACGCGCGGGTCTGGACGATCCGATCTATGCCTTCTCCGTACACGGCATCGCCGGTATGTGGGGTGCGGTATCCACTGGTTTGTTCGCAACTCCTGAGCTTGTTAAAACTGTAGGTATCGGTCAGGCCGGTCTGTTCTATGGCGGCGGCGTACACCAGTTGGGCGTACAAGTTCTGGGCGTAATCGGAACGTTTGCCTTCGTAGCTATCCTGTCCTTTGTCTTCCTGTACATCATGAAGCTGGTAAGCGGCATTCGCGTAACGGAAGAAGAAGAATTGATGGGTCTGGATATCAGCGAACACGGCACTTACGGTTATCCTGAGCAAATGAAGCTGATTTCGGAATCCGAATCCCAAAAGAAATAATTAGAATATGACATCAGGGAGGCGGGCCGAGTGACCCAGACCGAGTCTGACGATTGGGACTATAAGGCAGTTCATGAGTCCATCGTAACCTCCGGTTCGCCCCAGGAGCTGAAGACAAGGCGCATCGCCTGTCAAAGCATTCTCCTGGAACAGTTAAATGTTATCCCCATTGAGGAATGGATGCTGCGTGTAAATGCGATGCATGATGCTATCGCAGAAGCGGCGGTTGCTTTATCCGAGGCGCAGATGATTGAGGCGGGCCATGGCCCGCCTCCCTGCGCTTATTCCTTTATTGTGTTCGGCAGCGCAGGGAGAAAAGAAACAACGCTGTGGAGCGACCAGGATAACGGACTGATTATCGAAGGAGAACCGGAGGAAGCGAAGGAGAAGTATTTTGAAGAATTCGGGATCAGGCTTTCCTTAATGCTGGCTGATACCGGATATGAGAAATGCGAAGGCAGGGTCATGGTATCCGAGCCGATGTGGCGTAAGACCCTAACGGAGTGGAAGGAGCAGATTGAGGGCTGGAGAACCCAGTTTGAGTGGGAACCTATCCGCTATTTGATAATCTGTTCCGATATGCGCCATGTTGCGGGAGACCGCAACCTTTCTGATCAGTGGCTGGATTTTTATCATGAAGGGTTTATCGATAACCCCAAACTTTGGGCGGCTGTTCTGCGAAATACTGTCCGTCATAAAGCGACGCTTAATTTGCTCGGACAGGTGCTTACCGAACGGTTCGGGGAGCATGCCGGCGGATTTGACGTCAAATATGGGCTATACATTCCGTTAGTTAACGGTGTAAGATATTTTGCTTTGCAGCATGGAATTCGCAAGACCTCGACATTAGAAAGGCTGGAAATACTGAGCAAGGAGTACCAGCACCTGCCCGAAGGTGTGCGAAGCGCGTTCCTGACGGCGCTAAAGATGAGGGTCAATACTCCCTACTCGGAATATGACGGTCTCTTGTCGGGCAGCGATTTTGCATCTGAAAACGAACTGAAGGACAGGCGGCTGATGTCAGAGCTGCGGGACAGCCTATTGCTTGTAAGACGCATTCATCGCGTTCTGCAGCGCCAGCTCCGGTTAGCGGAAAGGAGACAGCTATGAAGGAGCCGAACAAAGGCGGCGGGTTTTGGAACAACCTTAGACAAGGCGGAATGCCGTCTGCGATCGCTTCGATTCGTGGCGGTGAAACGGCGCAGCAAACCGCGCAGCAAATGGCTTTTATCCGTTCTCTGATGCGGGAGAAGCGCCGTCCGGAAGTGCTCCATACGCCGCTGTCCAAGCTGGAAACGGTTGTGTTCGATTTGGAGACGACGGGGTTTTCCAGCCAGCATGGGGATGAAATTCTGTCATTTGGAGCAATAAAGGTTGTCGGTGATGAAATAAGGGAGGAAGAGTGCTTTTACACGCTTGTGAATTGCAGCACCTCCATCCCTGATAACATTACCGAGCTAACGGGAATTACCGAAGAAATGTGCAGGAAGGCACCTTCGCTGATGGACGGACTTCATAACTTCATGTCTTTTGTAGGCAAAAGAGTGCTGATCGCTCACGCGAGCGCTCACGACAAAGCTTTCCTGAATGCGGCGCTGTGGAAGACGTCCAAGGTCCAGCTTACGCATCGTGTGCTGGATACCATGATGCTTGCGCGCTGGCTTGAGCCTTCTAGAAGCAACTACACGCTTGATGAGCTGCTTGCTGTTCATGGCATACCCATTCACGGAAGGCATCACGCGCTTGAAGACGCGAAGATGACGGCTAAGCTCTGGGTGTCCTATCTTCGCGAAATCACCCAGCGCAAACAGGTAGAGACTTTGGGAGAGTTGTATGCCTATTTAAGCAGAACCTGAAGCTTCGATTCAATCAGAGAGATTGAACGGAGTCCATCTCCGGTTCGGGTGCGCTGAATGTGATAACCGTTCAGATGAATGGGATGCTCAGGCTCTATGCCGGGAGCGCCAATCAAATATACCGCAAAATGCTCATCCAGTCCGCTCAGCCCATCGTAATCGGCTGTAGAGGGTTTGGGGAGCGTTCGCGGATGAGAGTGGAACAGTCCTACCGGAGGCGGCGATAAGTAAAGCGCCGAAATCCAGTCGGCCGGATGTGGAACGAACGTATGCAGCGGGTTAGGCGCTACGTTGCGCATAGGCACATAGTTGTCGATGAGCATGCCGCCCGCTGCGGCAGCACCCAGCAGGACGCCGCACGCTTCGTGCGGAAGAGCGGATGCCAAATGCTTCCCCAGCGCTTGGTATACGGAAGGTTTCAGCCATATGGGCGGTAATTTTCCCTGGAATGCTGTCATTGTTCACCCCTCTCTCTTCATTGGGTTTCGTCCTGGACGAAATCCTCTTTTTTTTTGGCCGTTTGAAACTGGCAAGCTCGGGGGTACAATAAGAGGTATCCACTCCACTTGCAAAGGATAAGCCGCGATGAAGCTTACAAAACATAGAAACCTGATAATCACCGTTATAGCGCTGCTTGCGGCAGTCTTTATCTTTGAGCAGCATCTCGGGAAGAAGAACGATGCTGACATTCCGCAAAATAAGGCACTGCCGGCAGCCCAGGAATCACTTCCGGCCATCGGTAAGGCTATGCCAGCAGAGAACGGACCCAAGGTCGGTCATCTAGCGCCGTCCTTCACTATCCGGAGTGAGGATGGCACCGCATATACAGTAGGGGGGCCAAGGGACAAGGCCGTGCTGCTTAATTTCTGGGCTTCCTGGTGCGACCCCTGTCAGAAAGAGGCCCCCGAGCTGAACAAAATTGCCGAAAAATATAGGGATACGCTTGATATCTACGGCATTAATGTAACCAGCTACGATTATAAGGCTAATGCGAAGCGTTTTGTCAAGAAATACAAGCTTGCGTTTCCGGTCATGTTCGATCTTAAAGGTGAGGTTTACGCCAAATATTACGGGACCGTGTTCCCTACCAATGTCCTGATCGACAGAAGCGGTGTGGTTAGCGAGATCATTCTTGGCGGATTGACCGCGGAAGAAATGGATCAGAAATTGAAGAAGCTGGTCCGCGTGCAGAATGAATAACATCAGCACAGCAAAAGAGCCGTTCCTGCGCCGATAAGCATAAGGAACGGCTCTTGTTCCGGATTCAGCCGGAGCATTGAAGCATGTGGCTCAAACCGGCCGTAATTAATGATTAATGATTAATGAGGCCGCACTGGCCAAGATCCAGCAATTCGGTTGTCTCAGGCGACATTTGACCGAGCAGCGCGTAGCGCATACTGTCGACCAGCGCTTCCCAGCTTGCTTCGATGATATTGGCGGATACGCCGACGGTGCTCCAGGTGTCGGTGTAATTTTTGGATTCGATAAGCACCCGCACCTTTGCTGCAGTTTGATCCTTTTCATCGAGTACCCGCACCTTATAATCGGACAGGTGCATTTCCTTGAGCTGCGGGAAGTAAGCCAGAAGCGCCTTGCGCAGCGCATTGTCGAGAGCGTTGACCGGACCATTGCCTTCCCCGGCAGTGTACAGCGTTTCGTTTCCTACCTTAAGCTTGACGAATGCTTCCGAGACGACCGGTTTGCCGGCCGATTTCTCAACGAGCATTTTGAACGATTCGAAAGTAAACAGCTCGTTCATCTCGCCAGTCGCTTCACGAAGTAGCAGCTCCAGCGAAGCGTCAGCGCCTTCGAACTGGTAGCCTTGATGCTCCAGGTCCTTGATCTTGTCGATCACTTTACGCGCCTGCTCGCTGCTCGGGTCAAGACTCAGGCCCATATCCTGGGCTTTGGATAGCACATTGCTCTGGCCGGCCAGTTCGGAGACAAGTACCCGCTGCTTGTTGCCGACCAGTTCGGGAGAAATATGCTCGTAGGTGCGGGAATCGCGCAGGATGGCGGAGACGTGAATACCGCCTTTATGCGCAAACGCCGCGCTTCCGACATATGGCTGGTTGACCGGCATGTTAACGTTCGCGACCTCACTTACATAGCGAGCCGTATTTGTGAGATGCGGCAAAGAATCGCCTGGAATGCAGCTGTATCCCATCTTCAGTTGAAGCGTCGGAATGATGGAACACAGGTTGGCGTTGCCGCAGCGTTCGCCGTACCCGTTGATCGTTCCCTGCACATGGCGGACGCCGGCCTCAATGGCGCTGAGCGCGTTGGCGACTGCAAGCTCGCAGTCGTTGTGGGTATGGATGCCGAGCGGCGCTCCGGGCAGATGAAGGCCCAATGAGGTGACGATGTCCCGGATCTCATGCGGCAGTGTCCCGCCATTCGTATCGCACATGACGAGCCAATCGGCTCCGGCCTCAAGAGCCCGCGACATGACCGCCACGGCGTAATCGGGATTATTCTTATATCCGTCGAAAAAGTGCTCGGCGTCAAAAATGACCTCAAGCCCTTTGCTTTTTAAATAAGCGATGGAATCGCCAATCATGGCGAGATTTTCCTCAAGGGTCGTTTGCAGCGCGGTATGCACATGGAAATCCCATGATTTACCGACCAGCGTGGCCGCGGGTACGCCTGCATCCAGTATGCGCTGAAGATTGTCATCTTGATCCGCTTGGGAGTTTTTGCGGCGCGTACTGCCGAATGCGGTAACTTTGGCGCGCAGGTTAAGATCTTTTACTCTTTTAAAAAATTCGATATCCTTCATGTTGCTTCCAGGAATGCCACCTTCAATATAGTGCACACCCAGATCGTCAAGTTTCTTGGCGATTTTCAGCTTGTCGTCCGCCGACAGACTGATACCTTCGCCTTGGGTGCCGTCGCGCAGCGTTGTATCGAAGATGGATATGGACTTAGACATGTGCGTCCTCCTAAAAGTTTTGATAGCATAAGCTTCTTGAATCCGCTCCGCAAAACTGACTACGGAAGCATGGACTTAGTTTTGATAGCATAAGCTTCTTGAATCTGCTCCGCAAAAGCGGGATGAATTTTTATATTATAGCATTTTTACGCTGGAATGTAACAGAGAACCTACACAATTATAATACATATCCATCGAAAATAGAGCGGAAAATTCCGGCGCGGACACGTTAAAATGCAGAGTCCTCGAAATTGGCGCGTCCACGTTCTCCCGATTGACCTGCCGCGCGGGGAGCGGTATGCTAAAAATCATCAGGGGAATGTGAGAATCATCCGTATTAGATGAAGGAAGAGGGACGAGCATGAGCGAAAATGTGGACCGGTATTATCCCGCGCTCGGCCGGGTCATTTTGCATGTCGATATGAATGCGTTCTACTGTTCCGTTCATGAGGCGGAGAATCCGGAAGCTTATAAAGGCAAACCGACCGCAGTAGCCGGAAGCGTGGAGCTGCGCAAAGGAATTATCGTCACCTGCTCGTATCCGGCAAGACGGCGTGGGATATCGACAGGAATGCAGGTGCAGAAAGCTTTAAGAATATGCCCCGAGCTGATTGTCATCAAACCGGATTTTCATCTCTACCGCCGCTATTCCGCTGCATTCATGCAAATTGCCTACAGTTATACGCCGATGCTGGAGGCGGTATCGATCGACGAGTGCTACCTCGACATAACCGGCTCGCGCCAGTTCGGCACACCGCCCGAGATTGCGGAGGAGATTCAGCGCAGAATCAAGGAGGAGCTTGGGCTGCCCTGCTCCATCGGAATCGCGCCGAACAAGCTGCTGGCCAAAATGGCCTCGGATCTCAAGAAACCGAATGGCATTTCGATTCTAAGGCTGAGAGATGTGCCGAAGATACTGTGGGACAAGCCATGCGGCGAGATGTTCGGAATCGGAGGCAAGACGGCGGAGAAGCTGAAAAAGCTCGGCATTTACAGCATCGGACAGCTGGCCGCCGCGGATGAAGGGATGCTGGCCGACGTGTTTGGCGTCATGGGGAACTGGCTCAAACGCGCTGCAAACGGAATCGACGATTCTCCCGTGAATCCAGAGCGCGAGCAGAGCAAATCGATCGGGCACACGACGACGCTTCCCGGCGACATCCAGGGGCTGGCCGAAGCGAGACCGGTGCTGCTCGCCTTGAGCGACCAGGTAGCAAGAAGGCTGCGAAGACAGAAGCTTGTTGCCGGCGGCGTTCAGCTTACCGTGCGAACTCCGGATATGAAGACCATCACCCGCTCGAGGCAGCTGGAGGCTCCGTCCGAAACGGCAGAGGAAATATATAAGGCGGCCTGCGGGCTGTTTCAGAGACATTGGAACGAGGAAAAACCGATCCGCCTGCTTGGAGTGACGCTGCACAGCCTGACTCCGAAGGAGAATTCCGCCATCCAGCTTGATTTGTTCGATTACGAGCGCCAGCCGAAAAAGGAATCGCTGAACCAGGTAATGGATATGCTGCGCAACAAATTTGGCGAGAACGCCGTGCTGACGGCCGGGATGTTAGGCGACCCGCATACCGCTCTTCTGAGGAACCACAAGGCACGCGGGACCTCGCTGCAGAAGGATCAGCTGCGGCGGCCTTCTCAGGATGAGGAGTGACGGATTTCATGGCGGAAATGATAAAAGCGCGGGGATACGATTGAAATTGCCGTCTTTTTATATTAATATGACAAGAAGAAACGACAACTCGTCCACAAGGAACGACAATCGTTATTATAACAGCCTGCCTTGCGCGGAGCTGATTGGTCAACAGGAGGCAGAGAATTATGGCTAAATACACTTGGGTTGAGAAGGACACCTGCATCGCATGCGGAGCTTGCGGCGCTACGGCCCCGGACATTTATGATTACGACGATGAGGGACTGGCTGAGGTTATCTACGAAGCGGACGCTAACCGCGGTATTACGGATATCCCGGAAGATCTGTTCGATGATTTGCAGGATGCAGCTGACGGCTGCCCGACGGACTCGATCAAAATTTCCGATACGCCTTTTAACAAGGAAGGCTAATTGAAGCTTTCGCTTGTTCGATGAATTGCTCGGCTTGTTAAGAGACACCCCGTTTCACGGATTTTTCGTGGCCGGGGTGTCTTTTTGCCGTTTTCGATCCGATATATAGTATAAAAAAGTTGATTCTGTTCCAACTATACGGAGGTAACGATGAAAAATTCGCAGTACCTCAAGCAGTATGTGCAGAAGCACCCCGAAAATAAAATGGCGTGGTACTTGCTAGGGAAGGAATATAAGAAGAACGGGCAGGACGGGAAGGCGAACTACTGCTTCAATCAGGCCGGGGGCGTATACGAAGCCTTCGAACAGAGCAAAGTGCCGGGAGATATGCTCCGAGAGTATGAGGAAGGGCTGCTTCGGTCGGCGCGCGAGCGGGAACGGCGGACAGGCGCCGCGCGAAAGCTGCTGTTATCCTTGTCGCTGCTGCTGCTTGTTCTGACGCCGGCCGCGGCTATCGCGCCGGGTAAAGATTCGGGACCGCTTGGCCGGAAGCCTGACACGGCTCAGTCTTCCGGCCTGCCGGACTTTTCCGAAGACCGTCATGATGGTCCCGGGAAGCAAAGCGGCTCGAAGACAGCGGGGGTGGACAGCCTTCGCTTCACCGCCGGTGAGGCGGGCGGCGGGCCGTCAGCGCGCGATCTGGCGGGAATACTCGGAAGCGGAAGCGGCGGCCGGGCTCCTTCGTTGATAGCCGTGCTGGGCATGCAGCGATCGGGGAAGTGGCTTCTTTGGAAAGAGCGGCTTCCTGTCGTTTATACGGTGGATCGTCAGGTCAACGGACGGACGATGATCCAGTCATTCGATGCCGCGGCCTGTGCTTGTGAGCCGCCGGATGCCGGGCCGCTCAAGGAGAAGGCAGCCGGCTGGCAGGAGCGGCAGGAACAGCTCGCCGTACTCTGGAGCGCGCTGAACGGATTTCGCGCTGCCAAAGGCCGTCTTCCGGAATCGCTGGCCGAGCTGGCCGGAGATTTCCCGGGCAATTGGCTGGCCGGGACGACTCCGCTGATGAAGCGTGCGTTCGGGCCGCTGAAATCGATAGCGGCGGAACGGGCCGGGCGGGCCGCGCAAGGTTCTGAGGCCTTAGCGCCGGCGGCTGAACAGAATGCGGAAGCGGCGGCGGCATCAGCAGGCAATGGCGGGGCGGAGATGCCGTTCCTGTCCCGCCCGCTCGCCATTCTCATCGACAAGCAAAAACACCGCTTGGCGGTAACCAGCGGCGGGATTCTAATTCGGAGCTATGAAGTAGGTCTTGGAGGAAACCGGACGCCCGAAGGCAGCTTCGTCATAACCGATAAGGTCGTGAATCCGAACGGACATGATAACGGGGAATTCGGCAGCAGGGGGATGCAGCTGTCAGACACCAACTACGCCATCCACGGCACCAATGAAGCAGGCAGCATAGGCAAAGACGAATCCCTGGGCTGCATTCGAATGAAGCGGGCCGATATCGAGGAGCTGTTCGATCTTGTTCCCAAAGGAACCCGTGTGCAAATCGTCAAAGGGGGTCTTCTGCCTGACGAAACGCTGCGTCCGGAGAAAACTTTCTCCCTGAACGCTGCCGGGAATCAGACTAACCCCCGTAAAGAGTACCACTGGCTGAATTAACTGCCGGTTACGATAAAGAGGATGATGAAAACAAGCACAAGCAGCGCAATGCTGACGCCGACCCAGAGAATCGCTTTGCGGTTGACCTCTTCTTTTTTCTGATGCATTGTAGGCGGTTTGCGTTTGGCTGACATAGGGTTCGACCTTCCTTTTCTCTTATCGTGAATTCCATGTACCTTTACATTGTAATGCGTTTTCAATAAAAATACTATACTCCATGTCCAAGGCGGATATCTGCGGCAGTGACAAAAACTTTTCTTTTCCAGCGGAAAAGGCTAAAATTAGAGTGAAACCTTATGCCTGAAGGAGCGAGAACGGTGCTGTATCGAAATATTGCTAAACCTTTTTTCTTCAACATGGACCCGGAGGCAGCACACCATCTCGTAATCGGGGGACTGGAAAAAGCGGCTGCCCTGCCGGGAGGACGCTCGGCTCTGCGCCTTATGTACGGCGTCCCGGAGACGCCGGAGCTGGCCGTCGACCTGTTCGGCCTCCATTTTCATACGCCAGTGGGGCTTGCGGCCGGACTGGATAAGAACGCCCAGGCGGTGCCCGGATTTTCTTCCATCGGCTTCGGCTTTATGGAGGTCGGCACGGTGACGCCGAAGGGTCAGTCGGGAAATGAACAGCCGAGGCTGTTCCGCCTGCCGTCTGATGAAGCGCTTATCAACCGGATGGGCTTTAACAATGAAGGCGCGGAAGCGATGGCGCGTCGTCTGAAGCCGGAAACCCGGCGGAGCATTCCGGTGGCGGTGAATATCGGCAAGAACAAGACGACACCCAATGAAGAAGCGCACGAGGATTACCGAAAATGCATTCGTACGCTGTATCCGTACGGTGATTTTTTTGTAGTGAATATCAGCTCGCCGAATACGCCGGATTTGCGCAGTCTTCAGCACGGAAGCGAGTTGTCCCGTCTGCTGTCCGAAGTCAAGGAAGAGATGGAGCTTCAGCGCAAGGCAACCGGCGTCAAGAAGAGCATTTTGGTCAAAATCGCTCCCGATGTCAGCGAATCCGAGCTGGAATATATGGTGCACGCGCTGACAGAATCGGGAATGGATGGTATCATAGCTACCAACACGACGATTAGCCGCGAGGGGCTTACGCATGAGAAGGCATCGGAGACCGGAGGACTCAGCGGGAAGCCGCTGCGGGACAGATCAACGGAGGTAATCTCCGCGATCTACCGCCAGACGAAGGGAAAGCTGCCGATTATCGGCTCGGGCGGCATTTTTACTCCCCAGGACGCCTATGACAAGATACGGGCTGGCGCCAGCCTGGTCGAAATTTATACGGCGCTTATCTACGAAGGTCCTGAGGTAAATCGCAGAATCCATACTGGTTTACGGAATCTTTTGCGGCGGGACGGGTTCCGGCATATATCCGAGGCTGTGGGCGCGGACGTCCAATTATAAGCTAAAGGAAAGCTTTTAACACTTTATCCTTGGGTGCTTATAAGTACGGAAACGGAGTGGTCCTTAGGAGGCGGCGCAGCCGTTACTCCATAGCAGGAGCGGCGATGAGAGACAGGAGGAAGGACGATGGACGGCAGGGATTGGGGCATTTTTTTGCTTCCTTATGAACAGACAGTAGAAGAGCTAAAGGTCAAGTTCAAAACGATGCGCGCGGAACTCAAAAAACGCGAGGAATATACGCCGATCGAATTCGTCACCGGCCGGGTGAAGAGGCTCTCCAGTATTTTGGAAAAGGCGAAGCGCCTTAATGTGCGGATGGAGGATCTGGAGCAGGGAATTGAGGATATCGCGGGCATTCGGATTATGTGCCAATTCGTTGAGGATATCCGGCGTGTAGCGGAAATGATCCGCGCCCGCAAAGACCTGGAAGTGTTATATGAGAAGGACTATATTACCAATTACAAAGAGAGCGGCTACCGCAGCTTCCATATGATCATCAAATATCCGGTACAGACGGCGCTCGGGCTAAAAATTGTGCTGGCCGAAATTCAAATCCGCACCTTGGCGATGAATTTCTGGGCGACCATCGAGCATTCCCTAAACTATAAATACCGGGAAAGCCTGCCGGATGAAATTAGACTGCGCCTGAAGACGGCGGCGGAGGCTGCTTCGATACTGGATTCCGAGATGTCCAGCATCCGCGAAGAGATTCTGGAGGCGCAGAAGACGTTTGAGGAAAATTCCAATACGACGACCCAGGTGCTTCATGCGATACATCAACTGTACTTCTACCACCTTGTCAATGAAGCCATCCGCAGTCAGGAAGAATTCAATGAAATCTGGCAGCGCCAGGACATGGAGGCGATGAAAGAGCTGCTGCTCCGCGTGCGCGCCATGATTTCGGAAGCGAAGAAAGGCGATTTACCGGATGGTTTATGATAGGCTGTATGTTGCTTATCTGGTCTATTTTAACCGGGACCGCGATTATTTTGAGTGCCATGAGGTTCTGGAGGAACTGTGGCTCTCCAAGGAGCGCGATCCGCTGTACAAGGCGCTGCTTCAGGTCGCTGTCGGACTGTATCATTTCCGCAACGGCAACGTGCGCGGCGCCTTGATTATGCTGGAAGGGGCGGCCTCAAGACTCCGTCAGTACCCGGATGTGACGCTAGGCATTCACCTAACTAAGTTGATTCGCGAGACCGAAGACTATGCCCGGAAGCTTAAGGAATACGAGCAGAAGCCGTTCCCCTACTACGATTTGACGATCGACATCGCGGATGAGAAGCTGGCGGAAGCCGTTGAGACCGCATCGCCTGACATCAAGCCGAATATCCCCCAGCGGCGGGGGCCCTGCAGACAGCAGTCCTGCCGCCGCTGACCGGGCACGGCTGAATAAGTTCACGGCACACGGACACCCCCTGAGGGGGTGTTCCTTCAGTTATACACCCCTTTTTGCTAAAGAGATTACCGGGAGGATGCAGCATGGCGGTACAACTTCCGCGCTCCTTCTCCGAGCGGATGAGGGACCTGCTTGGACGGGAGTACGAAGCATTTGCGGAGACGTATGGGGAGATTCCTCATACCGGCGTCCGCGTTAATACATTAAAAATTCCGGTGGAAGGGCTGCAGCGGTTGGCCCCTTTTCGCATGGAACCGATTCCCTGGTGCCCCACGGGATTCTATACGGCCGAAGGAGCAAGACCCGGCAAGCACCCTTATTATCACGCCGGCCTTTACTATATTCAGGAGCCGAGCGCCATGGCCCCTGTAGAGCTGCTTGGCGTCATGCCGGGCGACCGGGTGCTGGACCTGTGCGCCGCTCCCGGCGGGAAGTCGACCCAAATTGCCGCGAAGCTGCAGGGCCGGGGCATGCTGGTCAGCAATGACCTGAATGCCGAACGGACCAAGGCTCTCGCCAAGAATCTGGAGCTGTGCGGCGCGAGAAACGCGGTCGTCCTGAACGAGAGCCCGGAGAGGATCGCCGCGGCGTTCCCCGGATTTTTCGACCGCATTCTGATCGATGCTCCATGCTCGGGTGAGGGCATGTTCCGCAAGGATGAGGACATGGTCCGGCAGTGGGACGAGAGCACGCCGGCCAAATATGCCGGCATGCAGCGAGACATTCTGCAGGCGGCGGCCCGCGCGCTGAAGCCCGGCGGCACATTGGTCTACTCGACCTGCACGTTCTCGCCGGAGGAGAATGAAGGGAGCATCGCCGAATTTTTGGCGGGGCATTCGCAGTTTTCGGTCGTTCCGGCCGGCGGGACAGGCTTCTTCTCGCCCGGATTTCCGCCGCTTCCGGGCACGGCGCGTTTATGGCCCCACAAGGTGAAGGGCGAGGGGCATTTTATCGCTGTGTTAAGGCGTGAAGATGCTGAGGGAGCGGATACTATGGCCGGAACGCCGCCCGATGGCCCGTCCCTGCCGGCGGCGCCGCGCCGGGAGAACAGCGGCCGGACAGTCGTCTCCCGCAAGGACAAGGCTCAAGAAGGCCGGAGCGGAGGCCGCGCTTCCGGCAGGAATGGAAGCCGGGGACGGAATGCGGCCGTTCTATCGGAGGACGGTATGATGGCAGCATACGCGGAGTTTGCAGCGGAACAGCTGGGCTGGCAGCCGGAAGGCTTCCCGATCCTGTTCGGGGAGCATCTGTACATGTCTCCGCTGCCGCGTGAAGCGCTGGACGGCCTGAAGACGGTGCGTCCCGGCTGGTACATGGGGCAGGTACGGAACAACGGACGGTTCATCCCCGGCCATCCCCTGGCCACCGCGCTGACTCCGCAGGAAAGCCGGCGCAGTCTGTCGCTTGCCGGTGAAGGAGCGGAAGCGGTCTCCTATCTTAAAGGGGAGACGCTATCTATTCCGGCGGACCGCCTGAGGCTCGCTCCCGGCGCAGCCCCCAAGGGCTACGTGCTCGTCTGCATTGACGAATACAGCGTGGGCTGGGGGAAATGGCAGGACGGCATGCTCAAGAACGAATATCCCGCAGGCTGGAGGTGGACATAGATGTCCAAGACAAAAGGCGGCCAAGGCCGAACGCAGCGGCTGGACAAGGTGCTGTCCCATATCGGCTTCGGCTCGCGCAGCGAGCTGCGGAAGCTGGCGAAGCAGGGGCTTATCACGGTAAACGGCACGGTCGTTAAAGACAGCGGCGCGCATGTCGATCCCTACGCAGACAAGATCGAGGTGGCCGGAGAGGCGGTTCATTACCGTGAGCATATTTATCTCATGATGAACAAGCCGCCCGGCGTGCTGTCGGCGACGGAGGATAAACGGGACCGGACCGTGCTGGATCTGCTGGAAGAGCGCTATGCGGTGTTCGAGCCTTTTCCCGTAGGGCGGCTTGACAAAGATACGGTGGGGCTGCTGCTGCTTACGAATGACGGGAAGCTTGCCCATGAGCTGCTGTCGCCGCGCAAGCATGTGCCGAAGACGTACGAGGCGGTTGTGGAAGGCGATGTCGGCCCGGAAGACGTGGCGGCTTTTGCCGAAGGAGTGGAGCTGGATGACGGTTATGTGACCCTGCCTGCGCAGCTGGTCATTCTGGGGAGAGAGCGCGGGAAACAAGTCATTTCGCGAATCTCCCTCACGATAACCGAAGGGAAGTTTCATCAGGTGAAAAGAATGTTTCAGGCTGTCGGTAAAAAAGTCATCTTTTTAAAAAGAGTCTCGATGGGCAATTTAGCTCTCGACGAGAGCCTGCCCGAAGGAGCCTGCCGGGAGCTGACCAAAGCGGAGCTTGCGCTGCTTGGCGCGGAAATTTAACAATCATGGCCACATCCCGTGAAGGCGCTATTTTATAATGAAAAGACAGATAAAGAATGGTCAAGGACGGTGGAGAATGAAATACAAGCTGATAGCGCTTGATGTGGACGGTACGCTGCTGAACGACGATCACTTTTTAAGCCCCGAGAACAAGGAGGCGGTTGCAGAGGTTACCAGGCAGGGCGGCCGGGTCGTACTCTGTACGGGAAGAAACCCGAAGAATGCTTTTCCGATAATGGAGGAGATGGGGCTGACCGGCCATGTGCTTGCGGACAATGGCGCCGTTACCGTGCGGGTGGAGGACCAGAAGGTCATTCATCAATACGAGATGGACGGGCGCGGACTTGATCCGTATATTCGCTACTGCCGCGAGCGCGATATCCATTTTGACGTGAATACTGCTTTTGAACTCTACGTAGATAATGTGGAGTACTTAACGCAAGAAGCCCGATTTATGTATGAGCATCTCGAGCTGGTTCCTGCATCGCTTCCGGCCTGGGAGGAATTCCGCGAACCGATTGTGAAATTCACTGTGTTTTCCACGGCGGACAAGATGGACGAAGCCCAGCGGGAATGGAATACTTGGTTACAAACGTTCAATATTCAGCGCAGCGGCGAGTTTTTCGTCGATTTAATGCACCCGGAAGCATCCAAGGGCAATGCGCTGAAGCAGCTGGCGAAGCAGCTTGGCATTCGTCAGGAGGAAGTGCTGTCCATCGGCAATTATTATAACGATATTTCGATGCTTGCTTTTGCGGGACTCGGAATCGCCATGGACAATTCCCCGCTGGAAGTCAAAGCAGCCGCCGACGTCATCACCGGAACCAACAATGAGAATGGCGTATCCGAGGCGCTTATTAAATACTGCCTGTCCTAACTCAGGGGCGAAAGCGGATCTTTTGGCAAAATGAACTTATGAATATCAAATATAAAGAGTGCTTTTAGCTGCGGCCAAGAGCACTCTTTTGTTATCCGGACGTATAATATAAGGTAAACTAAATGAAGAACGAGCGGCTAATAATGACTAGCAGAATAAACAGTACCAGAATCGCTCCGGTCGAAGTGAAGCCTCCGTAAACTGTGTCCATATTGGATTCCTCCTTAAAATAAAGGGACGTTCTCCCAACTGCCTTCTCATTTTCGGGAGTGGCTTTATGGGATAGAACATCGTATGTAGGGAGGGCCCCTGCCGCTTCGGTCAGCCGCCCAGCGGCGTTAATATGGGCGGGTTTCTACGGAAGGCGCAGCCCTTTCGGGTAATGATTTTTGAGCTGGCCGGCGCTGGCTTTGCCCCAGCCCAGCGGCAGCCCGTCCACAGTGACCAGCGTCCAGCCCCGAAGGTCATCCGGCACGGCAAGACTTTCTCCCCGCAGCCAGCTTCTTGCCTCCGGGCTATCGGAGTTCAGGCTGAACACACGCGCCGCCTGTTCTGGACGAAGCGCCATGGCGAGCGCATGGGCAGGCTCTATCCGGTTTTTCTTCAAGTGGGCCAGATGGAGGCCGGCGCGCGGAATACGCAGTCCCTTAAGGAGTTCGGGAGAAAAAGAGTCTCCAAATGAAGCTGGCAGGAGGTAGAGGGAATCACCGAACAGAACGGGCACTCCCTCCGGCCGGAAGCCCGGAACTTCCGCTGCCGCCCATTCCAGGAACTGCCGGAATGCGGCCTGCGCGGAGGCTTCCGCCTGTCCGCCCGTCCGGCCTTTGCCCGCCCGTCCCCTGCGTCTCGTGGAATCTTGTGCTGAGAAGGAAGCGTTATCGGGGCACAAGTCTGCGCCTTTGGCCAACAGCGCCACAAAATGCCCTTCACCTTTTTCACGGTGCGGCCACAGCCGCTTGACTGCAAGCAGCTCCAGATCGGGATAGTTTGCCGTAAGGCGCGAAATGAGCTCTTCATTCTCTTTCGTATTGAACGTGCAGGTGGAGTAGACCAGCCGGCCGCCCGGCTTCAGCATGGTGTATGCGTCCTGAACAATATCCCATTGTCTGGAAGCGCACAGCTCCACATGCTCCGGCGACCATTCGTTAATGGCGTCCGGGTCCTTGCGGAACATGCCTTCCCCGGAGCAAGGGGCGTCCAGCATTATCCGGTCGAAGGCTTCAGGGAAGCGGCTCGCCAGCTCGCCCGGGGCTGCGCTGGTGACCAGCGCGTTCATAATTCCCGAGCGCTCCACGTTTTCCGCCAGAATTTTCGCCCGTTCAGGGTGGATTTCATTCGATACAAGCAGCCCTTGCCTTCCCATTAGGGAAGCGATATGAGTGGTCTTGCCCCCGGGCGCTGCGGCGAGGTCCAGCACAGTCTCACCGGGTCGGGGAGCCAGCAGCTCGGCGGCGGACATGGCCGACGGCTCCTGAATATAGTATAATCCGGCCTCATGGTATGGATGGCGGCCCGGGCGCGCGGGTTCTTCATAATAATAGCCTCCGGGGCACCAGGGTACGGGCTGAAGGCCGAATAGCCTCACCGCTTGGTCCGCTGCGTTTCGTCCCGAATCTATCTCGGTTTTTAACAGGTTCAACCGCAGGCCTTGGGTCCTCGGCGTTGAATAGGTATCCAGAAAGGCGTCCGTTTCGTTTCCCAGCATCTCCTGGATTCTCGCTGTAAAAGCGGCGGGCAGCATTTCCTTATTCATGGCAGCATTCTCCTCTTGCTTAAAATAATCATGTTGGATAAACCCTTGCGGCGCAAGGCCGTAAGACTCCGTCTGAGGATCATCACGGTTTTGTGTGTTGCCGTTTCAGACGTATGCCGATAAAATCGTAAGTAGGAACATCCACAGTATCTATGTACATATGCTCAACTATACCATAATTGCCATGCAAGGCCGTTTTTTGAAGGATAAGAATTTATAGGCTCGCCCGCTTATAAAATGTTCTTCTATTTCTGCGGGAAACGGCACCATCCCTGAAGGGGCGGGTGAAGTTGTATCTTCCGGTACAGGAAGGCGCAACCGTTTCATCTTAGGCAATAGAAAAGGGGACTTACCATATGAATTTGCTGCAAGCGCTCTTCTTTCCGCCGGAGCAGCCCGGCGGTGTATCCTCCATGATTCCATATTTGCAGGAACGGTTTCGATCAAGCCGCTGGGAGATGGAGCTGTTCTGGCTCCCCAAGCGTATCCGGGGGAAAGGCAGCGACGAAATCGTCTTCGAAACGTTCGATTGGACGCCTTACGGCGAAAGTCCGGTCGTGCAAAAATACATTCAGACGTACCGGGATTATTTGTGGTGGACGAAGCTGCGCCTGAACAAACGGTATGATCTGATTCACGCGCATCATCCGATCGCCGGCTTGGCGATGAAAAAAGTGTTCCCGGATGTGCCTCTCGTTCAGACGGTTCACTCCAGTTACGAACGCGAGCTGATCCTGAACGGGAAAATCGCCGAGAACGGGCTGGAGCATCAGTTCCTGACCAAGATTTACCGGGAACTGGAATATGTCAGCGACCGGCTGATGACGGTGTCGCAGTCCTTTGCGGACTATATGTCTCATTATACAAATGACCCGTCCCGCATCCAAATCATCCCGAACGGGTTCGACGAAAAACGCTTTAAGCCGGTGGCGCACGAAAATGCTGTCCCCCAATTGGTTACCGTTACCCGTCTCGTTCCGGCGAAGGGGCTCGATATCCTCTTCAAAGCCTGCGCCGAGCTGAAGAAGCGCGGCCACGAATACGTGCTGCATATTATCGGCGACGGCCCGTTCCGCGCTGAACTTGAGAATCTTGCGATATCGCTTGGAATATATAATGAAACAATTTTCTACGGGTACACGCTGCATCCGGAAGAGTTCATGCCGTTCTTCGATATCTTCGTGCTGCCTTCCCGCGCGGAAGCCTTCGGCTCGGTATTTGCAGAGGCCGCGCTGAGCTGTCTGGCGCTCGTCGGTACGGACGTCGGGGGCATTCCCGAGCAAATCGAGGACGGTGTCAACGGGTTGCTCGTCAAGCCCGACGATGTAGATGCCTTGGCGGACGCTCTGGAGAAGGTAATCACCGATCCCGCTTACCGCTATGAGCTGTCCCGGTCGGCATGGGACAAAGCCAAAAATCTGTATTCGCTGACCCGCATCGCAAATGAATTGAAGAAGACATATCTGCAGCTTCAAACCGATCGTAAAGGGTGAACCGGATGGTTCCGTTTCGTTTTGTGCATGCCGCGGATTTGCATCTGGACAGCCGGTTCGCCGGCTTGTCGCATATTCCGGGGCCGATAAGAAATTACCTGCGCGAAGCCGCATTCGCCGCCCTCGGGCGGCTTGTTGCCGTGGCGGTGGAGGAAGAGGCCGATTTCGTTGTCATCAGCGGCGACGTCTACGACTCCGCCGATTCTTCCCTTCAGAGCCAGCTGCGCTTTCATGAAGCGCTGACGGAGTTCTCCAAGAGGGGGATTGCCGTCTATCTCATCCACGGCAATCATGACCCGCTGGACGGTCCGCGTCTTCATATGGATCTTCCGGAAGGCGTCACGGTATTCGGCGCAGATGTGCCGGAACAAGTGGTGGCTGTGCGGCGCAGCGACGGGCAGGAAGTGGCGGTTGTCAGCGGTTTATCCTATCCCACGGCCAAAGTGACGGAGAATACGTCGCTGCGGTATCGGCGGAAAGAGGGAAACAGGCTGTTCCATATCGCGCTGCTGCACGCCAACGTGGATGGCGATCCGGCGCATGAGACCTATTCTCCATGCACGCGCCGGGATTTGATAGATTCGGGCTTCGACTACTGGGCGCTCGGTCATATTCATACGCGCCGAATTCTTAATGAACGCCCTTACATTGTATATCCGGGAAATATCCAGGGGCGCAGCGTTATAGAAACCGGGCCAAAGGGCTGCTATGTCGTGGATGTGGATGGCGGCGGCATTGCCAGCCTGCGGTTTCGGGAGCTGGATGAAGTACGCTTCCTGATCCGGGATATTTCCATCGACGAAATGGTGCGGGAAACCGAATGGATCGAGGCGGTGGAGCGGTCGGTCGAGGACATTCGTGCTCTGCACCCGGAGTTGATGTCCGTCGTGCGTTTCCGGATTACCGGGCGCGGTTCCGTTCACCGCGTGCTGGCCGAAAAAGGAGCGGTAGGAGACCTGCTGGACGAGCTGCGCCGGCGTGAAGCGCTGCGGGCTGAACAGGGGCTGTTCCGCGGACTCGTCTGGACCGAAGGCTTCTCCCTTGAATCCGGAACGGAGGTTGACCGCGAGCGCCTGCTTGCGGAGGACAGCTTTCTGGGAGAAATGATGCGAGTGGCTGCAGAAAGCGTCGGGAACGGCCAAGCTCTGGACGAGTTTGCCCGGGCAGCGCTGGCGCCGCTTGCGGAGAATCGTGAGCTGAGACGGCTTCTAGCCGAAATCGGGGAAGACGAAATGCGCGCCTGGCTAATGCGGGCGGCCGAAACGGCCGTAACGCTGCTGAGCGATGTCATGGAACCGGGAGAAGAAGAGAGCCGTCCATTCCCTGAAGGCCGGAACAGGCAAGGAGGTCGGTAAGATGAGAATACAGCGGCTTGAAATCGGCGGCTTTGGCCGTCTTCACGGGAAGGAGCTGGAGCTGGCAGAGGGACTTACCGTACTGTACGGTCCCAACGAAGCCGGCAAATCCACGCTGCTGCAGTTTATCCGCGCGATGCTGTTCGGCATTCCCGGCCGCAGCTACCCGTCGGAAAGGCTTGAGCCACTGCATGGAGGCCGGCACGGAGGAACTCTTACCGCCAGGGACGCCAAGGGAAACGGCTGGAGCATCCGGCGGTACGCCGCCGGTCCGGAAGGCGGCAGGGGAGACAGGCTCAAGATTACGTTTAGCGGCATCGACGGAACCGTGGAAGAGTTCGGACAGGACGAGCTGGAGAAGATGCTGCTGGGCGGTGTCTCCCGAACGATGTTTCGTCAGCTCTTTGCGGTGTCGCTGGACGAGCTTCAGGAGCTGGGGACCCTGCAATCCAAGGAGCTGGGCAGCTTTTTGTTTCACGCCGGCATCGGCGGCGGCGGGGAAATTCTGCGTGCGGAGCGGCGCCTCCAGCAGGAGGCGGAGAAGCTCTATAAGCCGCGGGGCAAGACGCAGGAGGCAGCGAAGGTTCTCCAGTCGATTGAAAGACTGGAAAGGGAGATCGCGGAGAGCCGTTCTTACCTCCCGCGATACAACAAGAATACCGCGGCGATGCAGTCCGCGGAAAGCGAGCTGGACGCGCTGGAGCGCCGCCGGCGGGAGGAAAGCGACCGGCTGGCGCGCCTGCGCAAGGCGCTCGACATCCGCGAGCTCTGGCTGAAGCGGGAAGCCGCGCGCCAGGAACTGAGGGAGCTGCCGGAGCTTCCGTCGTTTCCCGAGGATGTCCCTGAGCGCTGGAGGGAGCTTCAGACACGGACCGCCAATGCCCGGCAGGCGGAGGCTCGAGCCGGGCGAATCGCTTCGGAGCTGAAGGAGGAGCTGATGAGAACGGTTCCCGACCGGCTGCTGGAAGCGCAGGGCCCTCGGCTGGAGCGGCTGCTTCGCCACCCAGGGTGGGTACGAAAGCCGGAAGGCCGAGCTTCGGCGTCTGGAGGAGGAACGGCAGGCGCTACGGGAGCATTTGCGCCGCATTATACGCGGCATCCACCCCGGCTGGACCGCGACAGAGCTTGCGGAATTCGCCGGGGCCGCCGCGGACCGGGAGGCGGCGCGCCGCTTTGCCGCCTCATTTGCCGCCTACGATCGGCAAATGGAGAGCCTCGCCGCCGGGCGGCAGGCGCTGCGCGTGCAGCTTGCCGCGGCGCAGGCGACGCTGCAGCAGGCCGAGCGCTCGCTCGCGCGCGAGGAGCAGGAAGCCGCCGCTTCGTTCGCGGCGCTGCGGCCCATCAGCCCGCGCGAGACGGCGCGGCTGTGGGACGAGCTGCAGCACGCCGCGGAGCGCTGGCGCGAGGCCCAGCTGCAGCCGCAGCAGCCGCGCGCTGCGGTGGCTGCCGGCGGGCGCGCCCCCGCCCGGCCGCTGCTGGCGCTGGCGGCCGCGCTGACCGCGCTGCTGCCGGCGGCGCTGTGGCTGACCGGCGCGCCGCCGGCCAGCGCCTGGCTCGCGTTCGGCGTGCTGGCCGCCGCCGATCTGGCCCTGCTCGCCGGCGGGCGCGGCGTGCGCCGGCCGCGAGGTGCCCCGCCGCTGACGGGCGGGGCGGAGGCCGCAGCCGAGATGCTGCGGCTGCGGGAGCTGCTGCTCGCAGAGCAGCAGGCGCCGGCCAGCCCGGATGCGGGCGGGCTGGAGGCGGGCATGAAGGAGCTGCGGCGGCTGATGGACGCCTGGACGGCCTGGCGCCAGCGCGCCGAGCGGCTGACCGGCGAGCGGGACCTCCGCCGGACGGAGACCGAGGCGCTGGCCGGCCAGGAGCGGGCGCTGGTCCGCGAGATGGACGCGGCGGAAGGAGACTTCCGCGCCGCGTCGGCCCGCTTCGAGGAATGGCTTCGCCGCCGCAAGCTGCCGGTGGATCTGTCTCCGGAAGGGCTGCCCGACATTTTCGCTCTGGCGGAGCAGGGGAATGACCTGCTGCGCCGGGAAGACGGGCTTCAGCTGCGGTTTTCCGAGCTGAAGCGGGAAATCGATGCGTTCGAGGAAGAATGCAGAGTCTTGATGGCGGAAGCGGGAGCGGCGGCTGAGGAAACAGCCTCAGCCGCCGAAGAAACCCGCCCTAAGATGGGAGCGGCTTCTTCCAATGTGTCCCTCCCTGCTTTCGACCTCACCGTCCGTAACACAGCCCGACGATCCGCCCGCTTTGCCGATCGATGCTCCGCAGCCTGAGCGAACATTGCCTGAAGAACCGCTGGCAGGCGTTACGCCTGCCGATGCAGCGCCTTCAGCATCTGTCCGCTTGCCGCTTTCGATTTCGCCTGTCCGTTGGCTGGAAGACCGGGCGGCCGCATGGGAAGTTCTGAAGACGGCACTTCTGCACCGGAAAGACCTGACGTCCCGCCTGCGCGGGGCGGAGGAGGAACGGGAAGAGATGCGGCGTGAACTGGAATCGCTGGCTCAGATGGGCGATCATCTGCTGCACGAAGGCTTCGCTGAGGATGGTGAAGATTTGCTGCGCCGCGCCGCTGCCGTTTCCCGGCGCCGGGAACTGGAGCGGTCGCTCCGGGAGTGGGAACTGGCCATGTTCGGCGGCAGAGGCGGAGAGGAAAGACAGGAGCTTTTGGAGCTGCTGGAGCATAGGGATGCTTACGCGCTGGAAGAAGAGAAGGGACGGTTGGAAGCCAGCCTTTCCGAACTGGAAGAGCGGAGAAGCGAGCTGCTTCAGCTTCGGGGCAGTCTGCTGCAGGAAAGAGAGAGCCTGAGCAAGAGCTGCCGGGAGGATACAGTGCTCCAACGTTTGGAGGAGCAGAAGGCGGCGCTGCGGAGCCTCGCCGAGCAGTACGCCATCTCCGCGCTTGCCGCGGAATTAATCGGCCGGACGAGGCGCATTTATGAGCGCGAGAAGCAGCCGCAGGTTCTAACCTTGGCCTCTTCGTATTTTGAACGATTGACCGGCGGAGAATACCGGCGGGTTGTCATGACGCTGGGGAAGAAAGAGCTGAAAGCCGAGCACCGGGAAACGGGGCTGCTGGACAGCGGACTGCTGAGCCGGGGAACGGCCGAGCAGCTGTATCTGTCCCTGCGGCTGGC
The DNA here is from genome assembly GCF_000612505.1 of Paenibacillus sabinae T27. NCBI lineage: Bacteria > Bacillati > Bacillota > Bacilli > Caryophanales > Paenibacillaceae > Paenibacillus > Paenibacillus sabinae. The sequence continues at coordinate 2,199,367 of NZ_CP004078.1, forward strand.
GCTCGCGGGAACGATGGATCGTCAGGACCCGCTGCCGCTTTTGTTCGACGATCTGTTCGTCAATTTCGATGAGAAGCGTCTGCATGCGGCGCTTTCCCTGCTTGGCGAGCTGTCGTCTTCCCGCCAGGTTGTTATGCTGACCTGTCACCGGCATGTCGCGGAAGCCTCCGCCAGACTGGTGCCTGAGGCCTCCGTTATTTCCGTGTAGAACGCGGAACCGTTTTGGGGGCTGGGGTGGCTGTCGTTTTTTCAAAAGCGCCCGGTTTACCCGGCGGAACCATAGGGGTCACGATCAGGCGGACTGCCCAGACCAGCGAGAGCGCGCCGAACATGGGATAGAACAATCCGAGCAGATTGCTGAAGCCGAATTGGCTGAAGACATAGCAGGTCAGCATTACTGCGGCTGTAATGACGGAGCGGGAGATCGGCAGGCGCTGCGCCAGTTGAAGCGTTACGCCGTAAATATCGGCCACAAAGGTGCTGAAGATTTCCAGAAAAATCAACAGCATATACACAAACTGAACCACCGTTCCGAGACTTAAGGCGATGCTTGCCATTGGAATTTCAAACTTCAGGATGCCCGGCATGTGCGCGCTCATGGCAAAATGGGCCGCCATCAGCATAAACCCAATGCCCAGACCGCCGATAATGCCGCCGTAGGTTAGCGTCCGATCGTCCTGGGTATGGCGCGCCATGGGGACGAGGACGGCCTGGGCCATGCCCAGATTGAACGCCGTATACAGAAAAGGCGACATCCAGGCGGAAAACGCGCTGCGTTCGGTCACAAGCGAAATAAAGTGGCGTGCTTCCGGATGGTCAATCGTGTTGAATATAATAATAAGAGACAGGCTCAGCATCAGAGGGACGACAACGCTGTTCATCTGCAAAATGCCGGCAATGCCCCGTCTCAGCAGCAGATAGGAGCCGACCAGTGTCACCAGCAGCCCGGTTTGGTAATGGAGGCCGAGATGCTCTTCAAACATGGCTCCGGCACCCGCGAGCATGATGCTGTTGACCCCGACGAGGATGAGCAGTGTGAACAGGCTGATAATGCCTCCTGTGTTTTTTCCGAACAGGTGGCAGTTGAAATCCTCATACGATTCGGCCCCGATCCGGCGCGCCAGAATCATCATTTTGGTACCGAGCCAGATAAAGACCCCAGTCGAGAGGATAATGGTTAGTGTCGCCCAGTGGCCGTACTGCGTAAAGAACTGGAGAATCTCCCGGCCGGTGGCGAACCCGGCTCCCACTATGGTGCCTATATAAGTAAAGGCGATTTGCAGCGTGCGGAGCGTTTGTCTCATGGGTATCCTCCTAAAAGTTTTGCGGGGCGTAGACCTCGTCGATATAACTTCGGCAAAACTCGCTTCGAAAGCGGTGGGAATCTCCCCGGCGAAGCGGAAAACGCGGTCTTTCGGCGATGCTTTGCCGGACAAGCTTGTGTACTGGCATAGTACAGGTTATGATGTTGAGCAGAAGGACATGACTTCCGCCTGTTTTGCATTGCAAGAATTTTACAGAGGAACGTCCGAAGAGAATGGATAATGGAGGCGTAAGCGTCATGGAATTATTGAAAAAGCGGATTTTGGAGGAAGGGGTTGTCGTTTCCGATCAGGTGCTCAAGCTTGATGGACTGCTCAACCATCAGGTCGATCCCGAGCTGACGATGGAGATGGGACGGGAATTTGCGAGGCTTTTTGCAGGCCAGGGGGTGACCCGCGTCGTTACCGTGGAGTCCTCGGGTATTGCCGTGGCATTTGCCACCGCTTATGAACTCAAGGTGCCGCTCGTTTTTGCACGCCGCAAAAAAACGCTGCTCGCCGATCCCGACGCCCTGTGCGAACGCGTTCCGTCCTTTACCAAGGGGATCGTCACGGATATTATGATTTCGCGGCAGTATATCTCGCCCGATGACAAAATCTTGTTCATCGACGACATTATCGCCAACGGCGACGCCGCACGCGGCCTGATCAAGATTATTAACCGGTCGGGAGCGGAGCTGGTCGGACTCGGGGTCGTTGTGGAAAAATGCTTTGAAGCCGGCGCACGGACGATCCGTGAGCAGGGCGTTCGTCTGGAATCGCTCGTCAAGATCAAATCCCTGGCCGATGGCCGAATCGAATTTGAAGAGTAACCTGGTGAGTTACAAATCGTGACGAAAATGAGAACAAAGCCTATTTTTATAACAATTGCTTTCCACCCCAACCTTTTTCCTTTATAATAAGGTCAGATATAGGAGAGGAGGCGTCACAATGGGGAAAGAACCGGTGACAGAGCAATTCTTTATTGATAAATTAACCGAGGCCAAGGATCACTTCGAGCGTGCGCTCGATTGCAAGCACACGGAGTTTGACGATCTGTATCCCTATATGATCGAACATCCTCAATTCTTTTGGTACAAACGCTATGTTGCCTGGTCGGAACTTCTGACTATCGCAGGCTTGTGCGAAGAACTGAATTTCGCATGGAGAGAGAAGTTTACAACCAAACAAGTAGAGTATCTGGAACAACGGGTGATGTCCGCTAAAGTGCTGGACTTCTGGTTCGAGAAGAACGAAGCGCTGATATAGGTCAAACACAAAGAGATGCATATCTCGTTTTAAAAATAAGACCCAATGACTTGTCATTGCGGTCTTTTTTATTCTATTCTAAGTCTGTACAAGCTTTACGCTTGTCCTGGGGAAAGGAGAATTCACGAAATGATCAGCGACGAAGAGCTGAATGAATACCGCCTCTCGGGCGAGAAAATCCGGATCGTTCGCGATGCTCTTGAGAGCAATGATGTGATCGGTATCGTCATTGCCTGGGACGACAGTCAGGTGATGATCCGCAAGCCCAGCCGGAGGGTGGTTAAGCTTGACCGGAATTATATATTTCAGCCCTATGCCGAGCCGCGGCGCCATATATTTGGATAAAGACCGTAGGCGGACAAGCAACATAGGACCTGCAGCGAAGACGGCTTCCGACCACGTTCGAAAGCCGTCTGTTCTTTTGTTTACGCTTTTTGCCTGAGCTTCATCTCTTGGTTCCGGGTATTTGCGGGGAACACTAATGGGTGTTTTTTACTATATCCAGAATCGCGTCATAGAAAATATCCATTTCTTCATCCGTTCCGATCGTCACACGCAAATAATTGTCAATCCGGGGTTTGGGGAAATAACGGACGAAGATGTTTTTTTCGCGCAAAGCCTCGTAAAGCGCCTTGGCCCGCAGGAACGGATGAGACATCATGAGAAAGTTCGTACTCGAATCAATGACATGGAAGTCCGCATCCCGGAGATATTCCGTCATCCGGCCTCTGGTTGCGGTAATTCTGCCGATGTAATGGGAGAAAGTGCCCGTATCTTCCAGCGACGCTATGGCTCCCGCCTGAGCGATCCAATCGACGGTGAAGCAGTTGATGCAATCCCGGACGCGGATGAGCGCTTCAATGAGACTGCGGTTTCCCATAGCCAGGCCGATTCGCAGACCCGCCAGCGACCGCGATTTGGAGAATGTGCGGATCACGAGCAGATTATCGTATTTGGGTATCAGCCCGATCGAGGATTCTCCTCCAAAGTCAATGTAAGCTTCGTCTATAATAACAACAGCTTGGCGATTGGATTGTATCAGAGTTTCCAGATCTTCCAGGGAGAGCGTTTTGCCTGTGGGGGCGTTCGGGTTGGCCAGGATAATGCCGTCATTGTCTGAGGAGAATTCACTGGCAGAGACCTCGAAGTTTTCTGTAAGCGGGACGGTCCGGTATGACACGCCGAACAGATCGGCGTACACTTCATAGAAATTATAAGTGATATCGGGAAAGAGGATCGTATCGCCCGGATCGAAAAATGCCTTGAAGCAAAAAGCCAAAATTTCATCGGACCCGTTGCCGGCAAAAATCTGCTCCGCCGGGATACCATAGAGGCGGCTGGCCGCTTCCCGCAAGCGGGAGCAGTTCGGATCGGGGTATAATCTCAGCTTGTCGGTAACGGCTGCCTTCATCGCTTCCAGCACTTCAGGCGAAGGCGGGTAAGGATTCTCGTTCGTATTTAATTTGACCAGTCTGCCTGCCCGCGGCTGCTCTCCCGGCACGTACGGCGTAATCCCCTTGATCGTCTCGCTCCAGTATTTGTTCATTGCCGTTCCTCCAATCCCCATCATATGGCAGCGATACCGTTCTTCTCTATGTATATGTGCGGGACAGACGCTGAGGAACCGGTAAAATCGATCTTCATTTGACGGATACCCGGCAGGTGACTGAGATTGTGGAATAGAAAGCGGATTACCCGCTTTAGGCAAACAAAAAAACAGCCTGACATCGTTATGCCAGACTGGAAGGGCCTGCGGTTCAATACTTCTCTTACAATATGCCGTTTCCGTCAGACCGGGCAGGCCACCGGATTGGATGACTCTTCCCGAGCATGAATGGAGAACTCCCCGGCAAGCCCAAGGTAGGCCCGCATCCGCAGCGTCATCTCCCGGCGAAAGCTCGGCCATTGAATATGCATCTCGCCGGCGATTCCCCGGCACTTGAACTGGGCCTCAACACCTTTCTGATCCTGCCGGATCGTTGAAACGATGATATTCTGCGACTCCAGCTCGCGTTTGACCTCTTGCAGCATGAGGGCAGTCTTCTTGGCTCCGATGGAGACCAGTTCCATATAGAGCTGAGGCATCTTGAACAGACCGCTCTTACCGATAGCCCGGCAGTCGCGTTCGAATACTTTATGAATAAACGTTAGCAGCAAATAGCTTCTGACAAGGGACAGTTCTTCCTGAGTTGCTTCACGGTTACGCTTTGCAATCGTCGCCATCTGAATCACCTCAATTGTAGTATGCGAACCTTTGTTCTTATTATACATCCGTTACAGCTGTGAAAGCAATATTCCTATATGCATTTTATGAAAAAAATGTTATTTAAAAAATCGTTGACTGATATTTAGCGTCATGGTAAGATATATCTTGTCGCCGCGAGAGCGAGCGGCCAATTGATGAGCGGTCGTGGCGGAATTGGCAGACGCGCACGGTTCAGGTCCGTGTGGGCTAACCCCCCGTGGAGGTTCGAGTCCTCTCGACCGCATTCCTTAAAATGAAAAGGTTCATGAAACTGTTGCATAAACAGTTTTATGAACCTTTTTTGTTTGAAGATGGTGCTCATGATCTCTTAACCTGTCGATTTGGAGTCACTTTTGAGCGCCGCGCCTCTTAAGAAAAATAACGAAGGGTTGTTGCCAAGCCATGTGCGGCTTAAAGGCGACAACCCTTCTTTATGTGAACAGGCTTATGTGGGAAAGCCTATTATTTTAATCGTTCATCTCATGCGCTGGAAAATGAGGCAGCACGTATTCACCCAGCTCCTGAATAACTTCACCGGCGGGCCGGTCGCTGTCAAACAGGGCGAAGAACAGATGATTCACGCCAATGGAGCGATAGACTTCAAGCAGTTCGATCAGTCTGTTCCGACCTAGACGATATCCCAGGCGAATAGGGGTTGGCCGTTCATCCGGATTTTCCGCCAGATCGAGATGCATCGGCATCGAGAACGGACGAAAGTTCTCATTGCCGTGACGGGCGGCGGATTCACGCCATGCCGTTATCACTTCATGCTGGCGCTCCGGCGCCTGCGGGTAGTACATCCAGCCGTCTCCATGCTGTCCATGCCAGTCCAGGTCCTGCTGCGCAAAGCCGGTAACGATCGTCGGAATTCTGTGACCCGGCTTCGGGACAAGCGTCGTTTGCTCCATATGCCCATAGCTCGAATGAATCAAGGGATATTCTTCATACAGCGCTTTTTGAAGATAGCCAAATGCTTCCCTAAACTGGGTGCCCCTGCTGGGGTGATCCACTCCAAGTCCCTGAAAGTCGGCTCTCCGGTCTCCGGACGAGACCCCCATAACCAGCCTGTGGGGAAACAGCGCTTCAATGGTCGCCGCCTCTTTCGCCAGCCTTAGCGGATGGCGAAGAGGCAGGACGAGGGCGGAAGTCCCGAGAGCGATTTTGCTCGTCTGACTCAGAAGATGCGTGCCGTAAATCAAAATATCGTAAATTTGTCCGACCGCCGGGTCGAGAAAATTCGGATCTTTCAAGATGACGTCCCGAAGCCATAGCGCGGTAAATCCGTAATGTTCCGCAGCCTGTGCCAATTCAATCTGATGCGCCATTGTCGGTGTCTTGATTCCGTAATTCTCAAGCGGGATGTGAAGACCCAGCGTCATTTGACCTTCCCGGTACATCCTTTGATAAGCTTCATGATTCTGAAACATAGGCGGCGCCTCCGATCATTTCCGTTCAAGCTTGCCCGAAATAGCGGTGAGCACAACCGCAACGATTACCATTAAAGCGCCGATCCACGGAGTGTGCACAAGACCCATCGAATCGACAACAACCCCACCGACAAAAGCGCCGATGGCAATACCGATGTTGAAAGCCGCAATATTCAGCGCCGAAGCGACGTCTACCGCAGATGGAACGTATTTTTCAGCCAGTTGAACAATATAGAGCTGAAGACCGGGCACATTCATGAAGGCGAACAAGCCCATCAGAACGACGCCAATCAAACCAGCAATTTTAAAAGGAATGAGGAACGTTAACAGAATGAGAGCTGCGGCCTGTAAAATAAACATCATCAGCAGCGCGCGGATCGGGTTTTTGTTCGCCCATTTTCCGCCGATCGAGTTACCGAATGCCACGGCTACACCGTAGGCGATCAGGATAACGTTAACCGCACCTTTACTGTATCCAGTGACATCTTCCAGGAGCGGAGTCAAGAAAGTGAAAGCAACAAACGTTCCGCCATAACCAAGAGCTGTAATCAGAAAGCCCAGCAGCAGACGACCGTTCGTGATCAGCCGGAACATATCCGAGAATTTGGCGGGAGGAGCTTGCTTCAAATTACGCGGGATCAGAATAGAGCTTGCAATGATTGCAATAACACCCAGCAGGGCGACGGCCCAGAATGTTGCTCTCCAGTTGAAAGCTTGACCAATGAAGGTTCCAAGCGGAACGCCCGTAACGATGGCAATCGTCAGACCGGTAAATACTAACGCAATGGCGCTGGCTTTTTTCTCCGGAGATACCAATTGAACAGCGATCGTCGATGCGATCGAGAAAAAGACGCCGTGCGAGAAGGCTGTAATGAAACGTGCAACGAGCAGCAGCCCAAATGATGATGACATCGCGGCGGTTGCATTACCGATGATGAAGAGCACCATCAGCCACATCAGCAAAGACTTGCGGCTCATGCGATTGGTGAGTGCAGTAATGATAGGGGCCCCCACAGCAACCCCAAGGGCATAACCTGTAATAAGAAGGCCGGCCAGTGTAAGACCGATTCTCAAGTCATCGGCGATGGCTGCAAGCAGACCAACCGGAACAAATTCGGTTGTACCGATGCCAAATGCGCTAATGGCCAGGGCGAGAAGCGCCCAGTTACCCGATTTTTGCATCTCTTTAGGCTGAGACGCGGTTTGTGCGATATTGCTCATTTGTATTTTCCTCCAATGTGATTATTTGCATTGATCCAGACTGCAACGCTCTGCATTTCCTGTGCATGGGGCTATTATATAGCCGTACAATCTTCATGATAAGTACGTACTTTTTAGTGATATAGGCACTAAAAAGTACCTGTATAAATAATTATTAAATAGTAAAGAAGCGGCACTAATTGCAGAACCTGAACGTAAGACTCAGTTTTCGGGGGCTTATTCCAGCGGCTGCCGGGCTGCTCTACATCATTTTTACAGGCACTTATTGGTACCTATAGTACTAAAAAGTACGTACTACACGAAATGGATGATTAAATCTATAATGAAACCTGCGCCGGGTCATCGATCCGTATGAATTAGATGTGAGAATGGAGGAAGAATAAGTGGCTAAGAATTTGCAAGATACAGTTGCTCTTTATAATGGTGTGAGCATGCCGTGGTTTGGTTTGGGCGTATTTAAAGTGGAAGAAGGCCCCGAACTTGAGAATGCGGTCAAAACGGCGATCAAACATGGGTACCGCAGCATCGATACGGCAGCTATCTATGGAAATGAAGAAGGTGTCGGACGGGGAATTCGCCAAGGGCTTGAAGAAGCAGGCATTGGCAGAGAAGAGCTGTTCGTGACCTCCAAAGTATGGAACGCTGATTTGGGATATGAGTCCACGTTGGCCGCCTATGAAACGAGCCTGCAAAAACTGGGCCTCGACTACCTGGATCTGTACCTGATTCACTGGCCGAAAGAAGGAAAGTTCAAAGAAGGCTGGAGAGCGCTGGAAACCATTTATAAAGAAGGCCGTGTAAAAGCGATTGGTGTCAGCAACTTCCAAATTCATCATATTGAAGAATTAATGGTTGACGCGGAACTTAAACCGATGGTGAATCAAGTGGAGTATCATCCCCGGTTGACCCAAAAGGAATTACAGCAATATTGCAAGCAGCAAGGCATTCAATTTGAAGCCTGGTCGCCGCTCATGCAGGGTGAACTCCTGGATAATCCGGAACTCAAAGAAATTGCCGATAAATACAATAAATCCATTGCCCAGATCATTCTGCGCTGGGACCTCCAGAACGGCGTTATAACGATTCCTAAGTCTACAAAAGAACACCGGATCGTTGAAAATGCCAACGTTTTTGATTTCGAATTAACTGGGGAAGATATGAAGCAAATTGACAGTCTTAATCAAAATCATCGGGTCGGCCCGGATCCGGACAATTTTGATTTCTAATATAAGAGTGAACAATCCATCTCTTGAACACTTTTGAGGGGTGGATTATTTTTAATCTACGGAAAGGGGATGTAAACGATGAACGGAATTGGCATAAAGGAATATGGCGATGAACAACAGCTGAAGATGATTGCTGTAGAGACAGAGCCGCTCGGACCGGAAGATCTGCTGATTACCATCAAGGCAAGCGGGGTGAACCCTGTGGACTGGAAAGTGCGGGAAGGGCTTTTGCGAGAAGCTTTTCCATATCGTCTTCCCTTGATTTTGGGCTGGGATGCTGCGGGTACAGTGGCGGCTGCCGGTTCCAAGGTGACTGATTTTAAAGTAGGCGACGATGTCTTTTTTAGACCGGAAATGGAAAAACAGGGCACTTACGCCGATGAAATTGTGGTTCCTGCTCGCTTTGTTGCGCCAATGCCACGAGGATTGACCTATGTTGAAGCGGCTTCTCTCCCCTTGGTGGGTCTCACCGTCTGGCAGGCGCTTGTGGAAGCGGGAAATGTTCAGGCAGTGGATAAGGTGCTCATTCTGGGGGGAAGCGGCGGAATCGGTTCGGCCGCCATTCAGCTGGCCAAAGCGCGCGGCGCATATGTAGCGACGACAACCAGCTCCAGGAATATTGAATTTGTGCGCGCATTAGGGGCGGATGAAGTTCTTGCTTATGACCGGGGAACCCTGGATACAGCAACGGAATTTGATTTTATGCTGGATACGCTCGGGGGCGAGCCTTATGGGGAAGCATTGAAATTCATGAAGCATAACGGCAAGGTGGCGACCATAGTCAGCGCGCGGGATGCTGTACGTTCAACTTCTGCAGATGTATTGGAACAAGAACGTCAATTGACCGTTTCGTTTGTTTTTACCCGCCCGGATGGAACGAATATGAATCACATCAGGGAACTGGTTGAAGCGAAAAAATTAAAAGCGGTTGTAACCGAAGTATTTCCGCTAACCGTAGACGGTGTTAAAGCCGCCCATCAGTTGAGCCGGTCAGGCCGGACACGGGGGAAGATTGTTTTGAGTAATACCAACTGATTAAATACACTATTTCGACTAAATTATGGATGACTAGACTATTGAAATGATAGATACCCGATGATATATTGTTAAAATACAAAAACAAACTAAACATATTGGTGAAATAGAAATAATATATTCCTTTCGCTGCCAACTGGAAAACCGGAGGCCTGATTAATGTTCAGCATTAATCGGGTCTTCTTTATTTTAATTTTAGGAGGTTGAAGCTGATGTCTTCAGCGTTACCCTATAAGAAGGGTCTTCACAGCATTGATCCGTATATTCCCGGCAAGCGGCTGGAGGAGGTGGTGAAGGAGCTTGGGCTTTCCAAGGTGATCAAGCTGGCTTCCAATGAGAATCCTCTGGGCTGCTCCCCCCGTGTCCCAGAAGCGGCGGTGGCTGTCCTGCAAGCCCCCTCCCGCTATCCGGACGGCGGCAATTCCGAGCTAAAGGCTGAACTGTCCCGGCTGACCGGGCTCGGTCCGCAGCAGTTCGTTATCGGGGCAGGCTCCTTTGAGCTGATTGCCTTTGTTGCGGAAACGTTCATCGGGCCGGGCGATGAGGCGATTATGCCGACACCTTCCTTCTCTTGGTACGGTACGGTTACCAAGCTGCAGGAAGGAAGAATCATACAGGTTCCGCTAACAACGCATAATGTCGATCTGGATGCCATTAAGAGAGAAATTACAGCTAAAACAAAGGTTATCTGGCTTTGCAATCCCAACAATCCCACCGGCACGATCTTTACAGATGAACAGCTTAGACGGTTCCTCGAGGATATTCCGTCCTCAATTGTGGTCGCCATGGACGAGGCTTACTGTGATTTTGTAACCGGCGGGCAGGGCTATCCGGATACGCTCAATTGGATCGGTCGATATCCGAATTTGATCGTTCTCCGTACTTTTTCCAAGATTTACGGTCTGGCCTCTCTGCGCATCGGGTACGCCGCCGCAAGCGAGGAAACGGCCGATTACATGAACAGATGCCGCCAGATTTTCAATGTGAACGCTGTTGCCCAAGCCTCTGCCTTGGCCGGATTAAAGGATGCCGGATTTCGGGAGAGAGTCTACGAGAACAACCGGCTGGGAAAGGAATACTTCTACAAAACCTTCGGAGAGCTGGGATTGGATTACATTCCAACGGAAGCGAGCTTCATTATGGTACATACCGGGCAGGACAGTGATACCTTGTATCAGCAGCTGCTGAAGGAAGGCGTGATCATTCGCCCCGGATCGGCTTACGGCATGCGGGAGTGGCTTAGAATCAGCATTGGAACGATGGAAGAGAACCGCATATTTATAGAGGCGCTGCGCAAGGTGCTCAAGGCCCCGGAGGCGGCCGGAAGTTCAAAGAACTAATTCGTTAAGAGCTTAACTTATTATTGAGGGGAGAAAATGAATATGATTTTGGCAAAGGCTCCGGAGAAGTACTGGAATGAACCGGGAATTCTCGCAAAAGGAGGAGAGATTATTGCCCCCATCGGCAAGCGGGCTTGGATACTGGCGGGAAAGACGGCGTTGTCCGTGGCCGGTGAGCCGTTATTGAAAAGTCTGGACGAAAACGGCATTGGTTATGAGATTCAAGTGTATGAAGGTTACTGCACTCTGGAAGATATCGATATTCTTGCGGCGGCGGTGCAAGCCTCGGCTTCCGATGTGCTCATTGGGATTGGCGGCGGCAAAATCCTGGATACCATTAAGGCGGTGGGCGATAAGCTGAGCCTTCCTGTTGTGACGGTGCCGACCATCGCGGCAACCTGTGCCGCATGGTCGGCCCTGTCCGTCATCTATACCCGTCAAGGTACCCAGACAGGCGGAATCATACTGGAAAGATCGCCGAAGGCGGTATTGTCCGACACAGCAATATTGGCAGCTGCGCCGCCACGCTATATAGCGGCCGGGATTGCCGACACCCTCGTCAAATGGTATGAAGCCGCGCCCAATGTGGGAAAAGGACCGGGCAGCATTCACGCCAGAGCGGGACTGGCGACCTCCAAGCTGGCGCTGGACATTCTGGAGGAGCTCTCCATCGACGCCTATTTGGCGTCGGGCCGCGGGGAGGTTACGGATGCCATAACCGAGGTAACCAATACGATCCTTTTTCTGGCAGGCCAGGCTGGCAGCTTGAGCAGTGGCAGACCGCGAGCTTATATTGCGCATGCCATTAACAACAGCCTGACTAAGCAGCATGAGACGCATGTCCGGCTGCATGGCGAGAAGGTAGCATTCGGTCTGGTCGTGCAGCTGTATCTGGAAGGGTACAGCCAGACCAAGATTGATACTGTCGCCCGCCTGCTGCATGCTCTAAGGCAGCCATTAACCTTGCGCGCGCTTGGATTTAAGGACAGCTTCCAGGACAAAGCGGCGCTGGTAGCAGGCGGCGTTTCCCTTGACGAAGAAGCGGCGGCCGCGCTGCCCTTCAAGGTCAATGCGGAGCTTGTGGAGCAGGCCATCCTGAATACCGACCTGACCGGACAACGCATCGCAGAGCAGGAGCAGAATGATTTAAGGCAGGCACAGGCCGTATGACCCGGCCGCGCTTTGACTTTGACAAGCCGGTTAACAGGGACAATACCCTGTCGGCCAAGTGGAACTATGTCAAGGAATCCGTAGGAGTGGAGGATGCTCTGCCCATGTGGGTGGCCGATATGGATTTCGAGACTGTTCCCGAGGTTAAGACTGCGATTCTGGACAGAGCGCAGCATGGCATATACGGGTACACAGCACGCTCTAATGACTACTATGAAGCGATTATCGATTGGAATCTGAAGAGGCACGGCTGGAAGGTGGATAAGAATTGGATTACCCACAGTCCGGGCGTGGTCAATGCTTTGTTTACTGCGGTACGCGCCTTCACCAAACCGGGAGACGGCATTCTTATCCAGCCTCCGGTTTATCCCCCTTTCTTTCGCGCCATCAGCATGAATGATTGCAAGACTGTCCTTAATCCGCTGAAGGTGGAAGAGGGCCGCTACGTTCCCGATCTCGCCGACTTTGCAGACAAGGTCGGCAGCGGCTCGGTTAAGCTGTTTATTCTATGTAATCCGCATAACCCTGTGGGGAGGCTGTTCACACAAGAAGAGCTTCGGGTCATGGGCGAGCTGTGCCTGAAGCATGGCGTTATCGTCATATCCGACGAAATTCATTCTGATCTGCTGTTCAAGCCGCACCGTCATGTTCCGTTTGCATCCATCTCGGAGGCATTTGCACAGAATACGGTTGTATGCACGGCTCCAAGCAAAACGTTCAATTTAGCGGGTCTCTCCACATCCAATATCATCATTCCAAATGATGAATTGAGACACCGGTATGATGCAGCCAATGATCAAGTGGCGCAAAAGAGCCATAACATATTCGGCGCAGCAGCCTGTGAAGCGGCATATAGGCATGGGGAGGAGTGGCTGGATCAGCTGATGTCCTACATAGATGAAAACCGGCGGTATGCGGTCGGATTTATTGAAGCCAGACTGCCGCAGCTGAAGGTGTACAATCCGGAAGGGACCTATTTCCTGTGGCTCGACTGCCGTTCGCTCGGTCTCGGTAATCAGGAACTGGAGCATTTTTTGCTGCACGAGGCGAAGCTCTGGTTCAATCAGGGATATACGTTTGGCAAAGAAGGAGACGGATTCGTCCGGATCAACATCGGCTGTCAGCGTTCGACTGTGGAAGAAGCCCTGAACAGACTGGAGCAAGCAGTTCACTCGCCAGTGCGGCAGGGATAAGTCGATCCAACATCTTGCTTTGCTAAGCCAATTACGAAATGGCCTTGGAGCCCATATTCAGGATGTTCATAAAAACAGACACTCCCAAATCTCTGCAGATGTGGGAGTGTCCGATTCTTATTTTCAAGATATTGCTCATAACCAGGGCAGAAGAGATTACTAAATTAATATCCTCCACCGTACCCATACCCAGGATAGTAAGGATAAGGATAAGGATAGTAATATGGATAAGGTGTGAAAAATGGAAATGCAAAGAAGAAAAATGGGAACCGTTGTCGGCGAAACCGGCGAAATCTTCTTTGACCATAGCCAAATGCTCTGTAAGTATTATCATTTTCCCGTTCTGCGGCATCAATCTCCTCAGGAACTAACATCGTGATGCCATCGTCGTCCATCCCATCGATAATTCCATCAAACTGTGACCCGTCTCTCGTCTTTGCAATGACATGGTAATTCATATACCGTTGACTTAGTGTTTTTACATCGCCCCCCATTGGGTAAGCTTCATTACTTTGATTAGGATATGCTGGATTTGGATTGATCATTTGCCTATCCCTCCTTTACAACGTCATGATATTCGCCCATTCCGGGAAATGTTACTAATCTCCATTTTATAAAAATGACGTTGTGCTTAAGGAGCTGACAATTGTTACTGCCGTTCGCTCCACATAAAATTTCCTTCGTCATCAAACAATGACTGTATACCCATACTGGCGAGGGAGATGAAATCATGAACAAGAATCGTATGCGTCAGCCGAACAGGATTGGCTCGAAAGCTGCCGCCCTGGTAGTTCTAGCAATTAGCCTGGCAATAGTCGGCGGTAATGGAAATGCAGCAGCTTGGCAGAAATATGAATCCGTCGGAGACGGCAAAGCAGCCGATCAAACGCGTGATTCTTCGTATAATAATCGGCAGATCCTGGCCGGCAAGGTGAAGACGAATGCTCTGGTGCAGGCCGAATCGACGCCCGAAGGCGGACATCCGAGTGTTGCGGTCATCATCGATGATTTCGGAAACAACATGCGGGGAACAGATGAGATGTTCGAGCTGCCGATCAAGCTGACTGTCGCGGTGATGCCGTTTCTGTCAACCTCGGAGGCCGACGCCCGAAGAGCGCATGAACGGGGCTTCGATGTGCTGGTGCATTTGCCGATGGAACCTCGAAACGGCAAGCGGGAGTGGCTAGGTCCGGGGGCGATAAGATCGGATATGAGCGACGAAGAAATCCGTAAGAGTGTCGAAGCGGCGATTGACCATGTGCCGTATGCCATCGGCATCAACAATCATATGGGCTCCAAAGTTACGGGAGACGAGCGGGCTATGCGCGCCGTACTGTCCGTCTGCAAAGAGCGGGGGCTGATCTTTGTGGATAGCCACACCAATTACTGGTCGGTAGCCGGCCGGGTGGCTGAACAAATGGGACTGCCGCGAGTGGAGAATCATGTCTTCCTGGACGACACGCATACGGCCGGCCACGTCTCCCGTCAGCTGCAATTGGCGGGAAAAAGGGCGCTCGATCACCATTACTGCGTTACGATCGGCCATGTCGGCATCCAAGGCAAAGAGACCGCCGCAGGAATTCGCGGCGGCATTAAGGAATTAAAGAACCATGTTCAGTTCATCGGAATTTCCGATCTGGTGAAGAAAGAGTGGAACTGGAACCCGGAGCCTACAATTCCATAAGGTAAGCGGCAATGCCTTCCGAGATTGCTTCGGCGATCTTTTCCTGACCTCTCGAAGAGGTCAGCATGGCCCGGTCAACCGGGCTGCTGATAAAGCCCGCCTCCACGATAACTGTGGGGGCGGTTATTTTGTTGAGAAGATAAAATGGTTTCCCGGGCTGGCTGTCGAGCTCTACCCCGAAAAGCCCGTTCAACTGGTCCTGGATCGATTTGGCCAGCATAAAGCTGCGTCCTTCCTGGCGATACAGCACAATCGGACCATGCTTCGAGGAAGAACGCGCCCAATTGACATGAACACTTACGACAACAGCTGCGGGCAGCGTCTCGGCCAATTCTTTGCGCTGGGCGAGATCGCGCATATGCCGGGAACGGCTGCCAAGCCACAAATTCTCCTCGCTGGGCGCATAATCGCCGAACCGGTTCAGGATCGTGTCGAATCCGTCCGCTCTGAGCAGCATGAACAGCTTGCGGGATATGGCAAGCGTCAGGTCTTTCTCCAGAAGGTCGCCGTGTGAGGTTCCTCCATCAATGCCCCCGTGGCCGGCATCAATCAGGACGATGCGGTGGCCATGCCCAATCAGGGATTGATGCTGTTCAGGCCGTTCCTCCGGTGTGGCGGCGAACGCCTTTGTATTGCCGGACAGCAGGGTTCCGGCCATAATCAGGACCATTACCCCTCTTGCCAATGCTCTCCACTTGGTATACAGAATCAAGAGATCAACCTCCCCTGTGCAATCTTGAAGCCGAAAGCAGTAAAGCTTACTTTAGCACTGTTCTTTTTTGGGTTAGATTGTGCATGATAAGACCGATTTATGCGGATAAAGCCCGTTTAAGGGAGAGAGAAACGGCGTAAACTAACAATAAGGAGAGGATGACAGGAGGAGGTGAGTGCAGTGGCCTCGGACGGTGAAGATCTGGTCAAATATATTACTGAAAAAGTGGTTGGATATATGGAAAGCCCTCGTGAAAGCCGCGGCCGCAGCCGCGCCGGCAAACAGCCCTGGAGCCAAAAATGGTTCGGTATGCTGCCGGTCGGCTTGTCCATTTGGCGCAGCAGCCGAAAGGTTAGAGACAAGGGGTAAACAATGCGGCAGATGAAATGGCGCGCAAATCAGAAAGCAGGTTTGCGCGCCTTATTTTATCGTTCGCACACTTATGTGCGTTTTTGCGTTAATCCCCATATTTCATCTCCCAATGACGAAGCCATTCTTGGTAACTGAGCCCCGTTACTTCTTCCAAAGTTAAACCATTCAAGGAGTAGGGCGCGCCTAACAGACCAGCGATATCGGGAACAGAATAGCCGCCGATCACCCGGCCTTTGCAAAGCATTATATACACGTTGGTCTTAGTAGATATTGTTGCATTTTTCTGTAATAAAGCCCCATCTCTCCAAAATCGGAGGATGGGGCTTTATCGACTTGCTTAGCGATTCAGGCTTTCCGGTTGACCATCGCCGGTGACATAGACCTGGAACTGGCCGCTTTGCTGAAGGGCGTCAAGCGGAAGGAAGCGCTGTCCGCCCATGCCTGAAGCGGCATATGCTATGGGGCTGCTGCCTGTGGCATCCGGTCTGGTCCACAGCTGGTAGCCCGAGATCATCAGCGGGGCGAAGACAGTGTCGTTCTCTCCGGCGCCCGACCGGAATACAAGTCCTTGCTCCCGGTGAAGCAGCCTGGCAAACTCTCCGGCTGTAAGCCGGGCGAGCTTCGGAGACGTCAGCCACAGCAGATTGTCATACGGGTCCCCGGCTTGTCCGCTCCGGAATATCGGCTTGGCTGTAGAATCCGGCAGCGCCGATGACAATAAGCCGTAAGGCCGGGCCGATTGAGCGCGTCCGGCGACCGCTTCAGCCTTGCTTTTGTCCCATGGAAGAATCTCCGGAACGATGGCGTTCAAGTACAGCGTTTGGCCGTTCAATGTTATTTTCCAATAAGGCAGAAGCGGTGCATAAAGTGGAATCGGTTCAATGATATTGTCGGAAGAATGAATAAGGCCTTTCTGCGCCAGGAACCGGCGCAGCTCGCTTACGGAGTAGGGGAGGCTTTCATCAGTACCCGCTCCGTATTCGCTTAATGTATATTCCCCGTTGTCCGAGGCGGTAATAATCATATAGCCGATCCGCTGATCTCCGCTGAAGAAGTTCACGAGCCAGCTGTGGGTGCCGGGACCGAGCGGACCAATTGTTTGCTCTGCCGTCTTCCATTCCTTGAACGGCGCCTCACCGGCAAGCTTGTCCACCGCTTTGCGGACAAAATCCTTCAGCGACTCCGGAACGGTCATATCCTGCTGCCTTTTGGGCAGCGGGGATAGGGCGGAAGCGGCAGAGCTGCTCGTCCCGGTACCTTTCGCATCAACGATTCCGGCATCCCGGAAGGCGGCCGCTCCTTGCGCCGGTTGGTCCATCAGTCTGACGGCTTGAGCGCCTCCCCCTGGCGGCCCCAAGGGAAATTCGGGAAAGACTGCCGTTAGAAGAAGGGCAACAATCAAGAGAAAGCTGACACGCAGCGCCGAAGCGATCCGCCTCATTCTGCTTAGACTATCCATTAGCTTTTTATTCACCTGTCTTTCTTAATGGCTCCGAATATTGTCTCAATGCCGCTGCTTCAGTTTCACTTCTTAAATTGTAGCGGACAAACGCTGAAAAGAATGTTGCAAGCTGTCACGCTTCCGGGCGGCGGATTGCACTTTTTTTGGCCGCTTTTAGCGAGCCGGGTCGCTTCCTACTGCTTCCGGAGATGAAACAGGCCATAGATGACCGGGGAAACCGAAATATGCGGCTCATACTGCCAAACGGTTTCCTTTCGGCGGCTGTTATACTGCTCTTCCACGGCAAGGCGCTTTTCCTCGTCGGGTTCTTTCAGCAGCTCGCCGTAGTAGGCGTCTATAATTTCCAGCTCGCCATGCAGACGCCGTCTCGCCGCTTCGGCCCAGCCGTAATCTTGGGCCGACAGCTTCGAGACGATCCGGCGCTCCAGCAGATCGGCTCCCTTGACGAGG
The DNA here is from genome assembly GCF_000612505.1 of Paenibacillus sabinae T27. Classification (NCBI taxonomy): domain Bacteria; kingdom Bacillati; phylum Bacillota; class Bacilli; order Caryophanales; family Paenibacillaceae; genus Paenibacillus; species Paenibacillus sabinae. The sequence continues at coordinate 2,217,474 of NZ_CP004078.1, forward strand.
GAGAGCTCATAAGGCTGGATATGGACGTTCTCCGGGAGCCGGGGAGATAGTTCCATGGAATTCAGCCTGGACCCGAAGTTCTCCCGGACTTCCCCGGTAAGCAGGGAAACGCCGATAAAATGCAGCTCCTCGCGCTTCAAATCGCAGCTGAGCTCCACCTTGAAGCAGACGGCAAGCCATGGCTCGTAGGCGGCCGAGAAAAGCGTCTTCCGCTGAAGGCTTCCCGGGACCTCGAACAAATGCAGGCATTTGCCCTCGGTCTGCGCCGCGCTCCAGATCTGGCGCAGCCGTCTGCTGCCGTAAGTAACGTCCTCCCGGCGGATCAGGCCGGGACCGAGACGCGGCAGCATCGGCGTTACTCCGAAGTAGCGCGAGAGGATGCCGTCATTCGGTCCTGCGGCGGCGGCCGGCGGATTCCCGGCATCTCCTGCGGCGCTGATTGTCCCCGCTGCGCCGCTGGCGCCCAAACCGCCGCCGCGCGGAGCGGGATCGTTCACTGCATCGTATTTCTCGGGGTCGAACACGAAGGTGAAGGACAGCGTCTGCGGCTCCGCACCGGTGCGCTCGACAAATCCCCAGTAATACGGCCGGTCCGTCAGCATTTGATCGGCCCTAGGGGACAGTTTTACGGTCACGTGATCGGGCGATTTTTCAATAATCTGGCATTCCGTTGCTTCCAGATAATCCATTACATGCTTCTGCACCTGCTGGGAGGTCATGGTCATGGCGCGGCCTCGCTTTCACTAAGCATTCCATCCTTGAGATCGGCCAGCGTCTGGCCGAGATGGTCCACTTTGCTGCGGATTTCCTCGTCGCTCGCAGCCTCAAGCATGATCTTGTAGAGGCTTTTTTCCAGCGACTCTTTCTTCTCGAAGCGTTCCAGAATCGTATCCAGACCGCCGATCACCGTCTCGAACAGGTTGATTTTTTCATGCAGCAGGTGGAGAATATGCTCCTCGATCGTGCCGGTGGTGGAGAGGTTGTGAATGAGGACATCGTTCTGCTGCCCCAGCCGATGTACCCGGCCGATCCGCTGCTCGACCCGCATCGGGTTCCATGGAAGATCGAAATTGATCATATGGTGGCAGAACTGCAGGTTAATGCCCTCGCCGCCCGCTTCGGTGGCAATCATCACCTGGGCGCGGCCGCGAAACAGGTCCATCATCCAGTCTTTTTTGCCGCGGTTCATGCCGCCGGAATAAGGGACAGAGTGGATGCCATGCTCCCGAAAATATTGCAGCAAATACTCCTGCGTCGCCCGGTATTCGGTGAATACGATTACTTTATCGTTCATCTCTTTGATGAGTGAGATCGTTTTCTCCGCCTTGGTATTCGCCTTTACCGTCCGAATCAGCTGAAGGAGCTCGATCATCCGGTCCCGGCGCGGCGAGTCCTCGGGCAGCTTTTTCGTCAGATTCACTAGGGTGACGAACACCGCGTCCCGGCTGCTGCACACCTCCCGCTGCAGGGTGACGAGCGACAGCATACTGCTGAGGTTCCCGCCCGATTCCTGATACTGATCTTTGACAAAGGAAGTGACTCCGTCATATAATGTTTGTTCTTCGGGTGAAAGGGTAAGCGGGACGTTCCGCACCTTCCGTTTCGTAAAAGTCACCGGTCCTTCGCCCCGGCGGTTGCGGATCATCACTTTGGACAGCTCTCCCCGGAGCTGGTCTTCGTTCTTGGCCACGCGCTTGTCCACCACGAAATTGGCGGAAAAATCCCCCTGATTTCCAAGCTGACCCGGCTTCAGCAGCGTAATGAGGTTGAAGAGCTCCCCGAGATCGTTCTGCACCGGCGTCGCGGTGAGGAGCAGGCAGTATTTTTTGCGCAGCTGCTGAACGAATTGGTAGTTGGTCGTCTTCTTGTTCTTGAGCTTGTGGGCTTCGTCGATGATCAGCATGTCGTATTCGCCCGAGATCAGCCGGTCCTTGTGGGGATCACGTTTGGCCGTATCCATGGACGCGACGACGATGTCGTTGTCCCAGGAGTAGGCTTTTTTTTGCGCCACGGCCGGTATGCCGAACTTCGTATTGAGCTCCCGTACCCACTGAAGCACCAGCGATGCGGGAACGAGAATGAGCACCTTGGAGACCAGCCCGCGCACCAGATATTCCTTCAGCACCAGCCCTGCTTCGATCGTCTTGCCGAGGCCGACCTCGTCCGCCAGAATCGCGCGTCCCGACATCTCAAACAGCACCTTTTGCGCCGTGTCGATTTGATGGGGCAGAGGAGACAGCGAAGCCAGATGCTTTATGCACTGCAGCTCCTCGAAGCTCTCCACAAGTCCGGAAGCCTCGCCTTCCATCGCCAGCCGGGACAGTCTCCAGTCGCCCCAGGGACCGCCTTTGTCCAGCCGGGACTCCAGATCCTGCAGCCAATCACGTTCGAAGGAAATAGGCACGGGGAGAACGGAAGCCTCCGCTGATTCTTGCTCGGAATTATTGCGGGGTACGTGAGTCATGTGAGCGGTCTCCTCCTGCGGGCCTAAAGTTTACGTATACGTTTATGTTTACATAGTGAATTGTATAAGTAGTATGCGCGCAAAAGAGAGAATTCATAACTGCTATTTTTGAAGTCTGCCTTTAAGAACAAGAGAAACAGGGAGAAAACAGGGGCATCCGCCGCGATTTTTCGGCATGGTCAGCGATATTTCGCCAAAGACTCTTTCTACAATATATGGTATAGTTTAAAGGCCGCTTCACACAATATATTGTGACAAATGCGGTAAAAGCCGTTTTATTTCGAATAGAAGAGGTTATTTGTAATTGACAAGATGAACTTCCGGGAGCTTCTTAAGAGCCGTAGCGTTATGGCAGGGAAGCTCATGTTGTGGGTGACAAAATGAAAACCCGCCTGACACATACATCGGAATACGAATCATACTTACGGGAGGTTGTTTATATTGAGTACAGTGAAGCGCAAGCAGCAGCTGGAGGGGCTAAGCGAGAAAATCTTTTTGGACCGCTATGCCTGGAAGGATGCCGATACAAATAATGCCAAGGTGGGCGATGTGGTTCTGGTACTGACGAAGGATGATCCGAAGTTCCCGACCAAGGAAGTCGGAGAAATCGTGGAGCGCAGCGGCCGGACGGTAACGGTCAAGACGCGCAGCGGCGAGCTGGTGAAATCCGATGTGGAGAAGCTCACGCTTAATATAGAAAAAACACCGGAAGAAATGTGGGACCGCCTGGCGGGAGCCATGGCTTCCGTGGAGAAGACGCCGGAGCTGCAGCGCGAATGGACGGATAAATTTCGCAGCATCCTGGACGACTGGAAGCTCGTTCCGGGAGGCCGGATCGCAGCTGGAGCGGGTGCGAGCGACGAACTGACGTTGTTCAACTGCTATGTCATTCCTTCGCCAAAAGACAGCCGTGGCGGCATTATGGAGACATTGTCCGAAATGACGGAGATTATGGCCCGTGGCGGCGGTGTCGGCATCAATCTGTCTTCGCTGCGTCCGCGCCGTGCCGTTGTCAAGGGCGTTAACGGCTCTTCGAGCGGAGCGGTATCCTGGGGAGGTCTGTTCAGCTATACGACTGGCCTGATCGAGCAGGGCGGCAGCCGCCGCGGTGCGCTGATGCTGATGATCAACGACTGGCATCCGGACGTGGCCGATTTCATTACCGTTAAACAGACGATGGGCCAGGTGACAAACGCCAACCTGTCGGTTTGCGTCAGCAACGCCTTTATGAAGGCGGTCAAAGAGGATCTCGACTGGGATCTCGTCTTCCCGGATACGACCGAGCCGGACTATAACGAAGTCTGGGACGGCGATCTGGATAAATGGAAGGCGGCGGGCCGCAAGGTCAACCATTACCGTACCGTTAAAGCGCGGGAGATCTGGCATACGATCATCGAATCCGCGTGGAAATCGGCGGAGCCGGGCGTCGTCTTCATGGAATACTACAACCAGATGTCCAACAGCTGGTACTTCAACCCGATCATTTGTACGAATCCGTGCGGTGAGCAGGGGCTGCCGGGCTGGGGCGTCTGCAACCTGTCCGCGATCAACCTCTCCAAGTTTTACGACGAGGAGAAGCATGATGTCGCTTGGGACGATCTGGCGACGACAACCCGCTATTCCGTGCGCTTCCTGGACAATGTTATCGACAAGACGCCGTATCATTTCCCGGAGAACGAAGCCAATCAGAAAAAAGAGCGCCGCGTAGGTCTCGGAACAATGGGTCTGGCCGAGCTGATGATCAAGCTGAATATCCGTTACGGCAGCCCGGACTCGCTGGAATTTCTGGACAAGCTGTACGGCTTCATGGCGCGCGAAGCTTATCTGGCTTCAGCCGGAATCGCGGCGGAGAAAGGTTCTTTCCAGGCGTTCGACGCCGAGAAATACCTGCTTAGCGGCTTTATGAAAAATATGACTGAAGTGTATCCAGAGGTCGGCGAAGCCATCTCGAATCAGGGGATGCGCAACGTTACAGTCATTACCCAAGCACCGACAGGCAGCACGGGCACGATGGTCGGCACATCGACCGGCATCGAGCCGTACTTTGCCTTCAAATATTTCCGTCAAAGCCGCCTCGGCTTCGACGAGCAGTTCGTGCCGATTGCAGAGGATTATCTGGAGGCTCATCCGGGCGAAGAGCTGCCGGATTATTTCGTAACCTCCATGGACCTGTCCGCGAAGGATCACATCCGCGTACAGGCCGCCATTCAGCGCTGGGTGGACAGCTCCATTTCCAAGACGGCGAACTGCCCGAACGACTTTACGGTGGAAGAGACGAAAGAGCTGTACGAGCTGGCCTTCGACCTCGGCTGCAAAGGCGTCACGATTTACCGCGACGGCAGCCGCGATACGCAGGTGCTGCAGACGGAGAAGAAGGAAGACAAGAAGGATACTCCGCTGAAAGAGACAGCTGAACCCGCTGCCGAAGCGGCTGCGGAAGCCCCTGCGGCGCCGGCTGTAAATGTGGCTCCATCTGCTCCGGCTCCAGCCGCGCAGGCCGCCGGAGGCGTCGTTGACAAGCAGTACAAGAAACGCCCGCAGGTGCTGCGCGGCGCGACCTACAAGATCAACACGCCGTTCGGCATGGCGTACATTACGATTAACGACCTGAATGGCACGCCGGCCGAAATCTTCCTGAACGTCGGCAAGGCCGGCTCCGACGTGTTCGCGATGGCGGAAGCGCTCGGCCGCGTCTGCTCCCTGTTCCTCCGCTACGGAGACCACGGCGAGAAGGTGGAGCTGCTGATCAAGCATCTCAAAGGCATCGGCGGCTCCGGCGCCATCGGCTTCGGCGCAAACCGCGTCGAGTCCATCGCCGACGCGGTGGCGAAGGCGCTGGAAACCCATGTGCAGCAAAGTGCACATGAAGACCACGCTCCCGCGCCGATCGCCGCAACACTCGCGCTCGAGGATTTCGAGAGCGCGCTGAACGCCGAGCTTAAAGCCGGCGGCGTCGCTCCGGCAGCCCCGGACGCTGAGGCCGACCACGGCCACGGCGGACACGGGCACAGCCATTCGTCAGCGACTTCCCGCGACCTGTGCCCATCCTGCGGCAGCGCCTCGCTGATTAATATCGAGGGCTGCAAGACGTGCGGGAACTGTGGCTACAGCCGTTGCGGGTAAGGGGAAGAACGAAATAATCAATAACTGAATAAACAAGTTTTCTAGGGTTCCGCAGTCGCAAGACTGGTCTGGTCCGAGAGAAAACTCATAGCCAAATGGCTGTGACACGGAAGGATAAAAGCCTGGGAGATAAACGCATTATGCGGTTTATTTCCCAGGCTTTATTTTTTTATGGTCAGATTTTGAATGAGAATTTTAAGGAGGAGCGTGCTATGCATAAAACGTGGATTACAGTCATTGTTGCGGCTATATTTGAGGTTGCATGGGTTATTGGGATGAAGCATGCTGATAACTTTTTGGAATGGATTGGTACAGTAATCGCTATATACATCAGCTTTTATTTGATGATAAAGGCGGCTCGTTCACTGGCAGTTGGAACGGTATACGCTGTATTTGTTGGCCTAGGAACGACAGGAACTGTAGTAGCTGATATTCTTTTGTTTGATGCAGACTTAAGTGTTACGAAGATAGTTTTAATCGGACTGCTGCTCATTGGAGTGATTGGTCTGAAAATGCTTAGTAAGAAGAAAGAGGAGGTCAGTGGAATATGAATTGGATATATTTGATTCTGGCGGGCATGTTTGAAATGACAGGGGTATTGCTTATCAACAAGTATAATCAATCCCGCAGTTGGAGATCACTCACCCTTTTGATTACCAGCTTTGGCCTTAGTTTTTTATTTTTGTCGTTGGCAATGAAAATACTTCCGATGGGAACAGCTTACGCTGTATGGACTGGAATTGGCGCTTCTGGAGGTGCTATCCTTGGAATGATCTTTTATAATGAGCCACGCAATTTAATGCGCATTTTGTGTATAGGGTTGGTCCTCGGCTCTGCTGTGGGACTGAAACTAGCCAGTTAAAAATATATTAGTGCAGCCCTAAAGTTCGTTTTCTGATAAAGCTAATTTAAATAAAAGGAGACTTCTATGCAGAAGAAAATCATATTAACTGGGTATGGTACCGTTGCAAAAGAGCTAATCAAACTGATTATTCACAATGAAGCTTTGATCAAAGAAAAATACGGCTTTGACTTACTCGTAACCGGAATCGTTGGCAGTAAAGGAATGATTTACGAAGAAAAAGGAATCAAGCTCTCAAGCTTGATTGATTTCGGAACGGGTTCGGAAGCACTTTCGAGATATTCGGAATATTTCAAGCTCCCTTTTACTGAACCGATTTTTCAAGGAGATGTCCTGATCGAGTGCACTCCGACAAATATAGAAACGGGAGAACCAGCACTTGGCTATATTCAGAAATCTATGGAGAATGGGATGGATATTGTCTCTGTTTCAAAAGGAGCGCTTGTAAAGTCATTCGATAAAATCAAAACACAAGCAGCCAAGCATGGTAGTCGATTAAAGTACAGCGGCGCAACCGCGGCAGCCTTACCAACGCTTGATATCGGAGAATACAGTCTAGCAGGATGCACGATTACTCGTATTGAAGGCATTTTAAATGGAACCTCCAATTTCATTTTAGCAAGCATGAGTGAGAACAATTTATCTTTAGAAGAAGCGCTAAAAATTGCACAGGAAAAAGGAATTGCGGAAGCAAACCCGGCTTTAGATGTGCAAGGATTTGATACGGCTTGCAAAATTCTCCTCCTCGCTAATGGATTTTTCGGAAGCAGCTTATTAATCGACGATGTAAAAATTAAAGGAATTGAACAAGTCACTAAGGAAGACATTCAGGAAGCTAAACAAAATGGCCGTACGCTTAAGCTTCTAGCTAGTGCTTACAAAGAAGCTGAGAATGTAATCGTAGAAGTAAAACCATGTGAGCTTGAAAGCGAGCATCCTTTAGCTCATGTCAATGGAACAAATAAAGGTGTCGTTTTTGAAACGATCGAAATGGGGGCCGTTTGTGCAATTGGAGGCGCATCTCACCCAAGAGGAGCAGCAGCGGCAGCATTAAAGGATGTCATTAATCTATATAGAGAAACGACTTGAGACTGTTCCGAATTCGATGGTATTTATGAGCAAGCGGCTAGGAGCGATTTGTTCGAAAGGCTGGAGCAGCAAGCTGGAGAAAAAAACAGGCTCGGTCGTCCGTCAAGTGGTCCGGTGCGCTTCATCCCTGGTTGAAAAAGTGCCTGATAATTGAAAATCAGCTTAGCCGGTAGCCGGCTATTTTCAATGCCCCCCAAGAAAAGTTGGAAGAAGCGTCCAACCGGATCTTACAACAAACCAAAGATCTTGAAAAAATAGTTAATGAATTGAAAATGAGTCTGATTGAGCATATCCCAAGAAAGTAAACAGCAAGGCGGATGAATCGCAAAAGTTAACCGTAACATGATTCAATACCATGCAGTGGGTTTCCAATATTTACATACCCAATACAACGATCTAACATTCTATTTACCATTCATTGCTAGAATTATCCTATTGTCCCCTGTGACGAAAAAAGAGTATAGGAGGAGATAGGATGAGATTATTAAAGTACATAACAGCTATGTTGCTGGCCTTTCTGTTGGCGGCGGGGTCTTTGAATGCGGCGGGACCTGTATGGGCAGCAGAGTCTCCGGATGCTGCGGTATCCGTCAGCAAGGTAACGGTAACGTTCAATGGCGATCCCAAAACTTCCAAGGGGTTCACGTGGTATACGCCAAAGGCTTCTCAAGACAGCACTGTACAGGTTATTGAAGCGACCTATGGAAAAGCGGAGTTTGACACCGGCCTTACGTTCAAGGGAATAACCCAGGTATCTACAAACTCTCCTCTGGAAAATGTGCATAAAGCCGAAGCAACCGGCCTCAAAGCAAACACCGCTTATTATTTCCGCGTGGGAGATGCCGCGCTGAATGTGTGGAGTGAAGCGGGAACGTTCAAGACGGCGCCTGCAAGCGGAGCCTTCACGTTCATCGACCTGGCCGATACGCAGGCGAAGAGCGAGGACGAAGCGATCCTTTCCTCCGAAACGCTGGCCAAAGCGCTGGCGACGGTTCCGAATGCCGACTTTGTGGTCCATAACGGCGACATTGTCGATAACGGAATCAAGGAGGAGCAGTGGAACTGGCTGCTGGGCCACTCCCAGCAAAGCTTGCTGAACACAACGATTGTGCCGGCTGCGGGCAACCATGAAGACGAGAACAAGGCGTTCATCGAGCATTTTGACATCAAACCGGCCGCAGGCTCGGCTACAGAAACCGGAGCGTACTACTCCTACGATTACAGCAACGCGCATTTTGTGGTGCTGAACTCGAATGAGAATTCGGAGGAGTACGCGGATTTCTCCAAGGATCAGGTAGAGTGGCTGAAAAATGATGTGAAGGCAGCCAAGGCGGCAGGCGCCCAATGGATTATCGTGAACATTCACAAGGGACCGTACACGACGTCGAACCATGCGACCGACACTGACATCATGGGACCAAACGGAGTGCGGAATAAGATCGCTCCGCTGATGGCAGAGCTGGACATTGATTTTGTCCTTCAGGGGCATGACCATATTTACGCCCGCACGAAGCCGATCAAGAGCGATAACACCGCTGCCGCAACCTCGAAATTCATCGAATCGCAGAACGGCAAATCCGTGGAATACACGGTCAACCCGGACGGCACGATTTATCTGATCCCGGCGACAGCCGGACCGAAGGTCTATTACAAGAATCAAAAAGAAGCGCTTGGAGGAGACAAGTATTACAATCTGTTCGAGCGTGCGGAAGAAAACCATGCGGCGAAATACGGCCCGGACCCAGGCGACACCACCCGTCCAAAACGCAGCCAGGTACAGAATTTCGTGGGCATCACGATTGACGGCGGCAAGCTGACGGCATTTACGTATGAAATTGATCAGAATGTAGATAAAGCTGCTCCTTATCTGGTTGATCAGTTTGGTATTCAAAAAATTTCCAATACCGGTAATAACGTTGACACCCCTAGCAATACTGGAGGTGGAGGAACGAAACCGGCGGCGCCAGCAACGCCGACGGTACCAACGGCACCAACTACGCCGTCAGCACCAGAAATACCGGCACCAACCGTTCCGGCAGCAAAGCTGAAGGATATTGGCGGGCACTGGGCAGCAGCTGCAATCAACAAGGCCGTGGAGCTTGGATTTGCCAAAGGGTATGCGGACGGAACCTTCCGTCCGAACCAAACGGTCAACCGGGCGGAATTTATTACTCTCCTGATGCGTGCTGTGAAACATCCGGACGCCGGGAAGTCACTGGGCTTCAAAGATGCGGGCAACATTCCGGCTTGGTCGCAATCCTTTATCGCGCAAGCTCTGGATGCGGGTATTATTGCCGGCTATAACGATAACACCTTCCGTCCCGATCAGGTCATCACAAGAGCCGAAATGGCAGCGTTGATTGTCCGTGCTGGCGGGGTCGAAGTGAATCCTAAAGCGGCGCTGTCTTTTGCGGACGCCAAGGATGCTCCGAAATGGGCGGTTCCTTATATCGCAGCGATTAAGGATGCGGGACTTGTGAACGGAATCGGTCAGAACCGGTTTGCTCCAAATCAAAGTGTTACAAGAGCGGAAGCTGTAACCGTCATTCTGGGGCTGCTGCAGCAAGCGCAATAACAGCAATTTTTCACAAACGGGGCGTCCCATAAGCCTGCAATGGCTAGGGACGCCTCTAACCGTTCATTTGATCTGGTTTCTGGTGAACTTACAAAGGAAAGATGGGTTAGCCAATTTCATTGGTTGCCCCCTTTTTTATTTCTGGAACCAGTCTTCTGGCGGTTCAATGTATTAAAAGAAAATAAAGATGCATACAGAATTATCTAACCTTTCGAAATTATAAAATGCTTATTTCTATTTTATTAATATTAATTCGTAAGCTAGAATGACATTGAAATTGAGATAAAAGGAGTGTCTCCATGCAAAAAGAGTTCGTCAGATCCCAATTTTCGTTCATTATGGAGAGCGTTGAATTAGACATTGCAGCCATTAATCGTGATGGAGAACTTTCCCCAATTGTATTCCTTCATGGCTTTGGCTCGATGAAAGATGATTACGCCGACATCGTTCGCTATTCAGCTTTTGCCGGTCATCCCTTTCTTGCATACGATGCGCCGGGTTGTGGCGAATCTCACTGCTCGGACTTGTCGCAGATCTCTATTCCCTTTCTGGTGGAAACAGCATTAGCAGTACTTGAGATTGTTTTCTCAGCAGACAAATCATCGACTATCCAGAGGCTGATGCCGAGCGGTTCCTGGATGACTTCATTGAGCGAACCCGTCATACGCCAGCCTATTCTAGCGCCCTATATGCATCCAACCTGCGCCATAAAGTTCGGGCCGACGCGGTACGAGGGATCTTCCAGTCCATGGTCGGAGTTATCCGACTACGGCGATCTGATTAACAAGTTTCTAGGCCTTCCCTGCCCTAAAATGTTCATGTACGGTGAAGAATTTCCCATCAAGAAAAAAGGGATGGTGCTGGCCACGTATGTTAGTGCCACATTGGCGGGAGGACTTCTGGGTCGGGTATTATGCGGATTTATTACGGAGCACTTCAATTGGGAATAGTTTTTTCTTATAACAACGGTCATGACAACTCTCGTCAGTCTCTTGATCTACTTCTTTTTATCGGAATCGACAGGGCAGGTCTTTTGAAGATTCCCTCTGCCAATACTGAACACATCTGTTGTAGTTGTAATCACACTTTTATGTTCCGGTATGTCGTATAATGCATTTATGATTGTTGCGCACATGTCTTAGGTATTTCCAAGTCTATTGAATACGGAGAGTTTAGTGCATCAATGGCTTCTATTGCCATGTCACTAAGCGCAATACTTGGATCATTGGTTGGTCCATTTTTAGTTGGCCTAGTTGCTAAGATATGTTACCTTATTGTTAAAAGGGGAGTGTGAAACATGCAATGGATTTTATTACTAGTTATCATTATTCTAAACGTCGGGGTGCTTCCACTAATTAATCGAGTGTATCCCTTAGTCAATGGGATACCTTTTTTTCTGTTCTGGTATCTCTTCAGTTTAATTATTACCCCGATACTTTCATGGTTTGTATATGTTATCGGAGAAAAGAAACATGATAGTGAGTTAAGGAGTGCTGAAGAATGACTGCATTTGTTGTTACTTGTTTAATTGTATTAGCTGTGATATTTGTTGGCTTTTTAGCTGGCCGTGATAAAGCCGCTCGCAGTTCCATTGAGCAGTGGAGTGTTGGTGGACGTAATTTTGGCGGTTTATTAGTCTGGTTTCTTATTGGAGCGGATCTTTATACTGCTTATGCATTCTTAGGCATGACAGGCTATGCCTATAGCTTTGGGGCGCCTGCATTTTTCTCTATTGCATATCCTGTAATGGCTTTTCCAATTGCCTATTTTATTATCCCCAAAATTTGGCGTTATGCGTCAAAGCATAATTTAACAACGCTTGCCGATTATGCTCGCGAAAGATTCCAAAGTAAGTTAGTTGGCGTAAGTGTTGCCATCGTTAGTATCGTCTTTTTAATCCCGTATATTTGTCTGCAATTATCAGGTATTACGGGTGTTGTTCAAGTGGCAGGACAAGGTGTATTTGAAAACCCTAAGGCTGTGGGAACGGTTGCTCTCGTCGTATCCTTTATCTTGGTTGCTTTATATACATGCTTCAGTGGTCTCCGTGCACCAGCTTGGACGGGCGTAATTAAAGATTTGTTAGTGTGGATTGTTTTGATTACGATGATTGTGACAATCCCATTTATTTGGTTTGATGGATGGGGAGATATGTTTAATCAGATTGTTACAAAATATCCCGAAAAGCTAACACTGCCAGGAACTAGCCCAAATGGGGCGTTAAATGGTTTTTGGTTCGCGACAGCATCCTTTATTTCTGCTCTTGCCTTATTTATGTGGCCGCATGGCGCTACCGGTGTACTAAGTTCCAAATCAGAAGAGGCCGTTCGAAAAAATACGGTATTCTTATCCTTTTATAATGTTTTATTATTCTTCGTTATATTGCTTGGACTTGTTGCCTTTATCGTTTTACCTAAGCATCCTGAAGATCCGTCATTTGCCAATTTCGCTTTGTTACATTTAATTGATGCCTCTTATTCAAATCCTTTAATTCAAGGTGTTATGTTCTCAACAATTATGTTAGCAAGCCTAGTACCCGCTTCGATCATGGTTCTTGCTGCAAGTAACCTGGTTGCAACAAATATTGTCAAAGATATTTTCTTCCCAAATATCTCTGGAAAATCACAAACGCTTGTAGCACGATTATTTGTTTTTGTGATTACAGGTTTAGCGTTGTTATTCGGTATTTTATTCCCTAACTATTTAATTCAGCTCCAATTAGAAGGGGTTAGTGGTATCGCTCAAATACTTCCTGCTATTTTCTTGAGTTTGTATTGGACAAAACTTGCTAAAACTTCTGTTTTTATTGGTTTAGTGGCAGGTATTACGATGGTATTCCTTAATCACTTTATTTTCCATTTACCAGGATATGATGGTTTCTGGGGACTTTTAGTCAATGTGGTTGTCGTTTTTGCAGTCAATTTCTTATTTATTCATGAAGCTGAGAAAAATATTAGCACAAATAAACTTTTACTGGGAAATAAAAACTGACTTGGATCAAAAATGATTTTTAGTCACCTGAAAACAAGCGATCTCGGGAAGAGGGAAACCTTTATTCTCGATGGATCGCTTGTTTTATTGCGCTTGTATAGTAACTAACGCGGTTGAATCTGATAGCACACCCGCTTAGGCGGAGGGGATTCCAGATGATACATAAAGAATTCACCCATTCTTCCAGCGTCGGTAAGAAAATCGTAAGAAATTCAGTATAGAAAAGTTAGGATCTTGTGATAAGCAACGAATAAATAACGCCTATGTGCTAGGTAAGATGAAACTACCGAGCATATAGGCGTTATTGATGTTTGATACGTGGCTTTGTTTTACCTTGAAAGCTTAAACGAATCAATATCCTAAAATCACGACCTCAGGAGGCACACGATGAAAAGAATGTTATTCACTATATATTTCGGAAAACCGATTGAACATGACGTTTCCTCGATAAGTGTTTATGCGAGGAGATCCTTCTGATGTACCGTGACACTTGGGCGGAGATAGATCTAACGCAAATCCGCGAGAATGTAATGGAGATCCGCCAATTTCTACCTAGTTCTACCAAACTGATGGCAGTTGTTAAAGCAAATGCTTACGGCCACGGAGATATCGAAACGGCTAAAGAGGCCGTTCAGGCAGGGGCAGATTATTTAGGGGTTGCCTTTATTGAAGAAGCTATTCGACTAAGGAATGCTGGTTTGAAACAACCGATTCTTATTTTGACTCCGATTCGTCCCGAGCTCACATCTCTGGCTCTAGAATATGATCTGATGCTTACCGTCACTCGAGCGTCGTGGTTTCAGGAGATGCGGGCACACAAGCCTGTCAATGCCCTGAATAAACTATATGTTCATGTGAAAATGGATACTGGACTAGGGCGCATCGGAATACGCACGATGGAAGAGTGGCAAGAAATCGTTCCCTGGCTGTCAGCACCGGATATCGTGGTAGATGGGTTTTATACGCATTTCGCCACGGCAGGTGAGGCAGACAGCAGTTATCTTGAGCTTCAAATCCAACGTTTTCAGGAAATGAAAGAATGGAGCAGTATGTTGCCGATTCCCATCAACCATTATCACTGTGCAGGAAGCGTAGCAGCACTTCGATTCCCTGAATTGTCCATGGATATGGTTCGTATCGGAGCTGCCATCTATGGATTTTATCCTGAAATGCAAGTAACCAACATAAAATTAAAGCCGGCATTCAGTTTGCACAGTAGTTTAATGCAAACGAAAAGACTGAAACAAGGGGAATATGTAGGCTATAACAATGCTTATCAAACAAAAACGGATCAATGGATAGGAACCGTGCCAATCGGCTACGCCGATGGCTGGACGCAAAGAATGCAAAATACGGAAGTGCTAGTGGATGGATGCCGCGCAGAAATTGTAGGCAAAATCTCCATGGACCAATTGATGGTGAAACTTCCTAAGTATTTTCCAGAGGGCTCTAAGGTTACTTTTATTGGTTGCTCGGGAGAACAGAAAATCTTAATTCATAAATTGGCCAACCATATCGGCAGCCTTTAGCCGCAATATTTGCCGGCTACAGGCTTATTCAAGTTAATAAGGAAACAGTTGATTAAACAAAACGTAACTTGTTGGTTCGACATATTGCTCCGATGCTAGTTGAGGTACATCCTCTTATCGGTAGGGTTATTGAAACCCGTCTTTCAGCCAAGCGCTGGCCAGAGATATTGCACTTTTGGCCGCGGCAGTGTCCGATAGTGCATTCAACATAACGAAGTCATGGATTATACCTTGATAGCGTACCGCAGTGACATCAACACCAGCTTCTCGAAGTTTATTCGCATAAGCTTCACCTTCGTCCCGTAGGACATCGGCTTCGGCTGTAATGATCAAAGCAGGAGGAAGACCGCGAAGCTGCTCGGTAGTTGCCCTCAGCGGTGAGGCCGTAATCTGGTTTCTTTCCTCAGAATCGCTTGTATACTGATCCCAGAACCACTTCATCCCGTCCCGGCGTAAAAAGTATCCTTCGGCGAATTGATGGTAGGATTCCGTATCAAATGAAGCATCCGTAACCGGGTAGAAAAGGAGCTGCTGACCTATAACAGGACCACTGCGTTCTTTGGCTATCAGCGTGATTGCCGCAGTCATGTTTCCGCCGACACTATCGCCGGCTACAGCCAAGTGTTCCGAATCAAGCCCATGTTCTTTGCCTTGCTCTACGATCCACTGCAGGACAGCATAGATTTCTTCAATTGCAGTAGGATACTTCGCTTCGGGAGACAGACTGTAATTCGGGAATACAACAGCAGCTCCACTCTTCACGGCCAGTTCACGGATCAACCGATCATGGGTATGTGCGTTGCCGAACACCCAACCTGCACCGTGTATGTACAGAATGACAGGCAGATTCTTCTCAGCAATGAGTTTCGGACGTAAAATCCGAATGGATACATGGCCGCTTGGGCCACCTGTTATGCTGATATCTTCAATGTCCACGTCTGGCTTTTGAATCTCGCCCGCTTGGGCTTCGTCGACCGCAATCCGCCCCTGCTCCGGTCCTAGCTCGAATAAGAATGGCGGATTGGCTGTAGCCTCAACAAAATTTTGTGCTTCCGGTTCTAGAACAAGTTTCTTCTCCATGTTTATTATTCTCCCTCATTTCATTTTATTTTGGATTGACTAACTTCTCTATGAAACCGTCGATTTGTAAAATCCGACAATCTTCCTCGGCAAGCAAGATCCGCCATAGGCCTTTATTTGTTATTGTTCATGTTTAAACTTCCTCTCTTTTTTTGAATCATACCGTTCAGTCTAAATTCATCATTACTAATGATGCTTCAGAAACGTACAAGTACGCAGTTGTTAATGCGACCGGTCGAATGAAATATTACCCTCAATTTTTAGATATTGATTTTCCCTACAAGGGAATCATTTCAGCGGTTTTGGCTTAAAGCAATGAATCATCCTCAAAAAATACTGCAGAGTTATGACCACGCCAGACATTATTCTGAAATTTGTGCATTCTCAAATGGAACATTTTAATTGTTCCGGTATCGTGGTTACGACGGTAGGTTGTATTTTATTGGCGTTAAGCAGTAATTATTTTCTCGGGGGAAGAAGAAGTCGTGTTACTCAATCGAATCGGGTGACTGCATAAAGCAAGTGTCTGAACGCAGGCAAGATTGTATCACTCCAAAAAACAGAACACCCGCTATCCTCCGAACACCTGAATCCGGTGTCCGGCTGATATACGGGTGTTTTCACCATCAATGGAAAGCCACTCCACACTTACGTATTGAATACTTCCATCCCTGCTTGCGATTTCAGCAGCTCGGCTTTATCCGTTCTCTCCCAAGGGAGATCCAGGTCCTTTCGGCCAAAGTGGCCATAGGCTGCGGTTTGCTTATAAATCGGCTTGCGCAGGTCCAGCATCTTAATGATGCCTGCCGGACGCAGATCGAAGTTGTCGCGGATCAGCTTCACCAGCTTGTCTTCGCCAATGCGGCCGGTCCCGTAGGTATCCACGTGAATCGACACCGGATTTGCCACTCCGATGGCATAAGCCAGCTGAATTTCGCAGGTATCGGCGAGGCCTGCGGCGACAATGTTTTTGGCAACATAACGGGCAGCATAGGCTCCGGAACGGTCCACTTTCGTCGGGTCCTTGCCGGAGAAGGCTCCGCCGCCGTGGCGGGCATAACCGCCGTAGGTATCCACGATGATTTTGCGTCCGGTCAGTCCGGCGTCCCCTTGAGGTCCGCCGATGACGAACCGCCCGGTCGGGTTGATGAAGTATTTCGTGTCTTGATCAAGCAGCTCACGCGGTACCACCTGCAGAATGACATGCTCTTTGATATCCGCTTGAATTTGCTCCAGGGAAATCTCTTCGGCATGCTGGGCGGATACGACGATGGTATCGATACGTTTAGGATTGCCATCCTGATATTCAATCGTTACCTGAGTTTTTCCGTCGGGACGCAGATAGTCCAGCAATCCGTTCTTGCGGACTTCGGATAAACGGCGCGCGATCCGGTGGGATAGAGCGATTGGCAGCGGCATCAGCTCCGATGTCTCATTAGTAGCGAATCCGAACATCAATCCTTGGTCGCCGGCTCCGATATTCGCGGTTTCTTCAGCCACTTGAGCAGGGTCCCGATCTTCCAGAGCGGCATTAACACCCATGGCGATATCGGCTGATTGCTCATTCAGCGATACCAGTACCGCGCAGTTATTGGCATTAAAACCGTCCTGGGCCCGCTCATAGCCGATGTCCCTAATCGTATTGCGGACGATGGACTGGATGTCCACATATCCGGACTTTGAGCTGATTTCTCCAATGACCAGCACAAGACCGGTAGCCACGGAGACCTCGCAGGCAACGCGGGCATGGGGGTCATTAGCCAGAAAAGCATCCAGAACAGCGTCGGAAATCTGGTCGCATATTTTATCCGGATGCCCCTCCGTTACAGATTCGGATGTAAAGAGATAGCTTTCTTTTACAGACATAGTCACAGCCTCCAACTGATAAATTGTTTACTGCTGCATGAATTATTTTGCCAGCCGATCCAGATGCGTAATGAGCGGATGCTTCTCGCGTTCTTTATTTTTGCGGGCAGCGTAAGTATCATCCGTAATCTCATCGGCCTCAATGATCCAGACTGTGGACAAATCGAACTCCGGATTTCTTTCCAGGGAGAGCTTATAATAATGCTCAAACACCGGGCCGCAAATCACCGAGTAGGCCGGATAGCCTTTAATCTGATAGCTTTCTTCTCCCTTGGAGAGATGGATGGCGACTTTGCGCTTGAACCAGATGCTGTTCACGAGATTCACATTGCTCTGGGACGTTTCGATCAGCTCAAGATAAATGATCTGTCCTTCGTTGTTAACTGAAATAGATGGGTCCGATACGATATGAGGGAGGCCCTGTTTATCGACGGTTGCCAGAACTTTCGCCGTCCCGGAATCTTGAAGAAGCGCCTGAATTCTTTCATTTAAAATAGACATGGGTTCATCTTGCCTCCTTTAATCTAAATTTCCTCTGTCCAGATCCGTGTCCGGATGGTTGCCGCATTTTCTGTAATTGTCCATATCGACATTCAAAAGGTATTTTTTTCTCAGGTCGCTTAAGCCCTTGGCCAACCGCACGTAGTATTCAAGCGAAGGGTTCTGTTGGTTATGGAAGGCCGAACCATGCATGGGCACCCATACGCAATGAACGACACTGACTCCCTGGCTCGCAAAATCCTCCGCTTCTTCAAGCACAGCTTTCAGCGCGTCATCCTCATTGGTAAATCCATGGGGCTGCGCCATTTCGCATCCGCCCACGATTCCGCTGCTGACATTTCCTGCTCCAAAAATATCGACGGCCCGGATAATTCTCCGCTTCCACTCGGCATATCCGACTTCGTTATGCTTGCCTTTGCAAATCCAGGCGAACAATGCCTCGTTCGGGATTTCAATATCCGAGGTGTAGGTCATCAGCCCGGTGTTCTCGTACAGTCTGGCAAGCTGTTTCTCGCTGAAAGCCGAGGCAACGATGGTGCTGGGGAATTTCTTGTCTTTGAAATTGTCTCCGGCGGCCTGCAGCATTTCAATGTACATGTCCACTTCGTCGTCAAATATTTCCGCGCCGCTGAGAATGGAGCCGGAGCTCATCTTGAGATTGGTAAAAGCGCCCGGCTGCTTCAAAGCCTCTTTCACCGTCTCGTATACATCCTGCGCCGTCAGCTGCTTCGACATATTGCATTCTTTCTCGCTTTGTGTGGAGTTGGCGTTGATATTGCAAAATTTGCAGCCGTTCCCCTTGTTCCAGAAGTGGCAGTGGCTGTTGGGATCGATGTCTAGCCTTTGCGGCCTGGCAGAGGCCACCTGCCACATCGGAGTACCGGAGCTCGTGAACTTGTCATAATAATCCGGCTTGTACCAATAGTGTACCTCTTCCACGATTTCGCCCTGATCGGTCAAATACAGCTTGCCGTCGATCTGATCGACCACATAAGGATTTTTGGCCGTCTTGGAAGGCGTGCCGATAATCGAGGTTCCGTCCCTGAGCAGGAGCGAGACTGGAACGGCGGCGTTCTCACCTCCGTTGGAGCCGATCAGCACTCTTTGCTGATACTGATGCTTGCTTTTGTCCAGCGCTCCCAGCGCCCGGTCTGTATAGATAAACGACCTGCGGGTAACATCCGATTTAATAATGACAAAAGGAGATACATCATTGTATTTATCCATAACTTCCCGTAATGTTAATTCTCTTTGTCCAGAAGCGTGAGTTATAACTGCACACATCCGCATTCACCCCAGCCTTCATTTTTTAAGATTTAAGTAGATTAAAGTTAACGCCTCTGACTCCACTGTTCACGGAACAGCGGGAGGACCTGTTGTCCAAAGTTATCCGCTTCCTCCAAATGGGGGTAACCGGAAAGAATAAAGGTGCTTACACCGATTTCGGCATAGCGGATTAACACATCCGTAACCTGCTGCGCCGTACCGACAATTAGCATCGCCCCTCCCGAGCGAACGAGGGATAAGCCGCTCCACAGATTCGGGCCTAAGACGAAGTCGTTCGCTGCAGACAGTTCCCTGAGCTCGTTCTGCCTGCTCTGGTTGGCAGCGTCCGTCTTGGCAAAAGATTGCTGCGCTTGCCGAAGCGTGTCCGGTGAGGCGTGGCTAATCAAGCTCCACGCAGCCGCCCAGGCTTCTTCCTCGGTGTCGCGTATAAGCACCTGAGCCCTTAATCCGTACCTTGGTTTGCGGTCAATTCCTGTAGTCCTGAGAACCTCCTTTCGAACATCCTCCATCTCGGCAATCTGCCCGGCTATCCATTCATGCGGCTCGCCCCACATCAGAAAAGTGTCTGCATGCTGGACCGCAGCCTGCTTGGCGATCAGCGAGCTTCCTCCCAGATAAAGCGGGGGATGCGGTCGCTGTACCGCAATCGGCGTGTGAACCGGGCCGCGAAATTGATAATACTTTCCTTCAAAAGAATTTGCGGCTGCGGCAGAGCCATCTTCAGCTTCGCCTGAGAATTCAGATAACGCGGATCCGGCCGATCCGGTCAAGGCAAGCTTCATCACCTGCATGTATTCCATCGCCCGTTCGTACCGGTCATCATGAGCATGGGCGAGCGGATCGCCGAGCTGCTCCAGATCCTGAACCGAACTCCCGGTAACGACATTGATCATAGCCCGCCCCCCTGACAATTGATCAAGAGAAGCGGCCATGCGAGCCGCAAGCACCGGGGCGATTAATCCGGGTCTGACCGCTACGAGGGCGTTAAGCCGAGTCGTGTGGCTCATCACCGCTGATCCGACTACCCATGAATCAAGGCATGATCCGCCTGTCGGGATCAGAACGAACTCAAAGCCGGAGCGTTCCGCCATCTGTGCCACCTCAATTAAATAATCAAGCGAGGGTTCTCTCTCCGGATCAGTTCCCACATAGCGGCCGTCACCGGATGTCGGCAAAAACCAGCCAAATCGAATCTCTTCTGTATGCAAACTCATGATTGCCTCCTTATGTCGTAACTTGATGTCACCATTGCTGGTTAATTTCTCCGGTGTACCGGTCGAATTCCTATAAAACTTATAGGATTAAATTTATATTCTGATTGTAACAAGCGTTTCAGTTATCGGGAATGTCAATTCGCGTTAACTTTGATTTGTCAATTTACGTCTTTTCTATAGATGCTGAACAGATCGTATTAGAAGAGAGGGAGAGAGAAATGAGTAGATTTTTAGTGGGAAAAATAATATTTTTAGAAAGGGGAGTTGGATATATATTTAAATATGAACTTGGAAAAAAGAGAGCTCCAAAGCCATAATTAAAATGACTCGGAGCCCCCTTTGTTTGTAGAACCGGCCGATCCGCTCAGCCTTTAACAGAACCTTGCGTAAGTCCGGAAATGATCTGGTTTTGAAACAGGCTGTACATCGCAACGCTTGGAATAATGCTGATGATAATCGCTGCGAACATCGAGGTGAAATCGGTAGTAAACTGGCTGGAAAAAAAGCGAATGCCCAATTGCAGGGTCCGCACCTGTTCGGAGGAAGTCAGCAGCATCGCATACAGGAACTCGTTCCAACTGCTTAAGAATTGAAACGTCGCCGCGGTCACGATACCTGTGCGGGAAATCGGCACAATCACTCTAAAGAACTTTTGATAGAAATCGCACCCGTCCAGCAGCGCGGCCTCTTCCAGCTCCCCGGGAATCGAATCCATGAAGCCTTTAATAATAAAGACGGACAGCGGAAGCGAGATCGCCGTATACGTTAAAATCAGCGCCAGCTTGGTGTCATAGAGGCCGAGCGTCCGGATTAAAGTGAAATACGGAACCATCAGTGCGCTGACCGGCACCAGTATCCCTGTGATCAGGATTGAAAATATTACCGGTCCGAACTTGAACTTATACCTGGAGAGCACATAGGCGGCCATGGATGCAACCAGGGCGTTCAAGGCAGTTGCCGAGAAGCTGATTATAACCGAATTTGAAAATAACAAAGCCAAGTGCGCCGACTTGAACGCATTCACATAATTGCCGAACTGCGGAGGAGAGGGGAACCGGAAAGGATCGCCAAGCAGTTCGACATTTGTTTTGAGCGAAGCCATGATAAGCCAGAGCATGGGGAAGAGCGTGTAGACAAGAAACAAGGACAGAATGGTCCGGGAAAATAACTTTTCAAGCAGTGCATTTATTTTCATAAGACTTCTCCTGAATTACATGTCATATTTGGCGGCGTTAAATAATCTGCGTACCGTTAGAATAATCAGGCCGCCCAGAACAATCAGCACCGTGCCCAAAGCATTGGCCGTCCCATAATGGAAGTTCTGCAGTTCTTTATATAAATAAAGTACAAGGACCGAGGTGCTGTTGGCCGGACCGCCATTTGTCAGCAGCAGAACCTGCTCGAATTGCCGAAGCCCGTTAACCATCGCAAGCGTAACGCAAGTAGCTATGGTTCCCCTTATCAGCGGCAGCGTGATGAACCAATCCTGCTGCGTGCGTGTCGCTCCGTCAATGCTTGCCGCCTCATAGTAGGACTGCGAAACCGAGGAGATGTCCGCCAAAATAATGACCATGAAATAGCCGATATACAGCAATCCGTACACGAGTACGGAAGGGAACGCGCTGTCCAGCCCTCCGAGCCAGTTATGCTCCCATTCGGACAATCCGATCAAACGGAGAAAGCCGTTAAGCAATCCCCGTTCATTGTTATAGATGGCTCCCCACAACATCGTAATTGCGATACCCGAGATGACATGGGGGAAAAAATAAATCGTTCGCAGCAGCTTCCAGCCCTTCGGCTTTCGGGCCAGCAGCAGGGCGACCAGAATGGCAAGCGGTACCTGAATCAACGCCTCCGCGCAAGCCCAGATCAAATTGTTGCGAATGGAGATTCGAAATACTTCATCCTGTAACAAGGCGCTGTAATTTCGGAGACCGACAAACCCGGGACTGCTCATCCCATCCCATTTCATTAAGCTTACAATGACGACATACCCGACAGGATATAGAAAAAAGGCGGCAAAGAGCAGTAGGGCCGGCAGTAGAAAAAGGATAGCGCCTGTACGGAAATGGGTAGTTCGCTGCATGTTCTGCCTCCTTCACTCCAGCTTTCAGTGTGCCGGATTTATTTAGAATCGGCTTGTTTAAGCTGCTCCACGAATTGTTCCGGCGTATATTTTCCAAGCACCAGACCGCTTAACGCTTGCGGGAATTCTGCGCCGACGGCGGGGCTCACACTTGCCCGGAAATGGGGGATGATGTACGGTGCGGCTTCCATTCCTTTTTTCATCTCGGTTTGCAGGCGTTCCACTTTATCGTCCTTTGTAACCTCGTATTTAATGACGAACAGTGATCCGGAATCCAGCGATATTTTCTTCACATTGTCCGGAGAGGTCAGGTATTTAAGAAACTTCACAATGGCTTCTTCTTTCTTTTTATCCTTTTGCTTGCCTACGGCCAGACTTGCTTGGGTAAAACCGATATACTGCCCGGGTTGTCCTTTCCCGCCTTCATAGACGGGAGCAGGCGCTACCTCGACGGAGTCGTACAAATGATCAATGCCTTCCTTTTTGATTCGGCCGATAAACCAGGGACCGTTAAGTAATACAGCGGTTTGCTGATTTAAAAAGTGGCCGCCTGCATTATCCAGTCCGACAGCATCTCCGGTAGTGTAGTCAAAGAGCTTTTTCAGCACCTCGGCGGCTTGCACAAAAGCGGGGTCGTCCAATCCGTGTTTGTACACATCCGGTCCGCCAATTGCGGACACGAGCTGGGAGTACCACAGCATGGAGACCCAGCCGTCGCCTCCGGTCATTTGCGTTGCGGGAGCGATGCCTGCGGCTTTGAGTTTGTCAAAAGCGGCGAACAGCTCGGTGTATGTTTTAGGGAATCCGGTAATGCCCGCTTGTTTGAACAGCTTGGTATTGTATAACACCGGCGTTACGCCGAACTCGAATGGAATCGAGTATACTTTGCCGTCATATGTGGCATTGTCAAAAGCGTGATCCAGAAATGTGCTTTTCCACTGATCGTCCAGATAAGGCGTAAGATCGGCCAAATTTCCCGATTTGTAATAGAACTCCCCGTCCGCGGGATTATCGAAGGAAAAAATATCCGGCGCTGTCCCCGTCGTAATATTGGTGCGGATCTTGTCCTTGTAAGCGGCGTAATCGGGGATCTCTTCAACGACAACTTTGATTTTGCCTTGATTTTGATCATTGAAATCTTTGACAATTTGAGTGAACGTGGCGGCTTTGGAATCTTTGGCTACCCAAATACTGGGGAATTTGATTTCGATTTCGGATGCTTCGCCGCTATCGGCGTTTGCACCGCAGGCGCTTAACAGCATGGAAAGGACCAGCAAGATCGCGGGCAGCGTAAGCAGGAGAGTTCTCTTGTTCATCGTATGTACACTCCTTAAATGGTTATTAGCTAGCAAACAGTATGTATTATCAGCTTCTCTAGTGGTCTAGTCAATGTCCAATAAATTTACTTGGTTTACTATGTTTTATATATTATCAACCCGGATATTCGCAAGTAAATGTCATTTTAAGTTGTTCTCGTTTGTCATTTTGAGTCATGATGAAAGATTGCTCCAGAATAAAAGAGTGAATGAAAGAGCATTGTGAACCTTTTAGAAATTATATATTATTTATAAAAATGAGACGCATTGTAAAAAGAGGTCAGTGATATGAAAGACAAGATGATCGAAGATAATCATGAGTTTTTGGAGCTGCGCCTATTTACCCCTTCCGTATTTGAAAAGTCCGGAGCCGCTTGGCCGATTCGCCTTGGACACAATATTGCCAAATTGAATTATCATATTGGCCCCCGGACGACGCCCTATTATTATTTGCTTTTTGTGCTGGAAGGGCAAGGGACGTTTCATCAAAATGAGCAAACCTTTCAGCTCCGCCCAAATGATATTTTCTGTTTGTTTCCGCAGGTCATTCATGAATATTACACGAGTCCGGACGATCCGCTCCGCAAAGTATTTCTTGCCTTTGACGGGAGGCAGGCTGTAATGCTGCTTGAGAAGATTGGGCTGACTATGCACAGCCCGCATGCGGCGGGTGTATTAACACCCGAAGCGATTCAACTGATGTGGGATTTCTTCAGATTGGTGAATTCGGATAATGATACGGACCTGAGACGGCTTATCTTATTCCACCGTATCTTCGACCAGCTCTCTGCTGCGGTTGACAGTTCTGCCCGTAATGATCTGCGGGATGTCTCGTGGCTTCAAAAAGGACATGAATATATGGAGATTCACTATGCGGAGGGCATTACAGTTGAAAGAGTTGCGGAGTATGTCGGCATAGACCGCACCCATTTTACCAAACAGTACCGTAAGGCTTACGGAATCACTCCCATTCAGTTTATCCAGGACTTGAAGATGAAGGAGGCCCGATCATTACTGGAGCAGACTTCCTATACATTGTCCGAAATTGCCCATTCTGTGGGCTATCCAGATATCTTCTCCTTCTCGAAAGCATTCAAGAAACGTCTTGGAGTTGCACCTACTCAGTATCGGGATATGAAAGTCAAAAGCGGGCAGCAGATATGAGTAAAGTATGGTTGAGCAGCTAGGAATAAGAACGCGGGAGCGCGAAAAAAGGTTGGGTCAGAATATCTTCTGCCCAACCTGTTTATTCGAATCATCGAAGATTATTTCTTACGCGCTTGCAAGATCCCTGGCTTCTTTCTCAAAGGTCCGGACCAATTCTGGATACAGCTCGCCTTCTCTTAGCAGCTCCTCATGAGTGCCTTCCTCAACGACCTGCCCATCTTTCATGACGAAGATGATGTCTGCGTTCATTACGGTGGACAACCGATGCGCAATGATGATCGTCGTTCGTCCCGAACGCTTGTCATCCAGCAGCAGCTGCACTTTCCTTTCCGTCTCCATATCCAGGGCGGAGGTGGCTTCATCCAAGATGAGAATATCGGGATCTCTCAGCATCGCTCTCGCCAAGGCTAGACGCTGGCGCTGGCCTCCGGAGAGCTGAATGCCTCGTTCCCCGATGGTTTCATCCAGCTTATTCGGCAGCTTCATTACCGTATCCAGCAGCTGTGCGTCCTGCAGCACGCCGATAAGCTGATCATCCGTGTCTTCCCGGCCGAACAGCACGTTCTTCCGGATCGTGTCGGCTAGCAGGTAGGGCTCTTGGAATACGATCGCAATTCGGCTCATCCAGTCCTGACGACGAATATCGGTAAGCGGAATGCCGTTCACCAGAATTTCGCCTTCGCTTGGGTTGTAGAAGCGGGTGAGCAGTTGGGCTACCGTCGATTTGCCGCCGCCGCTTGCTCCGACGAATGCGATTTTCTTCCCAATAGGAAGGACGGCGGTAAGGCCGTTCAGTATATTTTTGTCCTCATAAGCGAAGCTGATGTTCCGGAACTGGATAGATTGAACCTCGCCGCTAAGCGGCTGCGTTCCGTTATCGATTTGCGGTATACTATTAAAGTCCTCGATTCGGTCGATTAAAGCGAAGCGCGCGATCATCATCATGACGTAGTCGAACAGCCAATGGATTTTATCCATGATCTGCAGCACCAGCTGTAGGACGACCACGAAGGTGCCGAGGCTCAGTCTGCCCTCAATCAACTGATAGCCGCCAACGGCTACAACCGAAACGGCAACCCCCCAGCGCAAGGGCGCGCTGAACAGCATCTGAAGGTTGACAGTCCGGCCTTCCTGCAGGATTGCGTCAAAGTATTTTTTAAACAAGGCTTGATAGCGGTTCGACTCCCACTCGGTTCTGTGAAACGCAACGACCTCCCGTGTCGAGGAGATTCCTTCCTCCAGATGAACCGTCAGATCCGTCCGCTTCTCCAGCACAACGGCTGCCGCTTTCTTGATCCTTTTCGCAAAGAAACAGGCATTACCAATATACAGCAAGCACACGGCCAGGACGCACACCATGACCCAAATGCTCGAGTAGCCGACAATGGCAAGCATGATGAGCGCTTCGAACATACTCCTGATCCCGGTGGGTGAAAGATAGCTGACCAGAGAACCCGTATCCAGAACATCGCTGTTCAGGTTTTGGACGAACTTGGCGGCTCTCTCTTTTTGGAAAGTGGAGATGGGAAAGCGGAATAACCGGGTGAACATGTTTTTGGTCATGATTTTCGTAATAATATATTCGTTTCGGACAAACGTATACGGCGTGGCGACGAACAAGATGGCACTACAGATAAAGATAATGGCGTAAACACTAAGCAGAACGGGCAGAAGCTCGAACTTTTGCTGCATGAACAGATCATCGATGATGTACTTTTGCACGTAGACGGAAGCGACGCCGAAGAAACTTTCCAAAACGAGCAGCACAATGGCCAGCTGAAAGCCGGCTCTGATCATCATCAGGTGATCCCATATCCATTTCACATATTTCACAGCGTATCCTCCGAATCACCGGTAATAGCGACCGTTTGCCCCTGACCCTGGGCCAGATTATAGAAGATGCCTTCCCGGGCGATTAACTCTTCGTAGGTACCAATCTCTGCGATTGTCCCCTCATCCAAGACCACAATCCGGTCAAAATCCTTGATAGTCGATAACCGGTGGGCAACGGCGATCATCGTCCGGCCTTCAAAGAGGCGATCCAGCGCGGTCTTGACCTCTGCTTCGGAGACGTTGTCCAGTGCTGACGTTGCTTCATCGAGCAGGACGATTTTCGGACCCGAGATCAGCATACGGGCAATCGCGATTCTTTGTTTCTGTCCGCCTGACAGCTTCATTCCGCGGTCTCCGACCAAAGTGTCATAGCCCTGCGGAAGCTGAAGGATAAATTCATGCGCCATGGCAGCTTTCGCGGCCTGCTCAATCTCTTCATCCGACGCCTCCGGCCGTCCAAAGCGAATGTTCTCTCTGACGGAGAAGCCAAACAGATACGATTCCTGAAAGACATAACCAATGCTTCCTCTTAAATCTTGAAAAGACAGCCGGGTGATGGGGACCCCATCCAGCTCGATCGTTCCTTCCTGAGGATCGTAAAAGCGGTTGATCAGCTTAAGTAAAGTTGATTTTCCGTTTCCACTGGTGCCGACAAAGGCCAGCCTTTCACCGGGCCGGATGTCGAGCGAGAAGTCCCTGATGACCGGCGGGCGATTCGGGTAGCGGAAACCAACATCTTTGAAAGTGATTCGGCCATTTATCGTTCCCAAGGGAATGGGATGCTCCGGTTCCTCTACAAGGGGCTTCAGCAGCATAAGTCTGCGAATCGGATTGGCCTGCTCCAGCATCATCCCTTGCTGCGCAAGATTGCCAATCAGCATGGATAATTTGAACATAACGACAGAGTAAATGAGGAAAAAGGATAGGAAAGCGCCTACAGTCAACGTCTGATTACGGATAAACCAATAGCCGAATATGAAAAGCGCGACCGCGCCGGCGTCGAAGAACACCCTTCGGATGCTCCAGCGGGTATGTATGAAGAATACCCATTTCAAGGTGGTGTCTGTGACGGTCTGATACAGCCGAAGCCCACGCTGCAAATCCCAATTCTCAGCGGAAAAAGCCCGGAAGTCGCGGATGCCTGACACCGATTCATGGATTTTGCGGTTATAGTCCATCCGCTGTGTATTCATGCGCTCATTCCACTCCGTGGTCTTTCGATCAAGACTCGGCCCTACGGCATAGTAGATCAGGAAGAACGGAACGGCAACCAATGTCAATTTGAGACTGCCCGACACCATCACGGAAACGGCGAGAATGACGAAGAGGGCAAGCTCCAGCATGTCGGGAAAAAAGCTGGTGTACAGCTCCTGCACCGCGTGCACCTGATTGTTCATCAAAGAGAGCGTTTCGCCTACGGGACGCTGTTCATAGTAGGAAAAGCCAAGCTTCCGCAGCTTCTGAAGCACGGAGAATTGCAGGTCGCGCGCGGCTTTGCTTCCGACTGTTCTTTGAAGCAGATTGCGAAGCAAGGAAGCGCAGACGGAGAGCGCCACGATTCCAACGAGCAGAAGAAGCATACTTGTAAAAGCGCTTTTATTCTTAGCCGGAATGATGCTGTCGACCAGATGCTCGATCATCTTGGGGATCACCAGCTCACCCGCGGCGGCAATCAGTCCGCACAGCACGATCAGCGTAAGTTGACCCGCGTAAGGCCGAAGATAGGATACGACCCACAGATACAGCTTAAAACGGCGCTCCTGCGGGTGTTCGGCCGCATTCAGGGCCACAGCTTCAGAAACTTGACTCAAGCATCAACACTCCTTACCTATTAAATAATTCCAAATTTGGTTACGCATACATTGAGGGCAATTTCACAATATACGATAGTTTTTTTGTTCGCAACTAATTTTATCGGTTATTGAATTTTAATATCATCTGATCAGATGGATATATATTTGGCAGTCCAATTTTGTTTGGCGGTTTTTGTATAGGAAAACCCTCAGTTCGACTGAGGGTTCACGAAACCTTAAAGCTATAAGCAGTCATCTTATGAGATTTTGAAAGGCGTCCTGATAGGCGGCTAATTCTACCTCGGTAAACGGTGAAGCGCTGCCTTGGGCATTGTGCCGGTTTGATGGGTCTGTCTGGTTGTTGGAGGGGAAAAGCTGCACCTGTTTTACACCTATACGCTGGAGCAGTCTGGCAAATCCTTCGGCATCCTCCGGACGGTCGTTCAATCCGGGAATAAGGTTAAGCCGCACCTCAACCTCGCTTGGACTGGAGAGAGAATTCCGCAAATTTTCAATAATGAGATCATTGTAAACTCCGGTTATTTTTCTGTGCGCTTCACGTTCATAGTGTTTTACATAAAATATCAGATGATCAATCAGGGGGAGCAGCTTGGCAAATTGACCCTCAGGTACATATCCGGTAGTTTCAACGGCCGTATGTACTCCGAGCTCCTTCAAGCGTGACAGCAGTTCATAGACAAAGGTATGCTGCGTCAAGGCTTCTCCGCCAGTCAACGTAACCCCGGACGCAGTCCTTTCGGCGGGATCAAGATTATCGAGGCATAACTCCAATACCTCCTGAACGGAATAAATCCGTCCGTCTTCATAGTGTTTGGCTTTGATCGGGTCCCACACCAGCCTGACTTCGGGATTGCGGAGCTCCGGATTGGGGCACCAATTGCAGTACAGAGGACAGCCCTTAAGGTAAAGAATCGTTTGAGTACCGGAACCGGACTCGGTGGACTGTTTTTGCACATCACGAATGCAAGCGCTTACGTTTCTCGTAATCACCTAAACTCCTCCTTGAAAATGATGACAAGCAGGGGTCCTGCATTTACTGCAATGAATCACAAAACAGGCTGAATCACCCATTTTGCCACACATGTCCGTTATTTAACCAAAATTCAGTGCACAAAACCCGGATAAGATGAAAATAATGTGAAAATTAGAGCAGCAGCTCAGCATTTGTTTCTAACTATCCATTGAAAGTATGATTTGTCGTTCCAGGAGGAAAACGGTTTGTACGGAGATTAATATAATATATTCACCAGCCCGTGAAATATAAATACAAGTTGCAAGTATCTGTCTGAAACATTAAGCTTAAGAATTTCGTCAAAGAACTGAGGTGATTAGGGATGAAAAAGATCAGGCGATTGGCACGGTTATTACTCGTCTTTGGTCTTGTGCTGATGGGAACTGCCTGCGGCACGGCAGGGAAAAGGGCAGTTGAACAGCATGCTGCTTCAGAGCCGGTTATTGAAAAATCAGCAGAACCCTGTTTATCGAAAATTGAGTGGGTTGATTTTTTGATGATCAATAACATTAGGTATGCTCAAAACTACGATGGAACGAAAGAAGTGAAACCAGAGCAGCTTGATGCCGAAGTGGGACGAGTGAAGTATATGTTGAATGACAATGCTTGTACGGATCACGTTACAAAAAATGGGGATGCGGCTTTCCTTCCAGCCGGAACTGTCATCTACACGTTAAAAGGATATAACCCGGAATTCCGGGTCGCAGCAAACAACAAGATCTATCAAGCAACGGAAAATCCGAATGCGGCAACGATGGGGGATCTGCTGGACATCGAAGGGAAGGTGCAAAAAGTAAGCCTGGAAAGCGCCAGGGACGGCAGTCAAATTGGAGACTTTAGCAAGGAAGCATCTTCAGAATTCATACGTGAACTGCTGATTCTGAAGTATGTGGGTTCCGATGCCGTTTATGAGGAAATAAAGCACGATAATGGTGTTTTCCTGCGAGTGCACCTTAAGGATGGAACCTCGTTGCGGATTGTTTACTATCCGAAAGGTAACGGATTTTCGGCAGGCGCCTTCGGAACTAAAAGACTAAGAACGTTGATTATGTCTCAAAGAGCCCAAATTAAAGCGGCTGCGGGCTTGTAAGGCTATAAAAATGTTTTGCAGCTTAGTCCACTTTGTAGACGGTTTGCGGAGATTTTTGGCGCAGAAGCTCAAGTAGTTAATGGGGTATGTGTAGCAACAGGATTTTTCACACCTGATACCTGGACAAGCCGAGTATTGAGAAATATGATATATAGAAATATCTGTAAATGTTTTTCAATAGGAGGGCGAGACAATGAAGCAAAAAGAAATTATTTTGAAATATGGAATTAATCCATACCAAAAACCGTCAAGGATTTATTCCGTAACAGATCAATTGCCTATTGAAGTATTAAACGGGAATCCGGGATACATCAATTTTATGGATGCTATAAATTCTTGGCAGTTGGTAAAGGAGCTTAAGATTTCATTGAAACTCCCTGCGGCAGCTTCCTTCAAGCATGTGAGCCCGGCAGGCAGTGGAATAGGGCTGCCACTTGATGAAAACCTAAAGAAGGCTTATTTTGTTGAGAATATGGAATTAAGTCCATTGGCTGCTGCGTATGCCAGAGCTAGAGGCGCGGACAGGATTTCTTCTTTTGGAGATTGGATCGCTCTAAACGACAAGGTGGATGAGGCAACTGCTTTGCTGATCAAAAAGGAAGTGTCAGACGGTATCATTGCCCCTGATTATTCAGTCGAAGCCTTGAAAATTCTTAAACAAAAGCGTAAAGGCAGCTTCAATATTATCAAAATAGATCCGGACTATGAACCCGATGCCTTGGATACAAGGAAAATGTATGGAATTGTTTTTGAGCAGCACCGGAATGACCTAATTCCCAATACGGATTTATTACATAATATTGTAACTGAAAATAAGAATCTGCCTGATGAAGCTGTCCGTGATTTGATCGTTTCAATGATAACTTTAAAATATACACAGTCCAATTCCGTTTGTTATGCCTTGAATGGACAGGTTATTGGATGTGGAGCCGGGCAGCAGTCGAGAATTCATTGTACTCGTCTCGCCGGAGAAAAAGCAGACCTCTGGTTCCTTCGTCAACATCCGGCAGTGTTGGACTTACAGTTTAAGGAAGGCGTTTCGAGAACGGAAAAAGATATTTCAATTGATCAGTTCCTGGGGAGCAATACAACAGCTGAGGAAATGAAAGATTGGGGAGATGTCTTTGTAAATATTCCAACAAGACTCACCCAGGAAGAAAAAAACGATTGGCTGAAGAATTTGGATGGCGTTTCTCTTGGTTCTGATGCATTTTTCCCTCAAAGGGACAATATCGATCGCGCCCAAAAAAGCGGTGTGAAATACATTGTCCAACCAGGCGGCTCAATTAGGGACGATAAGGTGATTAACGCATGTAACGAATATGGAATAGTGATGGCGTTCTCCAACACTCGGTTGTTTCATCACTAAGGGTTGTCTGCATCTCAGGGCCAAATAGCCGATACCGAATACTGATATAGGCTGCCGAGGAGATATGGCAGCCTTACAATATTAACGGATAGGTAAAATATCTTCCCAATATTTAATGGG
The DNA here is from genome assembly GCF_000612505.1 of Paenibacillus sabinae T27. NCBI lineage: Bacteria > Bacillati > Bacillota > Bacilli > Caryophanales > Paenibacillaceae > Paenibacillus > Paenibacillus sabinae. The sequence goes on from NZ_CP004078.1 coordinate 2,249,862, forward strand.
TTCGTTATTCTCAAGTCCGGGGATTGGTCTGCCTTTCGGGAGGTCAAAAGACCATTGAACATCTGAGTAATACCGATCAACAATACTACGAACCAATGTAAGTTTCGTAGGAGTGTAGGATAATCCTTTGATGATAAAACTGCCATCCAGAGTTTTTTTATCAAGATCCCCGGTCCCTCGAAACTCTATAGGGTATTTATTGCCTTTATCATCAATGGCTTGCCATTGCTCGACCGCCGGATTGGCCATATTCACGTATTCACCCTTAATTTCGACTACTCCTGCCGATTTCGCTTCTTGATTCTCAATAACTCCAGCCGCTATCGCTGCTTGTTGATCAGGATCTTGAGTAATCTTAAAGGAGTTAAACCATACTTTATCGCCTGAATTACTAAATACCGCATTTTCTTTATTTAGTCTGGATGGATAAATGACTACGGAATCCTCACTCTTCTCAGGTATGGAGTATCCATCCAACACCATTTTTACGTGCTGTGAGTCATAAGGCAGATCAATAAAGGTATATACCCAGTGAATCCCTTGTTCCGTACGTTTGGATGCTTCTCCCGCTAACATAGAAATCGAGTGCATGCCATTAACTTGTGATATTATATTCCCCTGTTCATCTTCAAAATGAAACATTAGTTTCTGCATTTCTTCCATATTTGCCGGAACTTTATTTCTTGCTTGTTGGCTCAGTCTCGTTGTAAGTTCCAATTTCACTCCGCTTGGAGTATGGGTCAGTTTATCCATTTGTATAGTCAGGCCTTCTGGATTAACATAGTGTTCCTTCAGCTCATCTACAGTAGTCAGAGAATCTGCTTTAGTCAAGTCCACCGGGAAAGAAAATCTCCAGTTCCCTTTTGTTCCTTTGATCTTATCAATGCGGCTCTCTACAGTAATTGTTGGAGAAGTAAGTTCCCCTTTATAAATATAGGTAAAAACATCTACGCTGCTATTTCCGCTTCCAAATCTCCCTAAGCCAATTTCATTACCTAGTTCATCCTTAACGCTAATTTGCTCCCAATTAAATCCTTGTAGCACCGGTTTACCAAACCGATCGGTGACTTTTACAGCTATTGTGAGTCTAGCCGCATCTGCGGAAACCTCGTTCACCTGAATTCTGTAGCCGTGACTGCTGACATTTATGCCTGGATCTTGAATGAGTCCTAATTTTCTGGACTGCTGCAGTCCAGGGTCAAGTTCAGCATCAGACGAAAACATGGAGCGAACGATTTCCGCTATTGATGGATTTGCATAGATTAATGATCCGGACATAGCAAGGAGAATCACCGCTGCACCAGCCCATTGTTGTAAATTTTTTCTATATTTCCGACGAGGAGGTTTTCTAGGGGGAATCATATTCTTATGTACCGGCTCTTCAACAGGCTCTATCTCCGTTTCTTGTAGAGTTTCCAGGACTTGATTGGTAAATGAAGGAGATAAGGAATCCTGAAACAGGGCGTCAGACCATTCAGATTGTTCCTGCAACAGCTGTTCGTAACGAGCTAAACAAGATGGGCAGTTCTCAATATGCTTCTCCAGCTTATTCAGGTGCCTGTTTATAAGAAGTTCTTCCATCTGTGCAGTGCTCCAGCATTTCATTTAGGTCAACTCCTTCCTTTGTAAGCATCTTTTGAAGTCTTTTTTTAGCCCGATGCAATCCGTTTCTGATTTGATTCATACTGAATCCCGTTATTTGTTCTATTTCTTCGTAGGTCAGGTCATTTGTATATCTCAGCATTAGCATTAATCTGTAGTTGCTTGGAAGCTTGTTGACTATACGGGAGAGTTCGTTTCTGTTCTCCTGTTGTATGGCCTCACTCTCTGGATTAGGGAGCGGGCTCAAAAGATCGGCAGGAATTTCTTGATGCATGAGGTTTTTTCTTCCCCTGAATCTTTCCTGGAAAATATGAACAGCAATGGTGTAAATCCATCCTGCAAAGCTTCGGTCTATATGATGGTGCCCCAGCTTACGATAAGCCGTTATAAAAGCTTCCTGTGTCATATCTTGAGCGTCTTCGGGAGAGGCGCCCATTTTTAGAAGCAGACCGAATATTTTATTTTTATATTTGTCTACCAGGAAAGCGTATGATTCTTTATTTCCTCTTAATACATCCTGTATCTTGCTAAGCTCCAGCTCTTTTGCATCCATTTTTTTGTCCTCCTTTCCTGCTGTTCTGCTTCTAAGATGCAGTAAACCATTAATTGCTCTCACTTCATATCAAAAAAATTTTTTAAAGGGTGTTTCATAGCCTTTTCAACGAACGGGCGTAACCTTCCAGCTAGTTCAGTTCCCCATAGCCTTGAATGTATTTTCCCTGAGCCAGAAAGCCTCGGATACTGTTTCGAATGGCGTACGCGGTTTTGCTCTGTTTTTGGTCTTTTTCATATAATGAACCATTGTACCTATATTTGAACCTACTTTGCAATTTGTTCTATAATATAAGGACTACTGCTTACCGTATAAAATAGTTAGGAGATGAAGATGTGGATCAATACGAGGTGGCAACGCTAAAGAAAGGGCTGCTGATTCTGGAGGCGCTGCGGGAAGGGCAGCCGATGACGCTGACCGAAATTATGCGGACCTTTCAATTGAACAAATCAACGACATTCCGCTTGCTGCACACGCTGGAGAATGCGGGGTATATCGAGAAGGAAGACCGTGCTTACCGTGTTACGGACAAGCTGGGAAGGACGCCGGCGGCCTCGAGTCCGAGACTCGACTGGCTCGCAGTGCCTCCGCTAAATCAATTGGCTCAGGAGGTGGGGGAGACGCTGTATGTCGGAGTGCTTCATGACCTCCATGTGGTGACGACGCAAGTGGTGGAGGGTACGCATACCATGCGGATTCATTCCCAGGTCGGCGATTCCTCTTACGCTCATTTGAGCGCCTTCGGCAAAGTCATCCTGGCCCATTTGGGCGAAGAGCAGAGGGAAGAGATTTTGAGCCGGCTTACGCTTCACAAGAATACGGAAAACACTTTTTCCGACATGCATATGCTCAGGGAGCATCTTAAAGTGATCCGGCGGCAAGGCTATGCGGTTGACGATGAAGAGACGGAGGTCGGTCTGCGCTGTATCGCCGCCCCGATCTATTATGATGATGCGGTGATTGCCGCTGTGGCGCTCGCCGGTCCAGCCGCCCGGCTTACGAAGAAGAAAGACCGGGCGCTGAGCAAAAGATTGCTGGAATGCAGCGCCCAAATCTCCAGGAAACTGTGAAAGGCCGAAAGACACGTCTCTTGGACGCGTCTTCAGGCCTTTTTCAGGTCAGGATGGCCTATTTGCCGCTAAGAAACCGCCGGAGGCCTTCAACCGCGTATTCATGGTCCAATTCACCGGTCAATCCGCCAACTGTGACGGAGCCGACTACGCCGACTCCCTTGACACGGATGGGTAAAGATCCGCCCACCGCCTGATAATCCCCGGGGGGAAGCAGCGAGCTAGCGGTATGTGTGGTTCCGCTCTCGATAAAGCGGGTTTCGATGTATGCAGAGCTCCGGTTGTAATGATCGACAATCCGTTTTTTTCGGAACAGCCAGGCGTAATTTTCCTCTGAAGTTCCATCCATCAGATGAGTGAAGACGGGTACGCGGCACCGTTCAATGTGGACAGCGATAGCCGCGTTGTTCTCCTTCGCATATTGAATAATCAGATTGCCCAATTGCAGAGCGTCCTCATTGGTGAATCCGGTGAATTCGAGCTCTCGCTCCAATTGTTCCAATGTCTGCAAGTTCATATTTCTCTCTCCTCGATCTAACGTAATAATAAAATTAATCGAATAATCGCTGTCTGCGGTCCAGACGGTAATTGATCAGCGCCAGCGCCATGGCGGCCGCCGTCATTATCGCGCCGATCCAGGCTGTATCGAGATAGCTCATGTAATCGACCGTGTACCCTCCAAGCGCCGACCCGGCGGCGATGCCGATGTTGAAGGCGGAAATGTTCAGCGCGGAAGCAACCGACTTGGCGGATGGAACCAGCTTCTCGGCCAGCATCAGAACATAGGCTTGCACGCCCGCCGACATCATGAAGGCGAATAGGCCCAGCAGTATAATGGACAGAATGCTTAAATGTCTGCCGGGCAGCAGCCAGATTTGCAGCAGCAGCGCTGCTGTCTGAAACAGGAACACATACCGGAGCGCCTTCACCGGATTTCCGTTCGCCAGCTTCCCTCCCGCAAGATTGCCGGCGGCAACGGCGATGCCGTAGACGAGCAGAAGCAGGGAGATGGAATCGGACGAGAAGCCGCTGATCTCTTCCAGAATGGGTGACAGATAAGTGAACAAGGCGAAGGTTCCGCCAAAACCGGCTACGGTCATGAGCAGCGCCAGCAAAATACGCGGATTGCCGGCCAGTCTGCCTACATCCCTGATTGTCGGTGAAGCGTTGTCGCGGGAGACTTTGTTTACCGCAAATATAATGACCAGCAAGCCGATAAGGCCGAGGATGGCGACAGCGGCGAAGCTGAGACGCCAATTGAACTGCTGTCCGATGTAAGTTCCGAATGGAACCCCCAGAATGGTGGCGACCGTAAGTCCCGTGAACATGATTGAAATGGCGCTTCCTTTTTTGCCCTCAGGAACCATATCGGCGGCGACGGTTGCAGCGACCGCGAAGAAGATGCCGTGGGCCACCGCCGTGACGACTCGGGAGAACATTAGCAGCGAGTATGAACCGGCGACGGCGGACAGCACATTTCCCGCCGTGAACAGCGCCATAAGGAATAGCAGGTAGCCTTTCTTCGGGAGGCGGCCGGTCAGCGCGGCAACGATCGGGGTGCCGATGGCGATAGCCGCAGCGTAGCCCGAGACCAGAGTTCCGGCCTTGGTTATCGTGATTCCAAGATCGGCGGCCACCGTCTGGAGAAGACCGATGATTACGAATTCGGTCGTGCCGATGGCAAAGGCGCTGACGGCAAGCGCGAACAGCGCGAGATAGATTTTCGTAGACATACATTCACCTCCTTTGATGATAAAAATAGTAGAGCATTACTAAAAAAAGATTCAAATAAAGAAATAAAGTTTCTATATTTGAAACAGTTCCAGGGTGGCAGCCGATTGTTCGTGAACTGGCTTTCTGGATTTAACTGGATGGATAGGTTATCCTGTTGTGGAGGAGGGTGATTAACCATGGAGCTTCATTTAGAAGGAAGAACCGCGCTTGTCACCGGTTCGACGGAAGGAATCGGCAGAGCGATCGCCGAGGCCTTGTCCAAGGAAGGCGTATCTGTACTGATCAACGGACGCAATGCGGACAAGGTGTTAAAAGTTGTACAAGATATAAAGGAATTGTATCCTTATGCAAATCCTCAGCCAGCCGCCGCTGATCTGGGGACGGAAAGCGGCTGTCAGGAGCTGATTAATCGGGGATTTGACATTGATATCCTCGTCAACAACTTGGGGATTTTTAAGCCGGCGGAGTATTTTGAAATCCCGGACGAAGAGTGGTTTAAGTTCTTTGAAGTGAATATTATGAGCGGAGTCCGGCTGACGCGGCACTACCTTCAGCAAATGCTGCAAAAAGATGAAGGAAGAGTAATCTTCATCGCCAGCGAAGCCGCCATCATGCCTTCCCAAGAAATGGCTCATTACAGCGCAACCAAAACGATGCAGTTGTCGCTCTCCCGAAGTCTGGCCGAACTGACCACAGGCTCTCGCGTTACGGTAAATACCGTTATGCCGGGCTCGACGCTTACCGAAGGGGTAGAGACGATGCTCAATTCTTTATATCCGAATGAGGGTCTTAACATAGAGGAAGCGGAGGCCAAGTTTATGAAGGAAAATCGGCCGACCTCCATTATAGAGCGCCTGATCAGACCCGAAGAAATCGCTAATTTCGTCACCTTTTTAAGCAGTCCTTTGTCCTCGGCAATCAACGGCGCGGCATTGCGGATTGACGGAGGTTTGGTGAGAAGCGTCTTTTAATCCTATTGGAACTCTAACTCGCAGAAAGGATGAAGGAAAAATGGAATTTGTACAGGTTTCCGATACCGGACTTAAGGCCTCCCGAATTGGTCTGGGTACTTGGGCTATCGGCGGCTGGATGTGGGGCGGAAGCGATGATGCGGAGTCGATTCGTACGATTCACGCCGCATTGGACCGCGGAATTAATCTGATCGATACGGCGCCCGTGTACGGTTTTGGCCATTCTGAGGAAGTTGTTGGACAAGCAGTCCAGTCCTATGGGAAGCGGGATCAAATTGTGATTGCGACAAAAGCGGCGCTGGAGTGGATCGACGGCAGCGTTCACCGCAACGCAACGAGACAACGCATCCTGAAGGAAGTCGACGACTCTCTTCGGCGTTTGAAGACAGACTATATTGACATTTATCAAATCCATTGGCCGGACCCGCTGGTCCCTGTAGAAGAAACGGCGGAAACGATGCGGCAGCTATTGGAGCAGGGGAAAATACGCGCCATTGGCGTCAGCAATTTCTCCACAGAACAAATGGATGCTTTCCGCAAGGTCGCCCCGCTGCATGCGGACCAGCCTCCCT